>NZ_LR134201.1:1592814-1911377 GCF_900635955.1 Cedecea lapagei
ACGCTCGAAAGCCCCTGCAATGGCACGCATATCGTTGCCGGTTGGCGTCTGGTGAATACGCAGCCCAAACTCGTCCACCACGGCAAAAATATGGTCGAAGATGTCGGCCTGAATGCTTTCATACTCCGCCCACACCACGGTGTTGGTGAAGGCATAAATTTCTACCGGCAGCCCTTCGCTTTCAGGGGCAAGCTGGCGCACCATCAGCGTCATGTCTTTGCGAATGCGCGGATGGTTGCGGAGGTACTCATTCAGGTAGGCCCGGAAGGTGCCAACGTTGGTCATTCGGCGCTGGTTCAGCACTGAGTCGTCGGCGTTCTGCTGGTTATACTCGCTAATCTCTTTCCCACGCTCCGCCATATAGGGCTGCAGCAGCTTCGCTTTGAAAAGCTTCTCCTGTTCGTCCTGCGATAAGAAACGAATGCTGGTGGTGTCGATGTTCACGCTGCGCTTGATGCGGCGACCGCCGGAGGCCGACATGCCGCTCCAGTTTTTAAAGGCGTCAGACACCAGGGCATAGGTTGGAATGGTGGTAATGGTGTTGTCCCAGTTACGGACTTTCACCGTTGTCAGGCCGATGTCGATAACCGCGCCGTCTGCGCCATACTTCGGCATTTCCAGCCAGTCGCCCATCTTCAGCATGCTGTTGGCAGAGAGCTGGATCCCGGCAACCAGGCCGAGAATCGGATCTTTGAACACCAACATCAACACGGCGGCCATCGCACCCAGGCCGCTTATCAGGATCGCCGGAGATTTACCGATAAGCAGCGAAACCATCATGATGCCGACGACAATGGCGGCCAGCAGCTTCACGCCCTGGAAAATACCTTTCAGCGGCAGCTGGGAGGCGAAAGAGAATCTCCCCGACAGCCCGAAAATCACGTCCAGCAATGAGAAGAAGGACATCAGCGCGTAGAGCATGACCCATAGCTGGGCGCAGGTGGTGAGAATGACCGCCGCGTCGCTGCCTTTTTGCAGCCACAGTACCGCCTGAACGTTAACGATGATGCCCTGCAGCAGAAAGGCCAGCCGCTGGAACAGCTTGTTCTGGGTGATAATCTGCAGCGAGAGGCTGGAGCTGGACTTCGCGCGCTTCTCAAAAGCCCGTAGCACTATGCCGTGAAGAATAAAATGGACGACCAGCGCGGTAAGAAAAATGATGCCGAAAATGACGATCAGGGAAGTGGTGTGATTGGGTTCAATCCCGTATTGCTCGAGTGCGGATATCAATTCCTGCATAACGTCTCCTTTAAAAACAAGGGAACATCATGCCTTGCGAAGCCCGCCGTCGCAACCCGCTGTATAATTAGTGACCATACTCCGCCGGGATCCTTACAGAATTTTACTTGTACGGTTATGCTTAACGTATTCACGTCATGTTAACTAACAGGGAAATTATGATTCGTTTCTCCACGCTGGCCTTTGCTCTGGCGGCGGTCACGCAGAGTGCGCTGGCCGTATCCTATCCTTTGCCGCCGGAAGGCAGCCGCCTGGTGGGCGCGCCTGTCATGGTTACCGTGCCGGAGGGCAACAAGGAGCCGCTCGAGCATTTTGCCGCCCAGTACGGACAGGGTTTCAGCAATATGCTGGAGGCTAATCCAGGCGTCGATCCATTCCTGCCAAAAGTCGGCACGCAGTTGGTTATCCCCCAGCAGGTTATTCTGCCGGACACCGTACGTGAGGGAATTGTGGTCAACGTGGCGGAAATGCGTCTTTACTACTATCCCAAGGACAGCAACACGGTAGAGATCCTGCCGATCGGCATCGGCCAGGCAGGGCGTGAAACGCCGCGCAACTGGGTGACACGCGTCGAGCGTAAGCAAGATGCTCCCGCATGGACTCCTACGCCGAACACTCGCCGCGAGTACGCCAAAGAGGGCAAAACGCTGCCAGCTTTTGTGCCGCCGGGGCCGGATAACCCGATGGGCCTGTACGCCATTTACATCGGCAAGCTGTACGCTATTCACGGCACTAACGCCAACTTTGGCATCGGCCTGCGCGTCAGCCAGGGCTGTATTCGCCTGCGCAATGACGATATCAAATATCTGTTCGACAACGTGCCAGTCGGCACGCGCGTTCAACTGATTGACCAGCCGGTGAAGGTCACCACCGAGCCGGATGGTAAACGCTGGCTGGAAGTTCATGAGCCGCTGTCGCGTAACCGAGCGGAATTTGAATCCGATAAGAAGGTTCCTCTGCCAATGACCACCGTGCTGCGCAGTGCAACTCAGGCGGCAGACGTGAATGCCGCCGTTGTCAGTGAAGCTCTGAACCGCCGCTCGGGTATGCCGGTGCAAATAAATACAGCCACCACGGAGACCGGGCGGCTGTAATTGTCAGGGACAGAAAAATAAAAGCTCGCCATTCGCGAGCATTTATTTATTTGAATAATTCTGCAGTGGCATAAAGCTTATTTTGCCCGCCTGCGGACGTCACTTTAAACGAACTTGCTCCGGCTTTGTCGGCTTTATCAGACAACTGATTTATAGCCTGATCAAGCGTGGTTGCGCCGCTGGTTGAAACAGAGCCAACGCTTTGCCCGGTCCCAGGTTGCTGAACTTCGGTGGCGGCAAAAGCCGTGCCGGTAAGGGCGGTAAGTACGGTCAGAGTCAGGGCGGAGGTAATCAGTTTGCGCATCATAATGAATCTCTCAATGTGGATAATAAAGTGAATCGTCGTTTGATGCATGCATGCTACTTCGCCGGTTGAACAATGAATAGCAGGGGTTATTGATGAAGACTTTCAAAAATTCTGGCTGGTAATATCCGGGTGTTATGGACTGTAAATTAATTTAAGCCACCTTATATTTTCCTTAATTAACCTCTTGTAGCGTGAAGTTTTGGCGGCCATAACGCTATGGGCCGTTAATAAACCCCAGGGCGATCCCGAAGACTGTAGTAAGCCGCACCTATGACGGTAAACGGTATACGGAAGGTGGGGCCACCAGGGGAAAAGCGTGGTTTTTCCCCGGTGGTAAGCAGTTGAAAATCTAAAAATTGATTTTCCTGGTTTATTGATAGGTGCTATCTGATGCTTCTTCACTTTATTGCGGCTGTCATCAGCCTGAAGCCTGCTTTTCAGCAGGCTTCTTGTTTTGGTGTCGTTAAGAATTAGAAATCGTAGAACACGGTCAGCCAGGTCGAGTCCGGCTCTCCGTCTGAGCTGCTGGCGAGGGTTCTCTCCAGGTAAACCGACAGGCCGTAACCAATGGTGGTTCCTGCGCCAAGATAAACATGGTTGGCGTGGAAATCTTCGTCTCCTTTCAGACGCAGCGAGTCCGCGGCGACGTAAGGTTGAATAGACTTCAGGAATGGTTTATCAATATTGAAGGTATAACCGACAAAGCTCTCTAAACCATAACCGCTGCCGGCAAAATAATGGGAAACGGTATTTTCACGCGTGCTCGGCACAAAATCTTTGTAATAACTTGCGGTGCCGACAATATACCAGTTGCCGGGCTGCCAGGTTAATGCGGTGCCGGAAATCTGCTGGTGATAACCCTTCTGATTAAAATCGCTGTCTTTAATTGTTGCGTCCGTTTCGCTATAGGCTGCGCTGAAGGTGAAACTCTTGGTAATATTATAATCAAGACCTAAACCTGCGCCGTGATTACGGCGGTAGGCACGGTTATCGGCAATACCGGTTTCATCTTCGGGCAGCAAATAGTTAGCATAAAGTTTAACCGGCCCAAAATCGTTGGTGTATTTGATGCTGTTTTTAGGGCGGTTTGCACCGTCGTAATCACCCTTAACGCCAATGCCGGTTGCGCCTGCGTGACCATCGTTATCCCAGACATCGCTTTTCACGCCGATAACGGAATAGTAGATGCCCCACTGGTGACCGTAGGTTAGCGTTCCATAGCGGTCGTCTTTCACTCCGGCGTACGACTGGCGCTGATAATCGCGTTTGCCGTCGGTGTTATAGTGGCCGTCCCAGCTTAGCGCATGGGCCAGATCTACACCCCATTCGTAATAACCTACCAGCGATGTATCCTGAGTTAACTTATAGTCTGCACCGAAGCGGAAACGTGTGCCGCCGTCGTGACCATTTTTATAATAACCCGGCTCCGGACCATTATTAAATATCCACTCCGGACGAATACTACCGCCCACCGTCAAACTTAACGGTGCCAGCAAAGTATTACTCTGCGGATTTTTCTCTAATACCGTGATTTCCGCATGAGCGCCAGCGGAAAGCGTTGACAGCACGACGCCGCCAATCAAAATAGATAATTTTGACTTCTTCATTTATTGCCCTGCCTATAATAGCTATTTATTGTCGTTTTTACGTGTTGGTGTCTCTGCACCACGTTTAAATATGTAACACAGTAAAAGAGGACAACAAAGTGAAAAAATATGTTCAAGATAACAGCATAAAATGCTGTGTTTAATATTTATTCAGGAAGGAAACAATGTGTAACTAGAGGATTCTAAATAATGAAGATAAGAGGAAGATTTCAGCATTTTGTATAAAATTCAAACAAAAAGGCGATGCCGTTATATTTTAATAGAAATAGTTAATAACAAATTAAGCTTATTTATCGCATCGATACCTAAACAAATTATTTTCCGTTTCTGAAGAGAAAAGTACCTGCTCGCCAGCTTTTTTCTACATTTGGCGATAATGACTGAGAATGCCTTTTTAGCTTACAGAAAGGATTGATTTTGAGTGGGGCAGGGTTCAGAGGATAACGAGCTGCGGTAAGGAGGCGCTTTGCGGCTCTGGAAAACCCGCGTCAGCTTCAGAGCACGGGCTTTCTGCTTCAGGGATCCCACGCTGCTAGTTGACACGTTTTATTATGATACAGGCCGCCACCCAGGCACCATACTCACCTTCATTGTGTATATTTGACTCTACCTGCTCTATCCTGAATTTATTCGATAGCGATGACGCCACGTACTTTTTCATTCTCTCAAGCTTTCGGGCCAGTTTTTGCTCGGCGCTGAGCTGTCTTCCATCTTGCGCAGAATAGTAATAGGCAAAAGCCCCGAAATGAAAAGAGGAGTTGTCTTTTTGCATATTCAGAACGGCGGCGATACGCTCGATATCTTTAACCCATCCTTTGGGGCCTGAAGGATGGTTTTTCACCTCAATCACCGCTCTTGGCTTGCTGTTTGCCCACCATAGCAACAGGTCAAAACGGCCTCTGAGCCTCGCTTTTAAAGGCTTAGGCCCTGGCCCAATTGCTCCGGCATCGCCCAGGGCAGCAAGGCCACTGTGTTCAATGGTTACGAACTTACTGCCTTCGAGAGAATGGATCTCTTTAGCAATATACGTGGTGAGAACATATTCAGCGGCATTCCATACCCACTCACCGCCAGACATTTCCGCATAATCCATCTGTGCTTTTTCTATCCCGGAGATAATTGCACCGCTTATTTTATTTATCGAAACTGCAGCCATTAGTATTTTCCCGATCCATCTGGTTTAAAGCTTTTAACATACTGTGTTGATTGTGGATCCAATAGCCGGTTTTGATGGCGGTTTTTGATGTTAATCAATTGATTTATATCTGGAGAGTCAGAAGGGATAACGCGAAAGATGGAGGGTTTTTAGAAAGCAAAAAGCCCGCTTAGTTTCCTAAGCGAGCTTCTCGAATTTGGCTCCTCTGACTGGACTCGAACCAGTGACATACGGATTAACAGTCCGCCGTTCTACCGACTGAACTACAGAGGAATCGTGTGAACGGGGCGAATACTAGCGGGGTGAGTGTGGGTTGTCAAAGGCTGTTTTGGCGAAATGCGTTTAACTGCCGATTAATCCAGCAAATCAAGGGAGAAGGCCGCAAAAGCGGCCCTGAACGGTTAATGCCTGCGCTGCTGGCTGACCGGTTTTGTGGCTGACTCAAGCCACTGAAGCGCCTCTCCGTGCACGCGCGGGAGAGCGTTTCGCGCACCTGCCGGTGGTAGTCATCAAGCCAGGCGATGTCCTGCGGGCTAAGTAAGTCGAAATCGACTGCCGCCAGATCGACAGGGATCAGCGTAAGCGACGAGAACTTGCAGAAGCCAGGCCGGGAGGCAATAACCTCTACCTGATTTTCGATACGAATTCCGTGGCTATCCGCCAGATAGTAACCCGGCTCGATGGTAATAATGTTGCCCGGCAACATTGGCCACGGGTTCACCTTTTTCGCCATGCGGTGCGGGTTTTCATGGATCATCAGCCGGTGGCCGACGCCGTGCCCGGTGCCATGATCGTAATCCAGCCCCAGCTCCCAAAGCGGGCGACGGGCAAAGGCGTCGAGCTGGTGGCCCTGAGTCCCCTGAGGGAACTGCAGTGATATAAGCGCCAGAAAACCTTTCAGCACGGCGGTGTAATGCAGGCGACGGGTAGCGTCCAGCTCGCCAAAGCTGAGCGTGCGGGTGGCGTCCGTTGTGCCGTTGAGATACTGGCCGCCGGAATCATTCAGGTAGAACTGCCCGCCGGTGATCGCAAAGTTTGTTTCCGGCGAAGAGTGGTAGTGGCACATCGCGGCGTTGCTGCCCGCTGCGGAAATGGTGCTAAAGCTCTGCTCGATGAAGGTGGCGCCCTGCTGGCGGAAGCTAAGCTGTTTTTCCTGAGCTTCCAGCTCGGTGACCGGATTGCCTGCGGCCTCGCGCAGCGGCACTTCTCGGGTCAGCCAGGCGAGGAAATTCACCCAGGCCACGCCGTCTTCAATGTGGCTGTCGCGGTAGCCCGCCAGCTCGGTTTCATTTTTATTGGCTTTAATAAGCGTGATGGGGTCGGGTCCCCACACCACGTTGCCGCCGCCGTGCTCAACGGCAAAGCGAACCGCAACCGGCGCAGAGTCCGGATCAATGAGAATCCGTTTACCTGCCGCAGCCTGCTGACAGCGGGGGAGGAATTCATCCATCGGACTGCGCGAGATGCCGTTTAGCTGAGCTTTATCCAGACTGCGCAGTTTGCCCTCGTCAACAAACCACTCAATGTTGCCGTCGGCGCTCACCAGCGCGAAGGAGTGCGGAACCGGGCTCATCGGAATATCCGAGCCACGCACGTTCAGCAGCCAGGCGATATTGTCCGGCTGCGTCACGGCCAGATAATCGGCGCCCGCTTTGTTCAGCGCCTGCCCCACACGAGCGCGTTTTGAGGCGGAGCTTTCGCCGCTGATTTCGTCCGGCATGGCGATGATTTCCCCGCAGGGTGCCGCCGGGCGGTCAGGCCAGATAGCATCGAGCGGATCGTCATCTACCGTCACCAGATCGCAGCCGCTGGTACGCAGGCTTTCATACTGGCTGTTGACCATCAACAATGGCTCAAAGGCGATGCGTTTGCCCGCAGACAGGTTATCGCGCAGCCAAAGGTGAAGCGGCTCGTCGTGCAGATGATGAATCTCGAACTCTGCCAGGTTCACCTGATGGCGAGCCTGAACCTGATAGCGCCCGTCCACAAACAGCAGGGCGCGGTCGGCGAGGATCAGCGCCAGTCCGGCCGAGCCGGTAAAGCCGCTGATAAAAGCCAGCTTATTATCGTGAGCCGCGCAGTCTTCGCTTTGATGGGCATCGGCACGCGGGACGATGATCCCATCCAGCTCGCGATCCCTGAGCAGCGCACGCAGCGCGGCGAGTGATGAAGTGTGTTGCATCCAGGCTCCTTATTATTTTTGTTAACGGAACGGCGGCTCGTTGAAGGTACGCAGCTTGCGCGAATGCAGCTTCTCACCTTCTGCACGCAGCAAATCAATGGCGCGAATGCCAATCTGCAGGTGCTCGGAAATAGCCCCTTCATAGAAGCGGTTTGCCTGGCCCGGTAGCTTGATTTCGCCGTGCAACGGTTTGTCGGAGACGCACAGCAACGTGCCGTAAGGTACGCGGAAGCGATAACCCTGGGCGGCAATGGTGGCGCTTTCCATGTCGATAGCGACCGCCCGACTGAGGTTAAAGCGCAGCGCAGAGGCCGAATAGCGGAGCTCCCAGTTACGGTCGTCGGTGGTCACCACCGTGCCGGTGCGCAGACGCTGTTTAACTTCCTCGCCCGGCATGCCGCTAACCTGTTTGGTGGCGTCGTAAAGCGCACGCTGTACTTCGGCGATGCTCGGTATGGGGATGTCCGGCGGCAGCACCGCGTCGAGCACGTGGTCATCACGCAGGTAAGCGTGCGCCAGCACGTAGTCGCCAATCTGCTGGCTTTCACGCAGCCCGCCGCAGTGGCCGATCATCAGCCAGGCGTCCGGGCGCAACACCGCAAGGTGGTCGCAGATGGTTTTGGCGTTAGAAGGGCCAACGCCAATGTTAATCAGCGTAATGCCGCTGCCGTTTTTGTCGATCAGGTGCCAGGCAGGCATCTGGTGTTTTTTCCACGCCAGGTCGGAAATCGCCTCTTCCGGGGCTTCTGTTTCTGCGGTAAGCCAGGTGCCACCGGCGCAGGAGAGGGCGATATACGGGCTGTCCGGGTCAAGAATTTGCTGGCAGCCCCAGCGAACAAATTCGTCCACGTAGCGGGTGTAGTTGGTGAACAGCACGAAAGGCTGGAAGTGCTCAACCGGCGTGCCGGTGTAGTGGCGCAGACGAGCCAGCGAGAAATCTACGCGGCGGGCGTCAAAGTGGGAAAGCGGCCAGGCCTCCGTTGGGTGGAACAGGCCGTCAGCGGTTTCATCGCCAATCTGCGCCAGCTCGGTGGTCGGGAAATGGCGCGTCAGCCCAGCGCTCATGGTGCGGTCCAGGTTCAGGCCGTCAATCACGTAGGGGTAAGGGATCTCGTGCTGAGAAGGGCCAACCTCAATGTGGACGCCATAGTCCTCGCACAGCAGGCTCAGTTGCTCGTCAAGGTAGCTGCGAAACAGCGCGGGGCGGGTCACCGTGGTGGTATAGCTGCCGGAGTGGGTAAAGCGGGCGTAGGAGCGGGTGTTTTTGGGGCCGCGGGGAACGCCGTCCCAGCTAACGCGCAGTTCCGGGTAAACAAACAGCCCGTCGGAACGGGCATCAACGTCCGGCAGCGTGCCCTGTTGAGTGTAAAGGGCAATCGCGTCGCGAAGCGCGGTTACCGAGTTTTCATAAAGCTCTTCCAGCTTTTCCAGGGCCTCTGCAGGCGTCAGGCCCGGATATACAGCGTCATTATTCATTGATTCTCCTTTACCGGTTCGGACCGGGTTAGAACCTCAGTATGTCATGCCGTGAGCAGAACGAAAGCGAAAGACTGCGGGCGATGCGTGGCGCTTAAAAAATTCATCACAAATAAATCAATACCCATGCAAAGATTGCCGATAACCCATGTGATACCCGGAATAAATGGGATAACGACAATAATGATGAGGGGAACAACGTGGGAATGTTAAAGAATTTTACCGTGCGTCGGGTGATGCTGACTGTGCTGGGGCTGTTCTGCCTGCTGTGGTCGGTCGTTGGCGTCTTTACCGTTTATTCGCTGGCGAAGCTTGGGGACGGCAACGCCGTCGATCATCAACTGGTGTCGCAGATGACGATACTTAGCAAAGGTAACGACCAGTATTTCCGCTTTATTACCCGCCTGTCACGTGTGATGGAGGCTAAGGCCGCAGGCGAAGCTACCGACTTCAAGCCCGTGCAGGAAGCGCTGGATAACATGAAAAGCGAACTTGAGCGTCTGAAAAGCGTTTCGCCAGGGCCGATGGACCCGGCGGTTTCCGCAGACGTGATTGCAAAATGGCAGCAGCTTTTAGACAGCGGCGTAGCCGTGCAGATGCAGCTTGCTCAGCAGGGGAGCGCGGCGGAATATCGCCAGCAGGCCACCCAGGTTACGCCGCCCCTGAGCCGGGCATTTGGGGCCAGCAGCAGCAAATTTACCGCTGTGGCGCAAGAGCGTCTGGACCGTACTCGAGTCGCCGTGGACTCACTGACCCGCCTGATGAAGGTCACCGTGGTGGTGGCGATTGTTATCGGTTTGCTGATCCTGCTGTTTACCGACCGCTATCTCGTGACCCTGCTTGTGAAGCCGCTGGATCGCATTCGTGACCACTTCTCGGTTATCGCAAAAGGCGATCTTAGCCGTCCCGTAGAGGACTTTGGGCGCAACTGCGTGGGCAAATTGTTCCCGCTGCTTGCCGAGATGCAGGGCAGCCTGCGCGATGCGGTCAGCGCCATTCGCAGCGGTACGGAGAATATCTACCGTGGCTCGGCGGAAATCTCCTCCGGTAACAACGATCTCTCTTCACGCACGGAAGAGCAGGCGGCCGCGCTGGAAGAGACCGCTGCCAGCATGGAACAGCTAACGGCCACGGTAAAATTCAACGCCGAGAACGCTCGACAGGCGAGCAGCATTGCGGAGAAGGCGTCGCAGACTGCCAGCCGCAGCGGCAAGCTGGTCGGCGACGTGGTAGTCACGATGGAGGGGATCTCCGACAGCTCCCGCAAAATCAGCGAGATCACCAGCGTCATCAACAGCATCGCATTTCAGACCAATATTCTGGCGCTTAACGCCGCCGTTGAGGCCGCTCGTGCAGGCGAGCAGGGCCGGGGTTTTGCCGTGGTGGCCGGGGAGGTGCGTAATCTGGCCAGCCGCAGCGCGGGCGCGGCAAAAGAGATTGAAACGCTGATTGCCGATTCTGTTGGCCGGGTCAACAGCGGCGCTGCGTTGGTCAACGAAGCAGGCAACACCATGAAAGAGGTGGTGAAAGCGGTCTCCGATACCACGCAAATCATGAAGCAAATTGCCTCAGCTACCGACGAGCAGAGCAAGGGGATCTCTCAGGTGAGCGTGGCGGTCAGCGAGATGGACAGCGTGACCCAGCAAAACGCTGCCCTGGTCGAGCAGATTTCGGCGGCGGCAGCGGCGCTGGAAGGCCAGACGGAAATGTTGCAAAAGGCGGTGGCACGTTTCCGTCTTTCAGGTCGTGACGAGCAGGTTGAGGTGGAAACTAAGGTAAAGCCCCAGGCTAAAACCACCGCCGTGGCTGAGGCGGAAGGCGACTGGGTCACGTTTTAACGCTCTACTGCGGGCAGGGTACGCATCGCGTTTTCACAGCGCGCCCTGACCGCCTCCTGCAGCAAGCGCACCGTGGTAGAGAGCTGTTTACGGTGGGGGCAAATAAGGTTCAGCGGAATGCTGTCCCCTTCATACTGCGGCAGCAGAAGCTTCAGGCGGCCCTGCTGCACATCTTCGCTTACGTCCAGCCAGGATTTGTAGGTAATGCCTTCGCCCTTCACCGCCAGCCGGTGAATCACTTCCGCATCATCGCTCATCATTGATCCCTTCACCGCTACCTGATGCGGCTTTCCGTGCAGGCTGAACGACCAGGTATTGTGAACTCGCCCACGAAGGACAAATGTCAGCGCATTGTGTTTAGCCAGGTCGGCGAGGGTTTGTGGCTCGCCATAGCGCTGGAGATAGGCTGGCGAAGCCACGAGCACGCGGCGGTTTTCCGGCGCAACCGGCAGAGCGATATACGAGGCATCCTCGTTATTACCATAGCGAAATGCCACATCCACCGGGTCTTTAAAGACGTCCGTTATCCGGTCAGAAAACAGAAGTTTGAGGCTCAGCGCCGGATGGGTGCGGCGAAATTGCTGAAAAACGTCGAGCAGTAAATGACGGCCAAGATCGGAAGGAACGGCGATTTGCAACGTCCCCCGTACTTCGTCGCTGGGCGGCTGGATCTGCTCATAGCCAGCCTCCAGCGTTTGCAGGACCTGCATGGCGTAGGGCAGCCACGCTTCGCCTTCAGGGGTGAGTCTCAGGCTACGCGTCGAGCGGGCGAACAGGCGAATATTGAGGTTTTGCTCCAGGCGCTTAATGGCGGTGCTGACCTGGGCTGGCTGCAGCCCGGCTTCTCTGGCGGTATCGCTGAAACTGTTTAACGCCGCAGCCCTGACGAACAGGGTAAGGTCTTCCAGCCTGAGCATTTTCACTCTCCGAGTATAAGTGTTGTTTCCTGGCGCCAGTTTTTCTGCTTCCGCGCTCCTTGTACCATGATTTTACTAAATTGATGAACCTATTACCTTATTGGAGCTGCTATGAAAGCTATTGCTATTACCCGCGCCGCGAAAGACGGCAGCAATATTGATGCGCTGCAGGACATTACGCTGCCAAAGCCCGTTGCGCAGGGCCATGACATTCTCGTGGCGGTGAACGCCATTTCCGTCAACCCGGTTGATACCAAAGTCCGCAATGGCTTCAGCGGTGGCGAGCCTCGCGTGCTGGGCTGGGATGCCGTGGGTACCGTTGTGGAAGTCGGGGAAGCCGTGACGCTGTTCAAGCCCGGCGATGCCGTATGGTACGCAGGGTCGCTGACCCGCGCTGGCAGTAACAGCGAATATCAGCTTGTAGATGAACGTATCGCGGCGCTTAAACCTCACTCCATAGAAAATGCCGCTGCTGCCGCGTTGCCGCTGACGGCGATCACCGCCTGGGAAATGCTTTTCGACCGCCTGGGCATTCAGGAAAACGGCAGTGAAGATGCTGTGCTGCTGATTGTGGGCGCGGCCGGTGGCGTGGGATCCATTCTGACCCAGCTTGCCCGCAGGCTGACAAAAGCCACGGTGATTGGCACCGCTTCTCGCTCGGAAAGCCAAGCGTGGGTGAGCGAGCTTGGCGCACACCACGTAATCGACCACAGCAAGCCGCTGACCGAAGAGTTAGGGCGTATCGGCGTGAAGCACGTGACCCACGTTGCCAGTCTGACCAACACCGAACAGCATTATGCCCAACTGATTGAGGCGCTTATCCCGCAGGGGAAATTTGCGCTGATTGATGACCCGGTGGCGCTGGACGTTCGTGCGCTGAAGGCCAAAAGCATTTCGCTACACTGGGAGTTTATGTTTACCCGCTCGATGTTCGTCACCAGCGATATCATTGAGCAGCACAATTTGCTGACGCGAGTGGCCGCGCTTCTCGACCAGGGCGTATTAAAAACTACGCTCGGCGAACACTATGGCACAATCAATGCGGGCAACCTGCGCCGCGCCCACGCGCTGCTGGAAACCGGTCGTGCGGTGGGTAAAATCGTGCTAGAGGGCTTCTGATCATGGCGATGGGCGAAACGCTGACCATTATTGCGATGCTGAAAGCGAAAGCTGGCCAGCAGGAAAATCTCAAAGCGGCGTTAAAAGCGCTGGTTGCGCCAAGCCGTCTTGAGCCGGGCTGTCTGGACTACACGCTGTTCCAGCTTAAAGAGGATCCGGATACGTTTTATGTCCGCGAATCGTGGCGCGGCCAGCAGGCACTTGATCTGCACAATTCTTTGCCTCACTTCCAGGCGTTTGTGAAACAGATGGATGCGCTGCTCGCTGAGCCGCTGAAGCTGGTGCCGCTGGACGAGGTTGCCCTTTAATTTATACGCGCCGCGGCCTTCCTGGCCGCCGCAAAAGACTGAGACTCGTTTGGGAAAAATGATGAACATTATCGATGCTGCCTCACGGCGCTATGCCACCAAAGCTTTTGACGCTTCTAAGAAGATTGCTGCTGAAGACGTGGATAAGATTAAAAATTTGCTGCGTCTGAGCCCCTCAAGCACCAACTCGCAGCCGTGGCATTTTATTCTGGCAAGCACTGATGAAGGCAAGGCGCGTATCGCGAAAGCGACCACCGGGCCTTACGCGGCGAATCAGCCTAAAGTGCTGGATGCTTCACATGTCGTCGTGCTCTGCGCGAAAACTACCTATGACGATGCTCACCTGCAGATGCTGCTGCAAAAAGAGCAGGAAGATGGTCGCTTTGCCACCGAGCAGGCGAAAGAAGGGCAGCACAAAGGGCGATCATTCTATGCCAATAAGCACCGCTTCGACCTGAAAGATGCGCAGCACTGGATGGAGAAGCAGGTTTACCTTAACCTCGGCACGCTGCTGCTGGGGGTCTCCACCTTGAACATTGATGCCGTGCCGATTGAAGGTTTTGACGCCGCCACTCTGGACCAGGAGTTTGGCCTGCGCGAGAAAGGCTTCACCAGCGTGGTGATGGTGGCGCTGGGCTACCGCAGCGTGGAGGACTTTAACGCTAAACTGCCGAAGTCGCGTCTTGATTTTAACCAGATCTTAACCGAAATCTGATAGCGCTGGTGCAGGCGAAAGGCAGAGAGCTTCGCCTGCACTAACCGCTATTTAAGGTAGCGGTAAATCGTTTGCTCAGAAGTCTCAAGACGCCTGGCAACCTCGGCCACCGCGCCCTTCAGCGAGAATACGCCCTTATCATTGAGCTTCTTCACTATCTGTTTTTTCTCTTCCATGACCAGCAGAGCGGGGACGCGAGGGTAGGCGTTTAGCACCTCTGAAACCAGCTCATGCAGCATATCCGTCATCGAAAGATTGCTGAGCGTCTCCTCATCCCCCCTATTTTCCTGCTCCACAAACAGTAACCCCTCCAGCACGCTTTTGGCCATGGAGAGGTGGGTTAAGTCAACGTTCATACACAGCATCGCGATAATCTGGCTCTCTTCATCGCGAATGAAAAAAGTGGAGGAGCGCAGGTTTTCAGACTTGCCGGGGATCCGGCCTTTGTAATTGGTAAGGAAGTCTTTGTCCTGCCAGCGCTTCTCCTTGAGAACCTTTAGCGCGAAGTCCGTAATCGTACCGCCAATCTGCCGGCCGCTGATATGGCTGTTGCTGATGGCGACAATCGACCTGTCGACATTGCGTAAATCATGCAGAATCACTTCGCAGTGCTCGCCATAGGTGAGGGCGATAAAATCAACCATCGGGATCCATGATTTGATAATGTCATCCTGGGTCATAACCTTACTCCCTTAAAAACTACGTCATTATAAGAGGCTAATAGCGTTAAAAACGGCAGGCGAGAGCCTGTGTCGCCTGCTTTTACGTGGGGTTAAGCGTTGTCTGCGTGAAAATATTTTTTCATACCGTTAATGGCGGTGATGAAGACGTGCTCGCGAATTTCTTCGGCCAATTGAGCGGGTTCGGGGTGATCGGCAGTGAAGCTGGCCCGCCACTCGATAAAGGTTCTCTCGCCCTGGGTTATGGGCTTCAGAACGATTTTCGCCCGGTAATTGCCAACAGGCAGCGAGGTCGCCAGCATGAGGTATTCTAGGGTGTGGCTCTCCTCTGCCAGAGCGATAAGCTGTTCCTCCACGTAACCCTCCGGCATATCAATCCGGCGCACGCTGCCCGGCCCTGAGGGCGTCTGGTACAAATAGCGACAGCGCATTCCCGCGGGGAAGAAGTCAGCGAACTCATCAAAGGCGCAGAGCTTCTGCCAGACGTTATCCACGTCCATATCAATCACATCGCTGACGAAAATAACCTGAAAGTTGTTCATGGACGCGGCTCCTCTGCCAGGTAGCGAACGGCTTCACCTTCGCTATTTTCATAGTGCCGGCCCCAGCCGACCACGATAGCAAAAGACATTACCGCAAAAAGCGCGAGCGGGTAGAACGAAGTTAATGATAAATAAATAGGGTTAACGTCGTGAATAAACGGATAGTCCTTTTGCAGCGAGCTGATAATGGCGCTGACAATAAAGATGAACGCGCTGAGGAAGGGCAGGATTGCCGCCAGGGTCATGGCAAAACAGTCCAGCAAAACCGCACGCCGGTAGGGGTGTAATTTTCTGCGTGCGCCAATTTCGCTGGCCACCGGGCCAAAGGCCAGAATAGAGGCGCTGGTGACGCCGCCGACTAAAGCCGTGGTAACGATCGAGCCGATGGCGATACACCATTCAGCGCCGCGGGTCGACTGGGCCAGTTTGCTCCCGCAAATAGCCGATGAAATGCGCTCCATAGTATTGCTGGCGCGAAGAATGCCGATAATCCCGAACAGGGAGAGAACAAAAAGGATCGTGCTCACCATGCCGCTGAATCCCTTATACAGGAATCCGTTGGCGTTGCCGTTTTCAAGCGTGAAGATATCCGCGATATGGAAAATCCCACAAAGCAGGCCAATCACGATGCCGGACAGGATCCCTGCCGGGATGGCCTTAAAAATGTTGCGCGTTTTCATCGCAACCCCTAACAACACCGCCATCGGCAGCAGCATCCACAGGCTATGCCAGGAGGCTGCCGCGTGGCTGTCAATGTGCAGAGAAGGGACCGGGCCCCGGTGGGCGCCAAAGAGATAGAAGAATACGCAGGCTATCAGCGCGCTGACGATAGCAAAGCGGAAGCGGGCCGCTACCACGCCGGCAATTTCGGCGCTACCGCGGCGGTTGGTATAGCTCTGTGTGGATGCCGATGCCACTGTAGTATCAGAGATTGGCGCAATGTTGTCGCCGAAGATAGCGCCGCAAAGAATGGCGCTTGCCAGCACAATCGGATCGGCTCCCAGTAAGATACCGGAAGGATAAAAGACCGGAAAAGCAGTAAACAGCGTGCCAATCGAGGTGCCGGTGGCGGTGGAAACAATGCAGACGGCGACAAAGGTAAAGAGCGTAAATGCGCCGTCATGCAGGCCCAGCTGGCTGGCCAGCATAGCGAAACTGGCTGCCACGCCGGACTGGGCAATCATCCTGGCATACATACCAATGATGAGCAGAATGGTGGCGATGGTTACAGCCATTTCACTGCCTATCCCCTGAGAAATAACCGCTCGCCAGTAATCACCGACGTTGCGGGAGAATAAAGCGCCGATCATGATGGCAATAAAGGCGCACATGGCCAGCGCCGTTAAATCAAAAACATGATAAACCGAAAAAAACAGTGAGCAGGAAATGATGAATAGCGTTAACGGTAATAATGCTATGTTTTTCCCGCCATGAAAGGTGAGCTGATTTTCAGTCATTGGTTATCCCCTGGTGCTGTGCTAATAAAGTGAGTGCTTCTTTTATTTTGTTAAGTACCGCATAGAGTTTTTCGTCGTCTTTATAACAACCGTGAACTAATCGAATAAAACCTTCGCCGCCATCGCCATAAGGTGTTCCGGCATTCACAATCACCTTTGCGTTTTCTAACAGGTAATCACAAATAAAAGCTGAACTGCCCAGCTTAGAAATATTTATCCAGGAGAGAAAACCGCTCTCCGGCATCGCCATGTAAACGCCGGGAATCGCATTAATAATCTCAAAAACTTTTTTTCGGCGAGCGTCGAAGATTCTGGTGTATTCATCCATGAAGTCCGGGCTGTTCAGCGCCGCCAGCATGCCTGCCTGAGACGAGGTGTTGGTGGCGCCAAGGACGTTGACGGTGCAGCCAAACAGAACGTCCATAATGCGGTCGTCGGCAACCAGGTAACCGACGCGAAAACCGCTTAGCCCCATGCCTTTGGAGAACGAGAAAACGCTAACGGTGCGTTCCCACATGCCGGGTAGTGAGGCGACGGAACAAAAATCGATGCCGTCGAAAATGGCATCTTCAAACGCCTGATCGACGACCAGCACCAAATCATGGCGGATAACAAAATCCGCAATTTGCTGCAGGCTTTCGCGGCGAAATACCGTGCCGGTGGGGTTGTTAGGGTTAGTCAGCACCACCATTTTGGTTTTTGCGGTCAGCTTAGCGCTAAAGGCCTCGATATCTATCTGGTAATTATCTTCGGCTTTGAGCTCCACGGAGACGGGCTTGCCGCCCAGCAACTCCACGTTGAGGAAATTGCTGGGGTAGGAGGGGGCATGAATTAAGACCTCATCGCCCTTATTAATAAATGGCATCATCGCGAATAATAAACCGGAGTCAGAGCCCGGTGTTATCAGGATATTTCTCTGTGGATCCACGGAGAGATGGTTATAGCGTTTCAGCTTCTCGGCTATTTTCTCTTTCAGAGAGGGATTGCCGATAGGCATGGTGTAGTGACTTGCGCTGCCGTCAAGCAGCGACTGACTCACGGCGCTGGCAATATGTTCGGGTAAAACACGGTCAGGGAAAAAGGGATCGGCCCAGCAAAGCATATCCACGCCATTATTCATTAAATCCAGAACGGCGGTGCCAACATCCGCTTTTTTTACGCTGGCAAATAAACCTCCCTGCAGTGCACTAAATTCCGGATTCATTTTTTCACGAATATCATGCATGGTGCCTTGCCTCTTAATTCATATTATTATTGCCTCAGTTGATTTTGACTAGAACACGGTGATAAAAAATTATCAACGTGATAATTGTTTATTATAAGAAAAAAGAATGCCGCTATTTTGGGCTCGATATTATTAGCTTTCATTAATTAATGGGCTCCGGCTCGGTCCATTTGCTGGCAGCTGGCGGTGCTGCTGGGGTCGGTGGATTGGGGGGGCATGGCAGGGCAGAGAAAAGTCCTGGGCGTGCCATCGTTAACGCTTATCCACCGCGCTGCACCGGGGAACAGAAGGGGAAGAGGGCGCAAGTTTTTGCCCTGGGCTACAGGCAAGTGCGTTAAAATGATCTATACTTCCCCCTCGGTATATTACGGATGGCCATACACGTGAAGGATTCGTATTACAATGACAGCGTAGTAAACTCGTTAATCCAAAGCGAGCTTGAGGAATTTGTGCTGGATTACAAGCATACGACCTACGCGTATGCGGTAATGAATAAGAAAGACCCATCGCAGATGCGTATTATTAATAACAATCCGCAATGGTTTAACATCTACCTCGAGAACAAATATCAGTTTATCGACCCGGTCATTGTGCGGTCGTTAAGCTGCGTGGAGGATTTTTCCTGGGATAGCGGCATGATGGTCTCTTCCGGCTATACGCTAAAACGCATATTCGACGAAGGATCGCAGCATAATATCTTCCAGGGACATACTTTCCCGCTGCATGATTACGTTAATAATCTTGCGGTATTATCGCTTATCAGCCACCATCCCGGCGGCGTCAACCTGACGACCAATCGTGCGTCGGTGCTCGCCTTCTTTATTCAGCTCCACCAAAAAATGCTGAATTTGTACAGCGATATTCGGCTGAAGAAAAACGTCTTTCTGTCGCCGCGGGAGCAGCAAATTTTGCAGTGGGTCTACGCCGGTAAAACCTATGCGGAGATAGCGACGATCCTTTCAATCACCGAGCGAACGGTAAAATTTCACATGGGTAATGCGATGAAAAAGCTGGGCGTTAACAATGCTCGCCACGCGGTAAAACTAAGCATTGAGCTAAGGCTGCTGGACGTCTGAGCCTCAGGGTTACAGGCTTTCGAGCTGGTGGAGCGTGTCGCGCAGCCATACGCTGTTTTTATCTTTATTAATAATATCTTCGATAATCTGTTGATTGGCAGGCATATAAATATAATAAACCGCCTCGCCTTTTTCTGAGAGCCCTTTCTCAAGCACCTCTACCTTCCAGTCCGCCCGGCGAAAGATGGCGTACATTCCCCGGCTGGTGACCGCGTGCATTCCTGGATAGCCCCGGTTGATACAATACATAATCATCGCCAGAAATAGCGCTTTGCTGGCGGGCAGGGTACGTAAATTACCTTCATCGCGGCGATTTTTATCAAGAAATAAGCGGGTAATCTCACAGCATGGAATATTTTTTGGTAAACTAATATTATTAAAGTATTGATAAAAGATTTCATCCGTCATCGTCGGATATTTGGCATCAATAAAGCGTGCGCCGCAAAATAATTGACCTTCCGACATCCCCATTAAATAAGTTGTATGCTCGTTATCGAATTGATCTCTTTCAAGATTATCTTCACATTCCACCTTCCATTCGAGCCGTTCATGAAATGTTTTTTTGCGTAAGCCATACAGTTCCCGTGCGAGGCCGGGATGTAAATCATTATGATTACTTATAAAAAATTCGATTGCAGAACACATAGCGTATCCCTGTATGTGGAAGTCCCCTGTACTTAAAGACAGCTTTTTTTTGCCTAACGCCTTCTCTAAACTTAAAAAAATCCTGACCAACCGCGCCAACACGCAGCGGGTCAGGCGGTCAAAGACCTGAGCAACACCAAGGGAAATGTTTACAGATTATTATCTAGTACACCGATTTCCCGATGCACAAGATTGTAAGCACTTGTAATTTTACATTACATAAAATAAAAATAAAGAAACTTTAGCCCCTGCACATGCAGGGGCTTTTCTTTTATATCTCTCACGATCGTTACCGTTCGCTGCCGTTTCAGGCAATATGACCCGATGATGCCTGTAAATTTACTGACATACCGATTGAGGAAGGGTGCCGCTTTTATAAATCTGGGGCCTGCCGACTGCGTAAAAACCATACCGGACACTTGAAGAGTAGCTGACTAATAAAAAATGGGAACGGCATGGGCGCAGGAAAAGTGAATTTTTGTGAAGGGATAAAGTTCGTTGGAAAATTAAAAGCAAAAAGCCCGCTTAAGTTTCCTTAAGCGGGCTTCTCAAATTTGGCTCCTCTGACTGGACTCGAACCAGTGACATACGGATTAACAGTCCGCCGTTCTACCGACTGAACTACAGAGGAATCGTGTGAACGGGGCGAATATTAGCGAGGCCGCTCTGGCTTGTCAAAGCCTGCAGGGCACCTTTTGAATCGTTTGCCGATAAAACAAACAATACTCGCCAAAAACGCCCCTCAGACATAACTTTACAGCACAAAGATTGCCAATCTTTTACCAGCCGCTAAGATAAGCCGGGTTAAATGGTGAGGACCTGATGGTTAAACAGCAGCGTATAGGGATTTGGTTTCTTTGTCTGGCATGTGTCGTGGTACTGGTTTGTACTGCGCAGCGCATGGCGGGCCTGCATGCCCTGCAAATGGAAACCGTCGCCAGCGCCGTTAGCGTTCAGTCCGACAGCCCACAGGCTGAAAGTGACTCCCCGGTCACGCCGTGTGAGCTGAGCGCCAAGTCGTTGCTCAGCGTGCCGCCGGTCTTGTTCGAAGGGGCGCTACTGGCGCTCTGCTTGCTGCTCACTTTGCTGGCCCCGGTGCGTTCCACGCGCATGCCGTTTTCTCCCCCCAGAGCCACTTCACCTCCCACCTTAAGGGTGCATCTCCGTTTCTGCGTTTTCCGTGAATGACAAACCGGCTGTTACCGACAGTTAGTTAATCATTTATGGAGAAAAAACATGTTCATTCGCTTCAGGCAGGCGCTGCTATGCCTGTTACTGCTATGGCTGCCCGTATCCTGGGCGGCAGAGACCGGCTGGCTGCAATCGCCGGACAACGATCACGCCAGCGTCAGGCTGCGTGCAGATACCACGGCTAATAACGACACTCGTCTTTTACTGGATGTAAAGCTTGAGAAAGGCTGGAAAACCTACTGGCGTTCGCCAGGTGAGGGCGGCGTTGCGCCAACCATTGCCTGGCAAGGCGAGCTGCCTAAAGTCGAGTGGTTCTGGCCAACACCCGCACGCTTTGACGTCGCCGGGATAACCACCCAGGGCTATCACGATCGGGTCACTATCCCGATGGTCGTTCATGGCCGCGCACCTGACACCATTAGCGGCGTTCTGACGCTATCCACCTGCAGTAATGTCTGCCTGCTGACCGATTACGCGTTTACCGTAGCGGCAACCTCCGGGGATGCGCAGTTTGCCCATGATTTTGCTCAGGCGATGGGACAGGTGCCGGTTGAGAGCGGGCTGACGGACTCTCTGAAAGTGGGCTATCGACAGGGAAGCCTGGTGATCGATGCCGTTCGTGCCGGAGGCTGGAGCGCTCCCGGTCTTTATCTTGACCCGCCAGAAGATGCTGACCTGGGCAAGCCGGTGTTTCGCATTGAGGGCGATTTGCTCCAGGCTACGGTGCCGGTCAGCGATAGCTGGGGCGAAGGTGCGCCAGATCTGCGCGGCAAGTCGCTCACGCTGGTGTTAGCCGACAACGGCATTGCTCAACAAAATACGCTTCCTGTTGGCTCTGCGCCGGCCGTTGCAGGAGGCAATGACGCCTTCCCGCTCTGGCAGGTTGCTCTGATGGCGCTGGTGGGCGGGCTTATCCTTAACCTGATGCCGTGCGTGCTGCCCGTACTGGGAATGAAGCTTGGCTCGATTCTGCTTGTTCAGCAAAAAGACCGGGGCCTGGTTCGCCGCCAGTTTTTAGCCTCGGTTGCCGGGATTATCGCCTCCTTTATGGTGCTGGCGCTGCTGATGACCGTGCTGCGGCTCACCAATCAGGCGCTGGGATGGGGGATCCAGTTCCAGAACCCGTGGTTTATCGGCTTTATGGCGCTGGTGATGCTGCTCTTTAGCGCTAATCTCTTCGGCCTGTTTGAATTCCGCCTCTCTTCAAATATGAATACCCGGCTGGCAACCCAGGGTGGCCACGGCATGGCGGGCCATTTCTGGCAGGGGGCATTTGCCACGCTGCTGGCGACGCCGTGCAGCGCTCCTTTCCTCGGGACGGCGGTGGCCGTTGCGCTGACGGCATCTTACCCGGTGCTGTGGGGGCTGTTCCTCGCGTTAGGGCTGGGCATGAGCCTGCCGTGGCTGCTGATTGCGCTTCGTCCCGGCCTTGCATTGCGTTTGCCGCGCCCGGGCAACTGGATGAACTGGCTGCGTCGCGTGCTTGGCCTGCTGATGCTCGGGTCGGCCATCTGGCTGGCGAGCCTGCTGCTGGTCCATTTTGGTCTTTCCTCCAGCAAGCCCGCTGAGGAAAATATTGCCTGGCAGCCGCTCAGCGAGCAGGCGATTCAGGATGCTCTGGCCCAGCATAAACGGGTGTTTATCGACGTTACCGCAGACTGGTGCATTACCTGTAAAGCCAACAAGTACAACGTGCTGAATAAAGAAGAGGTGCAGACCGCCCTGCATGAGCCGGATGTGGTTGCCCTGCGTGGTGACTGGACGCTGCCGTCCCCGCAAATCACCGACTTTTTAAGAAGCCGCGGCCAGGTCGCCGTGCCTTTCAACCAAATTTATGGCCCCGGACTGCCGGAAGGCAAAATTCTGCCTACGCTGCTGTCGCGCGATTCAGTACTGACAACTCTGGATGAAGCCAAAGGAAAAACACCATGAAATACGCCGTTATTCTGATCCTTTCTCTGTTCTCCGGCTTGACGCTGGCGGCGAAAGAAGAGCCTGCTCCGTTTTCTGCCGAGCAGCAAAAACAGCTGGAGGTGCTGATTGAGCAGGCGCTGTTTAACGATCCGGCCAGCCCTCGCTTTGGGGCTAAAAAGCCCGTGTTAACCCTGGTGAATTTCACCGACTATAACTGCCCGTACTGCAAGCAGCTTGACCCGATGCTTGAGAAAATTGTGCAGAAGTACCCGGAGGTCGCGGTGATCGTTAAGCCGCTGCCGTTCAAAGGGGAAAGCTCCGTGCTGTCGGCCCGAACCGTCCTGACCACCTGGCGCCAGCACCCGGACCAGTTCCTGGCTCTGCATGAGAAGCTGATGCAGAAGAAGGGCTATCACGATGCAGCAAGTATTGCGACGGCGGTTGAGAAGAGCGGCGCAACGCCGGTAACACCGGATGAAAAAAGCAGGGAAACCCTGAGCACTAACCTCCAGCTGGCAAGGATCGTCGGCGTGCAGGGGACTCCTGCCACCATCATTGGTGATGAGATGATCCCAGGCGCCGTGCCGTGGGAGACGCTGGAAGAGGTGGTCAAAGAAAAACTGGCGGCCGCCCATGGCAAGTAAACTGCGGCGTTGGCTGCGTGAAGGGGTGATTCTGCTGCTGCTGTTGGCGAGCGTCATGCTGATAATGGACTGGTGGCGGGCGCCCCAGTCGCCAGCGGCTTTTGATACCACGCCGCTGCACACGCTTGACGGGCAAACCGTCACGCTGGGCGCCCTGAGCGCCGAGCGGCCACTGCTGGTCTACTTTTGGGCCAGCTGGTGTGCGGTCTGCCGTTTTACCACGCCGGATGTGGCCAAGCTGCAGGCGGAAGGGCAGAACGTGCTCACCATCGCCCTTCGCTCGGGGAGCGAAAGCGAAGTGTCACGCTGGCTGGCGCGTAAGGGCGTGAGCTTCCCGGTGGTTAACGACGCCGACGGGGCGATCTCTCGTAGCTGGCAGATTGGGGTGACGCCAACGCTGGTGGTGGTGGACAAGGGCAAAGTGGTGTCCACTACCAGCGGCTGGACGAGCTACTGGGGAATGAAAATGCGACTGTGGTGGGCAGGCGTGTAAACAACCGTGTCGGCTGATGACCGACACGCTGTTTTTACGCTCAGAATGCACCTGCGTGGTGCATTCGTGCCTCTTATGGAGCACAGGAAAAATACCGGTTTCATTAATCCCTTCCCCGACCTTTATTAGTTTCTCTTATTATCCAGCCTGTTATCGCGTTTGTGCCGCCGCTGAGAAATGTGGCAAGCATATTGCAAAACCTTTTGCGACATCACTGCCATGACTGGCTGGCATACCGTAATAGGGGGCAAAATGAATTTAAGACGACTGAAGTACTTCGTGAAAATCGTTGATATTGGCAGCCTGACTCAGGCGGCAGAAGTACTGCATATCGCACAGCCGGCGCTCAGCCAGCAGGTTGCCACTCTGGAAGGGGAGCTGGATCAGCAGCTGTTGATTCGAACCAAACGCGGCGTCACGCCGACGGAAGCAGGAAAAATTCTTTATGCTCATGCGCGGACCATTCTGCGCCAGTGTGAGCAGGCGCAGCTGGCGGTAAACAATGTCGGCCAAACGATTAACGGCCTGGTGTCCATCGGGCTGGCGCCGGGGATGGCGGCATCCTCTATTACCATGCCGCTTCTGCAGGCCGTACGCGCAGAGCTGCCTGATGTGCAGGTTTATCTGCACGAAAATAGCGGCTCGCAGCTCAATGATAAACTGCTCAGCGGGCAGCTTGATATGGCCGTTCTGTACGATCGCACGCCCACCGCAGGCTTGACCAGCCAGCCGCTGCTGAAAGAGGACTTGTTCCTCGTGGGCACCCGCGACTGTCCGGGTGTGACCGTTGATTTGTCTGACGTTGCCGCCATGAATCTCTTCCTGCCGCGCGACTACAGCGCGGTGCGCAAGCGCGTGGATGAGGCTTTCTCCCTGCGCCGTCTGACGGCCAAAATTATCGGCGAAATCGAGTCGATTTCTACCTTAACCGCAGCGATTGCCAGCGGCATGGGCGTAACCGTACTGCCAGAATCCGCGGCACGCTCGCTTGCCGATTCGGCCAACGGCTGGATGGCGCGGATCACCAGCCCGTCGCTGAATTTGCCGCTGTCGCTTAATCTGTCAGCGCGCCTGCCGCTTTCGCCTCAGGCCCAGGCGGTAAAAGAAATTCTTATGTCACTGGTGAACCGCCCGGCGCTGGAAAATCGGGAGCTGATGCTGGTCGGTTAACTCTGCTTATTACTAAATGGAATAGGTTGCTGGTTTTTATTATTTGTCCCGCCGGGGCTGTGACTTTAACAATGGTGTGAAGAACAGTAACGATCCCGGGGGCGATGTGAATTTCCAGCAACTTAAAATTATCCGCGAGGCGGCGCGGCGGGACTACAATCTCACCGAAGTCGCCAATATGCTTTTCACTTCTCAGTCCGGTGTCAGTCGCCATATTCGTGAGCTGGAAGAAGAGCTGGGGATTGAAATATTTATTCGCCGCGGCAAACGGTTATTAGGTATGACCGAACCGGGTAAAGCCCTGTTGGTGATTGCCGAACGTATTTTAAATGAGGCCAGCAACGTTCGCCGCCTGGCCGATCTTTTTACCAACGATACCAGCGGCGTATTAACAATAGCGACGACCCACACCCAGGCTCGTTATAGTTTGCCGGTGGTGATTAAAGCCTTCCGGGCACTCTTTCCTGAAGTTCGCCTCGAGCTTATTCAGGGAACGCCGCAGGAGATTGAATCGCTGCTGCACAGCGGGGCGGCGGACATTGGTATCGCCAGTGAACGCCTGAGCACCGATCCGCTGGTGGTGGCTTATCCCTGGTTCCGCTGGTATCACAGCCTGCTGGTTCCTCAGGGGCACCCCCTGATCCATACCTCGCCGCTGACGCTGGACGATATTAGCCGCTGGCCGCTGATCACCTATCGGCAGGGGATAACCGGCCGCTCACGTATTGATGAGGCGTTTGCCCGCCGGGGCCTGACGGCCGACGTCGTGCTGAGCGCCCAGGATTCTGACGTGGTGAAGACCTACGTTGAACTTGGGCTGGGCATCGGGCTTGTGGCCGACCAGGCAAGCGGCGAAGAGGGGAACCTGGTGCGCCTGGATACCCGTCACCTGTTTGATGCCAACACGGTGTGGCTCGGTATCCGACGCGGCCAGCTGCAGCGTAATTACGTCTGGCGCTTTATTGAATTGTGCAACCCGGAACTGTCGGTTGAGGAGATTAAACGCCTGGCTCTGGAACCGGAAGAACCTGCCATCGATTACCAAATCTGATATTCCCCTGTTATATTTGGGGATGTTTTGAGTTGTTAATAAAACATTAAATAACTAATTAAAGTGGTGTGCGCTGAATTTATATTTAGCGCACGCTTGCTGTATTTTAAAAAATAGAGGTGAGATTTTTTCCCCCTGCTAAAAACAGAACAAAAAAGCGTCCTTTATCGCAAATCATCGATCAATTGCGATTCAATTAATAGTTTCTGACTATCCATCTGGCCTGACCATACGAAAAAACCGATCAAATTCATAAAGTTAATCAGAATATATCCGATAAGCCTGTACGAGGTGCTTCCATCCCTTTGTGTTATTTATTCTCTGTTGTTTCAACGGCAGAGAATTTTTCACATTCATGAAATTAGACTTCCCAAGGGAGAAAAAATGTCACTACATGATGTAAAAATACGAAGCAAATTAACGCTAACAATTGCTATTTTTATCGTACTGATGATCTTCAGCTCTGGGCTTTCGCTGCTAAGTCTGAGCAAAGCAAATAGCGGCATCCAGACAATTGTGAACAACGATTATCCGACAACCGTAAAAGCCAACGATTTGATTGAGAGCTTCCAGGCGTTCGTTAATACGCAGCAGCTGATGTTGCTGGACGAAGCGGGCGTCTTTCGCCAGAAATCAGAGAAACATCTGGCTGAGATCAGCGCGCACATCACTGAGGTGCTGGCGGAGCTAAACAAATCAAGCACCGACGCGGCTTCACAAAAGACGTTGCAGGAGCTAACGGCTATTCGTAAAGAGTACCTCGACTCGCGCTTTCGTATTTTGCAGGCGGTACAGCAGAATAACCGACCTGCCGCTCTGCAGGAAATGATGTCGACCACCCTGCAGATTCAGGAAAAATACAAAGACAAGGTTCAGGAACTGATCGTCATCCAGAACCAGAAAATGACCTCCGCCGGGCAGCAGGTCGACAAGGATTACCGCTCCAACCGTCTGACTACCATCCTGCTGACGCTGATCAGCATCGTACTGGGTACGGTTATTGGGGTGTTTATTGTCCGCTCTATTACCCGCCCTCTGGTGCGCGCCGTTGCGTTTGCCGAAGCCATTGCCGAAGGGGATCTGACCGGCAGCATTACCGTGACCCACAAAGATGAAACCGGTGAACTGCTGCAGGCGCTGATGAGCATGAAAGTTCGCCTGCAAGAGATTGTCCACCAGGTGCAGCAGGGATCGGAAACCATCTCCTCTGCAGCCGCGCAGATTGTGGCAGGCAATCAGGATCTGGCGGCCCGCACCGAAGAGCAGGCCAGCTCTGTCGAAGAGACTGCAGCCTCTATGGAGCAGATCACCGCGACGGTGAAAAACACCTTCGACCATACCAATGAGGCGACAAAACTCTCTTCTGACGCCGCTGCGGTCGTGAAAAACAACGGTCAGATGATGTCTCAGGTCACCAGCAAAATGCGGGTGATCAATGAAACCTCTAACCGTATGTCGGACATTATTAACCTTATCGACTCCATTGCCTTCCAGACCAATATTCTGGCGCTGAACGCGGCGGTGGAAGCGGCTCGTGCCGGAGAGCACGGCCGTGGTTTTGCCGTGGTAGCCGGCGAGGTTCGCCAGCTGGCGCAAAAGAGCGCCTCCTCCGCAAGCGAAATTCGCAGCCTGATTGAGAATTCCACGACCCAGACTCGCGAGGGCATGGGGCTGGTGGAGAAAGCGAACGCGCAGATTGTCGGTATGATCAACAACGTGCAGGAGATGGATAGCATCCTCGGCGAGATCAAGCAGGCGAGCCAGGAGCAAACCGACGGTATCTCCCAGATCAACAGCGCTATCGGCATGATTGACTCGACCACCCAGCAAAACTCCGCGCTGGTGGAAGAGTCGGTCGCCGCAGCGGCATCGCTGAACGATCAGGCGAAA
This sequence comes from Cedecea lapagei, assembly GCF_900635955.1. GTDB lineage: Bacteria > Pseudomonadota > Gammaproteobacteria > Enterobacterales > Enterobacteriaceae > Cedecea > Cedecea lapagei. The sequence goes on from NZ_LR134201.1 coordinate 1,620,751, forward strand.
CAGCTGCGTGACCTGGTGCGCGTCTTCCGTCTGCAATAACGGTTTCCCCTTTCCAAAGCCAGCATCCGCTGGCTTTGTTCATTTCTGCTTACTCACTTTTTGACATCCGGCATGACAACGAAACCTATTATTGTTATGTTATAACATATCAATAATAAATGCACAGTCAGTAAGGAGTCGCAATGTCATCTTTAACGCAGGCCAACAACGGGGTGAAAAAACTGCCCGTTACCGTGCTGTCCGGGTTTCTGGGCGCGGGAAAAACCACGCTGCTGAACCATATTTTAAACAATCGCGAAGGGCGTCGGGTGGCGGTGATCGTCAACGATATGTCCGAGGTGAATATCGACGCCGCGCTGGTTCGCGAGGGCGGTTCAAGCCTGACGCGCACCGATGAGAAGCTGGTGGAAATGAGCAACGGCTGCATCTGCTGCACGCTGCGTGAAGATCTGCTGGTGGAAATTAGCCAGCTTGCCAGGGAAGGGCGCTTTGATAACCTGGTGATTGAATCAACCGGCATCTCAGAACCTCTGCCGGTAGCCGAGACGTTTACCTTTGTGGACGACAAAGGGGAAAGTCTGTCGGATATCGCGCTGCTCGACACCATGGTGACGGTGGTGGATGGTTTCAATTTTCTTCGTGATTATGAATCCCACGAGAGTATCCAGTCGCGCGGAGAGTCCATGGGAGAAGAGGATGAGCGCACGGTAGTTGACCTGCTGATTGACCAGATCGAATTTTGCGATGTGCTGATCCTCAATAAAACGGATTTGATTGGCGATGAAGAAAAACGGCGGCTGATGTCCGTGCTGCACTCCCTCAACCCGAGGGCGAAAATCATCACTTCGGCGTTTAGCCAGGTAAGCCTTGACCAGGTACTGAATACCGGGCTGTTCGATTTTGACGCCGCCGCGCAGGCTCCGGGCTGGCTAAAAGAGCTGCGGGGGGAGCATACGCCAGAAACGGAAGAGTACGGCATTCGTAATTTTGTTTTTCGCGCACGTCGCCCCTTCCACCCGGCGCGTTTCCAGATGGTTACCGACAGCGGGCTAAAAGGCGTTATTCGCTCAAAAGGCTTTTTCTGGCTGGCGAGTCGCCCACTGTATGCCGGGTCGTGGTCCCACGCTGGGGGCGTGATGCGTCAGGGCCTGGCGGGAATGTGGTGGGCAAGTATTCCTCGCGAGCAGTGGCCGCAGGAGCCAGAAAGCCTCCAGCACATCCTTAGCAACTGGGAGGACGGCATCGGTGATGCGCGTCAGGAGATTGTTTTTATCGGCATTGATATGGATGAGGCAGATCTACGCGGGAAACTTGAATATGCGCTGCTCACCGACAAGGAAATGGCCGAAGGTCCCGAAGCCTGGGAGAAATACTACGATCCTATTGATTCGTGGTTTGAATAGAAGAAGCTGAAGCCAGTCCGGCAGCCACATCCCGCGGCCGCCGGGCCGTTTAGCTTAATGTCACTCTACGGCGTAGTCGTCCACCGGGGTGATTTTTTTGATCAGCTTGTTATCAAAGAGAAACTGTTCGTAAGCCTGGTAACGCGCCCGGTCGAGTTTTGCCGGATCGGCAGCGAACAGAGGCAGGCTTGCCTGCCAGGCCTGTTTGTTCAGCTCGGTATTTAATTCCGGGTGGGTTTTCGCGAAGACCTGCCAGGTCTCCTGCGGATGAGCCTGCAGGTACTCGTTGCCTTTTTTCAGCGCGGCAAAGAATTTTTTGATTTTAGGATCGTGTGCCGCTTTACGGTTTGCCACAAAAATCAACTCATCGTAGGCAGGAACGCCGTAGTCCTCGACGTTAAACACGACCGGCGTTTTACCCTGAAGTTTCAGCTCCAGCGCTTCGATATTACGATAGCCGCCGATCACGGCGTCCACCTGGCCTGCCAGCAGCGCGCTGGTCAGCTGGAAGTTGACGTTTATCAGCTTCATCTCCTGCGGTTTGAGGTGCTCATGTTCGACCATGGTGGCAAGCGTAGCCTGCTCAATGCCGCTGACCGAATAGCCAATCTTCTTGCCCTTGAGGTCGGCAGGCGATTTGATGTTGTGATCCAGGGTCATCACCGTGTTCAGCGGCGAGTTAATCAGCGTTCCTACGCGCACCAGCGGCAGGCCCTGATCGGCAAAGAAGTGCAGCTGCGGCTGGTAGGTGACGGCAAGATCGGCCTGCCCGGCGGCGACCAGGCGTGGCGGCAGGGCCGGGTCGGACGGCGGGACAATCTTCACCTCCAGCCCTTCGGCCTTGAACGCGCCAATCTGCTCCGCCACCATAATCGGCGCGTGATCGGGATTGATATACCAGTCCAGTACCAGCGTCAGCTTTTCAGCCGCCGAGGCCTGGGCGGAAAAGGCTGCCGCGAGCAGCAGGCCACACAGCGTTTTTTTCATTTTCTTTCTTCCTTTATCAATGCGGTTATTCATCGTGTTCCGGCGACCAGGCGATAAGACGCCGCAGCAGGGCATCCACCGTCAGCCAAAGCAGAACGGTCATCAGGACTAAAATAAACAACGCGGCAAAGCAGACATCGGTCTGCATGCGGGCGTTGGCGTTCAGCATGACGTAGCCCAGCCCTTCGGCAGAGCCTACCCACTCACCAATAATTGCGCCGATGGGCGCAACGGCGGCGGCCATACGTAGCCCGGAGCCAAAAGCCGGCAGCGCCGCCATCAGGCGAACGTGCCGCAGCTGCGCCCGGCGCGAAGCGCCCATGGTGCGGGCCAGATCGAGGTAGTCGTTATTCACCCGGCGCAGCCCGTCAAAGAACGACGAAACCACCGGGAAGAAGATGACCAGCACGGCCATCGCCACTTTTGCGCTCATGCCAAAGCCAAACCACAGCACCAACAGCGGCGCCAGGGCGAAGACCGGGATCGCCTGACTGGTCAGCACCAGCGGCATAAGCCAGCGCTGCAGGCGAGGGGAAAACATCATCCCCAGCGCCAGGCCTGCGCCGAGCAGAACTCCCAGAACAAGCCCGCTGACAATCTCCGAGGCGGTGACCAGCGTGTGCCAGGCGAGATAGTCGCGGCCATTCCATAGCGCCTGCGCAACCGACGCGGGCGAAGGCAAAAGAAAGGCGGGAATATTGCCGAGGGTGAGCAGAGACCAAAGCATCAGCAGCCCAGCGAAGACCGTCAGCCCTCGGCGCAGGCGGCTAAGAGGATTTTCTGACATCGGGGTCATTTTGCCGCCCTCGTTAGCTGCTGCAGCAGGCTGGCCTGGCTTTTCAATAAATCAACATCGTCGGGCGCACGGGGCGGCTGCCCGGCGATAACATGCGTGTCGTCGATGCCCGCAGGCCAGCGGGAGAGCACCATCAGGCGATGGCTTAACCGACAGGCTTCCATCGGATCGTGGGTGATCAAAAGTACGGTGTTGTTTGCCAGCAGATCCGCCGCCAGGTCCTGAATCGCCGTTCGCGTAATGGTATCCAGCGCCGAAAAGGGTTCATCCATCAGCACGATTGGGCGCTTTTCGTAGAGCGTTCTGGCGATGGCGGCTCGCTGTCGCATACCGCCAGACAGCGCGGCGGGAAAGGTTTTGGCATAGCCTGCGAGCCCAACCTGCTCAATCAGATGCTCTGTCCATTGGCGGTCGACAACTTCGCCGCGCAGGCGCGAACCGAGGGCAACGTTCTGCTCAATCGTGAGCCACGGATAAAGCAAATCTTTCTGCCCCATCCAGGCGATACGTCCGGCAACGGGCTGCCCGTCGCTGCAGATCACGCTTCCTGAGCTGGCCTGGGCCAGACCGGCGATGATCTTCAGCAGGCTGGTTTTACCGGCGCCGCTCGCCCCAAGCAGGGCCACAAAGCTGCCGCCGGGAATATCAAAATTGAGCCGTTCAAAAACGGTCTGGCTGCCAAAACGCAGGCTGAGATCGCGAACCTGAATACCCGGTGATGGGGTGCTGTCGGTCATGAGGCGTTCAGCCCCATCTGCCAGAAAGCTGACTCAAGCTGCGTCGCGGTGGTGAATATCTGAGAAAGCTCGGCGAAGCGGCTTTCTGCGCCGCGCTGCTGACCCACATTCTCCAGCAGCTGAATGGCAGACTGGACGCCGGTCAGGTAACCCTCATCGCCGTAGTTGCGGATCCAGCTGGCATAAGGATTACCCGCCATCACCGTATCAGGGCTATGCAGGAGGCCAAGACCGATTTCGGCATAGCCAGCCACGCAGGGCAGCAGGGCGGCCAACAGATCCAGCGCGTCACCGGAATAGCCAATATCCAGCACATAGCGGGTATAGTTCATGGTTTCTGGCGCTTCGGCCTGGGCCGCCATCTGCTCCTCGTCTAAACCCCAGCTTGTGCAATAGGCAACGTGAAGCGGCAGCTCAGCGACAATGGCATTCAGCGAGGCGGTCGCGGTTCGCATTTCCGGTAAGGTGCGCAGTTTGCTGACCAGCAGGGCATAGGCGCGGGCAAAGTGAATCAGAAAAAGGTAATCCTGAGTCAGGTAGCGCTGGAATGCAGGTTTCGGCAACGTGCCGGCGGCGAGTTGCTGCAAAAAGGGATGATCAACATAGTCCTGCCAGAGCTGACCTGCCTGCTGGCGTAGCCGTCCGTAAAGACCGTTTTCAAAAAGTGGGGTGTACATGGGACCTCCTGTGTCAGGTGGAGATCCGGGCGCGCAGAGGTATGAACAGGCCATAACCGAGGCGTTATGGCCGACCGTCCCTTCGCTGGCATGACCCAGATCAGGTTCAAAGGGTTCGGCTTTCGCCATCTCAGCCCATACAGGACACCCCTCGGAGGAGCCTGTTATACGACATTTACTTTTTGATTACAATCGCCGGGCGTTGCGTTTCGCCCCGAGAAGCCCGGTGATTCGTTTAGTGCGGTATCTCAATATTTTGCTGGCACAGAGGGCGATATTTTTGTCACTGTAGGCCAGTGTTCCCGAGTCTAAGGACGATATCCGATGAAAAAGATTGGTTTTCTCTCGTTTGGCCACTGGTCGCCTTCCGCCCAGTCAGGCACGCGCTCTGCGGCGGATACGCTGTTGCAGTCCATCGACCTTGCCGTCGCCGCAGAAGAGCTTGGCGCGGACGGGGCATACTTCCGCGTACATCACTTTGCGCGCCAGCTGGGTTCGCCATTTCCGCTGCTGGCGGCCATCGGGGCAAAAACTAAGCGCATTGAAATCGGCACCGGCGTGATTGATATGCGCTATGAGAACCCGCTTTACATGGTGGAGGATGCCGGTGCGGCGGATTTGATTTCAGGTGGCCGGCTGCAGCTTGGGATCAGCCGTGGCTCGCCCGAGCAGGTTATCGACGGCTGGCGTTACTTCGGCTATGTTCCCGCAGAGGGCGAAACCGAGGCTGATATGGCGCGCCGCCATACGGAGGTGTTCCTGGAGGCGCTGAAAGGCGAAGGCTTCGCCGAGCCTAATCCGCAGCCCATGTTCCCCAACCCGCCGGGGCTGCTGCGCCTTGAGCCTTTTTCGCAAGGGCTGCGCGAGCGAATCTGGTGGGGAGCCAGCTCAAACGCTACCTCAGTCTGGGCGGCGCAGCTGGGGATGAACCTGCAAAGCTCAACGCTGAAAACTGATGAGTCCGGTGAGCCATTCCACATCCAGCAGGCGAAGCAAATCCGCGCTTATCGTGCGGCCTGGAAAGAGGCGGGCCATGCGCGTGAGCCGCGTGTTTCCGTCAGCCGCAGCATCTTTGCCCTGATGGACCAGCGCGATCGCAGCTACTTTGGCGGCAGCGGCAAAGAGGGCGATCAGGTTGGCTATATTGACCCGCAAACCCGGGCCATTTTTGGCCGCAGCTACGCCGCTGAGCCAGAGCTGTTAATCAAGCAGCTGGCGCAGGATGAGGCCATCGCCGAAGCCGACACGCTGCTGTTGACCGTGCCAAATCAGCTGGGCGTGGACTACAACGCACACGTGATTGAATCTATCCTCAAGCACGTTGCCCCGGAGCTGGGCTGGCGCTAAATACGTAAGAGAGGCGGTAAGCTGAATCTGTTCCGGATGCGGCCGACTGCGGTGTAGATACTCCGTCGACGGCTAAGGCGGCGTTTTTCCCCTCTGTCAAAAAATGCAGAGGGGAAATGTGCTACCCACCGGGACGGTGGCCTGGCGACGAACTTCATCGAGAGGAGATTAGGTGAAGCGCAGGATAGCGAACTACATAATTCAGGCAGAAGGCAGTAAAGCTATTCCGGCTTTTTATTTCTATTTCGGGTTATTTTTTGTGAGCCGCAGAAATTCTTCTTTCGCCTTTTTCAGCTGCTGCTGGAATTTGGGATTTGTATGAAGAATTGCCACTACCGCCGCTCCCGTGACTCTTGCTGCATCGATATCGCTTTGCCAGTGATAGCCGCAGATAACTCTGCTCTGGCCCAGTTCATATCCTCTCTTGAGAATGTGTTCTTGCTGCTGGGGATTAATTTCTGTCAGGATTAATGCCGCCGCCCAACCCACCGTTGCATGACCTGAGGGATAAGAGCCATTGGTGCTCAGGGTATTTTGTTCACGGGTATTACATGTTGATACGCCATAAAAAGAAAAGGGACGAATCCTCATATAATGTTGTTTGGCCGCACGCGTAGCTAAATCACCCGCATCCTCAAACATATTGGTCAATAATTTATATGTTTCTGGTGCGTCTTTCTCCGTGAGGGGAGTACCAAAGGCGGCAGAAAATGTCGTTGCGATACCGCCAGCGCTTAGGTTTGCATCTTCAGCCGCCAGCTTCCCTCGTTCCGTGGTCCGGGCTAAGCGACCTTCTTCATATAACGCCTGGTCATTTAAAAATGCAATGCTGCCAATTCTGGGCGGAGGGGGAAGTAATTTTAAACTGTCGACGCCTTCGCTGTTTTTAAGATAATAGAGATGAGGTTTGGTGAGTGTATCATTGCCTTCAGGTATCGCGGCAGAGGTATTGGCTGTGAAAATAAAAAATGAAATTAATAGGATAGGTATATTTCTCATCGTCATTCTCCTTGTTGTTATAAACAGAGTGACGATACTTGTTCTGTGCGGATGTTTAATGTGATTATCGACCTGATTTATTATTATCGCTGATTACTAAAAAATGTGATGTTGTTTTAAAAATAACCTATTGATTCGCTGAATTATAAGAACTGTGTAGGGCGTGTTATTTACCCGGCGGGAAAGTGCCTGAGCGTCGGGCACTCTCCCTTCCCAGGCCGCTAGCGTGACTGCTGTACCCACACTAACTTGTCGACCTGGAAGCCCAGGCCGCGTGCGGTATCAACGTAGTCCTGTTTAACTGATGCCGGAATCGTTGGCGTGCGAGAAAGGATCCACAGATAGTCACGGTTTGGCCCGCTGACCAGCGCATACTGGTAATCTTCGTCCAGCTTGATGACGTTATAGCCGCCATAAAACGGACCAAAAAAGGAGACCTTCAGCGCGGCCTCGTCCGGCTCGCCGGTAAAATAGGCTTTCCCTTCGCTCTCACTCCACTTGTTTTTGCGCGGATCGTAGCCGCGGTTGAGCACGCTTATGCCGCCATCCTCGCGTTTGCCGTAGGTCGCAGTGACCTGCTGGAGACCCCGCTCGAAACGATTTTCCAGACGGGCGACTTCATACCATTTCCCCAGATAGCGTGTGGCATCGAAGCCGGTAATGGGGCGGACGCCTTTCGGCGGCGTGGGGGATTTACAGGCCACCAGCGTTAGCGCAACGGCAACTCCGGTCAAGACAGGCCATAGCTTCATGAGAACTCCTTTCATTTGGGCGCAGGAAATAAAGTGTAGTGCAAACATTCCACTCTTCATCCAGCCAGGCATAATTCGTAGTATATTGTGGGTATTCATTGTTATCAGGTGTTCTTCATGTCTTACTCCATCGGTGAATTTGCCCGACTATGCGGGATAAACGCAACCACGCTCCGTGCCTGGCAGCGCCGTTACGGCCTGCTGAAACCGCTGCGTACCGATGGCGGGCATCGCCAGTACAGCGATGACGATATCCAGCAGGCGCTTAAAATTCTCGACTGGGTGAAAAAAGGGGTACCGGTCAGCCAGGTGAAACCGCTGCTCGCCCGTCCCGAAACGCGCAGGACAAACAACTGGTCCACCCTGCAGCAAAGCATGCTCCAGCGCCTCAATGAGGGAAAAATCGAGTCCCTGCGTCAACTGCTCTACGATGCCGGCCGGGAGTATCCTCGCGCGGAGCTGGTCACGGAAGTCCTGCGCCCGTTGCGTAGTCAGGTATCGGCTAACGTACCGGCAATAATGACCCTGCGCGAAATTCTTGACGGCATCATCATCGCCTACACCTCATTTTGTCTCGAAGGGGATAAAAGAGCGCCCGGCGACAACTGCCTGATTACCGGCTGGCATCTGACCGACCCCTGCGAAATCTGGCTCGAAGCGCTCAGGCGCACTGGCCAGGGACACCGTATCGATGTGCTTCCCGTGCCGCCTGCCGTCCTGGCGCCGGAGATTTTCCCTGAAAGAAAATGGCTGCTGGTCACCTCCGGTAAGCTGACTGCGGCACGTAAAAAGCAGATCGATCTCTGGCAGCAGCAGGGTGCCTCTCTCGAGGTTATTCCCCTCTAGTTTCGTTTTCCTTCTCCACCGCCCGCTCACCGAAAGACCCGCTGTAAACGCAGCGGGACGATCTCTGCTGTCAAAAAAACAAAATTCCACCCCGAAAGTGACTTTTTCAACTCATTGAATTTAATGAGTTTCAAAAAATATCACAATCAAAACTTGGACAAATATAATTAATTGTGCAAGTTTTAGTTATACGATAACGTCAGACGCTTCACGCCCAGGGTGAGACTCATGAGCACAACGCCATCCGCCATTCATCGCTTTGTTGATTACTATGCCGGGCTGGACAAGCAGTCGCCTCCGGCTCTGTTCGGGCTGTATGACAGGGATGCCACACTTATCGATCCGTTTGGTGAACATCGCGGGTTAGCGGAGATCCAGCGCTACTTCGCGCACCTGTTGGCCAACGTAGCGTACTGCCGTTTTTCCATCGATACCCCGCTCTGCGATGGGGCGCGTTTTGCCGTCAGCTGGACAATGCACTGGTCTCACCCGAAGGTGGACGGTGGAGCAGCGCTCTCCCTGCCGGGATGTTCGATCGTGGATATTCACAACGAGCTGATCGTTCGCCAGCGTGACTACTACGATGCCGGAGAGATGCTTTATGAACACTTACCCCTGCTGGGCTGGGCGGTTCGCAGCGTCAAAAGGAGGGTGCGCCCATGATGACTGTCCTCATCACGGGCGCAAGCTCGGGTATCGGCGCCGGGCTGGCTAAATCCTGGGCCGATGACGGCTACCACGTCATTGCCTGCGGACGGGATGCGGCCCGGCTGGCATCTTTGCAGCAGTACAGCCCAAACATCACGGTACGCCTGTTTGATATGACCGACCGGGAAGCCTGCCGGGAGGCGCTGGCCGACTGTCGGGCCGAGCTGGTTATTCTCTGCGCGGGAACCTGTGAGTATCTGGAGAGCGGCAAGGTGGATGCTGCTCTGGTTGAGCGGGTGATGGCTACCAATTTTCTCGGCCCGGTAAATTGCCTGGCCGCACTCCAGCCGCGGCTGGTTTCAGGTAACCGCGTGGTGCTGGTCAGTTCAATGGCCCACTGGCTCTCGTTTCCACGGGCAGAAGCCTACGGCGCCTCCAAGGCCGCGCTGACCTGGTTTGCCAACAGCCTGCGCCTGGACTGGGAGCCGAAAGGTATAGCTATCACGGTGGTCTCTCCGGGCTTTGTTGACACGCCTCTGACCCGTAAAAACGATTTTGAGATGCCCGGTCGGGTCAGCGTCGATGAGGCGGTTAAGGCGATCCGCCGCGGCTTGACCAAAGGTAAAGACGATATCGCCTTTCCGGCGGGATTCGGTCTGATTATGCGCCTGCTGGCAGGGTTGCCGACAGGTCTACAACGCACTCTTTTGCGCAGGATGGTACGTCCATGAACATTGCCATAATCGGCGGCGGTATTGCCGGGCTGACCTGTGCCTGGCGCCTCGCCGGCCATCATCAGGTGACGCTTTTCGAGGCGGCACCCAGCCTCGGAGGGCACACCGCCACGGTGGACGTTGCCACGCCGCAGGGCAACTATGCCATCGACACCGGGTTTATTGTCTATAACGACCGAACCTATCCGCGTTTTATGGGGCTGCTGAGCGAGCTTGGCATCCGTGGGCAGAAAACGCAGATGAGTTTTTCGGTGCACAATCCCCGGAGCGGACTGGAGTATAACGGCCACACGTTCAGCTCGTTGTTCGCCCAGCGTCGAAACCTCGTCAATCCGGTTTTCTGGGGGCTGTTGAAAGAGATTGTCCGCTTTAATCGCCGGGCGAAATCCGCGCTGGCGGAAGAGGTTGATCCCCAGGCTACGCTGCAGACCTTTCTCGAACAGCACCAGTTCAGCGCTTTTTTCGCCCGCCACTACATTTTGCCGATGGGGGCCGCTATCTGGTCTTCCTCGCTGCAGGAGATGCGCCGTTTCCCGCTGGGGCTCTTTTTGCGCTTCTTCGAGAACCATGGGCTGCTGGATATTACCCAACGTCCGCAGTGGTACGTGGTGCCCGGTGGCTCGCGGGAGTACATCCGCGCCATGCTGGCTCAGCTGGGTGACCGTCTGACCGTGCAGCTAAATTCCCCTGTGCAGCGGGTTATCCGTAGCCACGAGGGCGTGAATATCCAGCTTGAGCATTCAAGCCAGGCCTTCGACCAGGTGATTTTTGCCTGCCACTCTTCTCAGGCGCTGGCGATGATCGATAAGCCCACTCAGGCCGAACGTGAGGTGCTGGGGGATATCGGCTGGCAGCGTAACGAAGTGGTATTACACGGCGACCGCCGCTGGTTGCCGCTGCGCGAACGGGCGTGGGCAAGCTGGAACTATCGCCTCAGCGCGCAGGATATGGCCAGCGCCTGCGTCACCTATAACATGAACATTCTGCAGGGCTTGCCGAAGGAGGCTCCGCTGTTCTGCGTAACGCTGAACCCGGAAACCCCCGTTGACGAGCGCTACGTCTGGCAGCGTTTTGTTTATGAGCATCCGCTCTTTAACCCCAAAAGCTGGCGTGCGCAGGCACGTCGCGGCGAGATTAACGGCCAGCAACGAAGCTGGTTCTGCGGCGCTTACTGGTACAACGGCTTTCATGAGGATGGGGTACATAGCGCCCTGGATGTGGTGAAAGGGATTGCTGCCGGAGAGGGGCATTAAGATGAACAGCTGCCTCTATGAGGGCGTACTGCGCCACCGCCGTCTTCAGCCGAAAACGCACAACTTTACCTACCGCGTGTTTATGGCGTGGCTTGATTTAGATGAGCTTGACGCGCTGCCGTCAGTGGGGATCCGCCGTAACCGATTTGCCGCTGCCGCCTTCCATGATGCGGATTACCCGCTGGGTAGACCGCTGAAAGAGAAGGTCCTTGAGCGGCTTGAAAGCCTGACGGGCGAGCGACCGGATGGCCGGGTAATGCTTCTGACCCAGCTGCGTTACTTCGGATTCCACTTTAATCCGGTCAATTTTTACTACTGCTATGACGGCGAAAATAGCCTGCGCTGGGTGCTGGCCGAAGTGCGCAATACGCCCTGGAACGAGCGCCATTATTATGCCGTAGACGGGCAAACAGCGCGTCCGCTGGAAAAAGCTTTCCACGTTTCGCCGTTTAACCCAATGGACATGATTTATCACTGGCGTTTTAACCCCCCGGGGAAAACGCTGCATATGCACATTGAAAATCATCAGGCTTCTAAAGTGTTTGATGCCACGCTGGCGCTGCGGCGTGAGCCGCTGACGCGCAAAAATTTGACGTCAATATTGCTGCGGCTTCCGCTGATGACGCTGAAAACGGCAGCCGCCATTTACTGGCAGGCGCTGCGGCTGTGGCTCAAGCGTGTGCCTCTTTATAATCATCCCGCCAGCAGGAGTGAAAGATCATGACCAACCCCGCCTTTGCGCTTGAACCCGATGTTCCGCGCAACGTCCGTTTTGCACGCTGGCTGCTGTTCCGCCTGTTGAGCGGGATCCAGCAGGGGTCGCTCACGCTGCGTGAAGGAGGGCAGACCTTTCATTTTGGCGATGTGGCTTCTTCTCTGAGCGCCGAGGTGCAAATTCTCTCGCCAGATGTTTACTGGCGGGTGCTCACCGGTGGGAGCATTGCGGCTGCCGAAGCGTGGATGGACGGCGAATGGGAAACGCAGCAGCTGACGGCCTTGCTGCAAATTCTGGCGCTCAACGGTAGCGTGCTGGGGAGACTCGAAAGAGGGTTCCGCCTGCTGGGCAAGCCCGTCGAGCGCTTTCGTCACTGGACCCGGCGCAACCACCGCCAGCAGGCGCGGCAGAACATTGCCGCCCATTATGATTTGGGCAACGAATTTTATTCCTATTTTCTCGATGAGGAGCTGCTTTACTCGAGCGCGCTGTTCACCGCCGACGAGCAGGATCTGGCTCAGGCTCAGCGGGCAAAAATGGCGCGCCTGTGCGACCAGCTGGCCCTGAAGTCAAGCGACCATCTGCTGGAGATTGGGACGGGCTGGGGGGCGATGGCCGAGTATGCTGCCCGCCACTATGGCTGCCGGGTTACCACCACCACACTCTCCCAGGAACAGTACCACTGGGCAAAAACGCGAATTGCCCGCGCCGGACTTCAGGATCGGGTAGAGGTTCTGCTGTGCGATTACCGGGATCTGACCGGCGAGTATGACAAGCTGGTCTCGGTAGAGATGATTGAGGCCGTCGGGCAGCGCTATCTGCCCGCGTTCTTCCGTACCTGTCAGGCCCGCTTGCGCCCCGGTGGGAAAATGGCGATTCAGGCGATCACCATTCAGGACCAGCGCTATCGCGATTACAGCAAAAGCGTCGATTTTATTCAGCGTTATATTTTTCCCGGCGGTTTTTTGCCGAGCGTGTCGGTGATGAGCGATCTGATGACCCGTCACACCGATTTTGTCGTCCGTAATCTGTTCGATATGGGGCCAGACTATGCCCGCACGCTGGCGCAGTGGCGGCAGCGTTTCGTTCACGCCTGGCAGGAGATTGAGAAGCTGGGGTTTGACGATCGCTTCCGCCGCATGTGGCTCTACTACTTCGGCTACTGCGAGGCAGGGTTTAACGCACGCACCATTAGCGTGGTGCAACTCACCGCAGAGCGCGTATGAAACGCCATCTGCAGGTGTTTGTGCTGGCTATAGCGTTCGATCTCTATTGGGCGCTGGTGGTGCTGTTTCGTGAGCGTGGCCTGTTTTTATGGCTCGCTCTCGCGCTGCTTGCCTGGCTGATGTTATCACCTGCTCATCGGCTCCAGGCTGCGCTCCTTGCCGTGGCGGGCAGCATTCTTGATGCATGCTGGGTGCTGACGGGGCTGATCGATTTTAACGGCGGCACGCTGTTGCCGCTGTGGATGGTCTCCCTGTGGTGGATGTTTGCCACCGTATGGACACGCTTAACGTCGCTCTCAACGCTGCCGGGGTGGATGTTCACGCTGATGGCGACGCTGGGTGGGCCCGTAGCTTACCTGCTTGGCAAACGCGTGGGGGCCATCACGTTTCTGGAGCCGACGTTTATCGTCGTCAGCTGGATGGCCTCGGGCTGGCTGGTGCTGATGCTGTTTTTCCATCTTTTTCTGGGGAGGCGAGGATGAGAGCCACTTTAATGATGCTGCTGTGTCTGACGGCTATTGCGCCGGCTGCCCACGCTGCCGACTGGCTAAGCTGGCGCAAAGTGGGTGACGCGACCCTGACGTGGGGGCCTTTTACCGTTTATACCTCCCAGCTGCGCACGCCCGATGGGCGGTATGGCGATCGGGCACAGGATAAGGCGCTGATTATTACCTACAAGCGGAATATTGATCGCCAGGAGCTGGTCGACGCCACCCGCGAACAGTGGCAGGCGCAGGGCATTCTGGCGAGCGAACCGCAAAGTCAGACATGGCTGAGTACGCTGCAAGCGCTTTTTCCTGACGTCACTGAGGGGACCCAGCTTGCTTTTGTCCTTACCGACGGGCAGGGGCAGTTCTGGTATCGCGCTTCGGCGGCACAAAAAACTTTTACCCCACTGGGACCACGGCAGTCTGCAGCCTTTAGCGCCAGCTTTCTGGCCATCTGGCTTGGTCCTCGTTCGCAATATCCCGAGCTGCGACAGCAGCTCATTGGAGGTGAGAAATGAAACGTATCCTGATACTCGTTATGGGGACGCTGATGCTGCTGGCCGGCTGTAGCACAGAGATTGGCGACTATCGCAACCAGCAGCCAAAGCTCGACATCTTCCACTACTTTGAGGGAAAAACAGAGGCGTGGGGAATGGTACAGGACCGCAGCGGAAAACAGCTGCGTCGTTTCCACGTCGAGATTGACGGCGACGTAGTGGGTGACACCCTGACCCTGAATGAACACTTCGTCTATGACGATGGCGAAAAGCAGCAGCGGGTGTGGCACATTCGCCGCATTAGCGCTGAGCGTTACGAAGGCACGGCAGGGGATATCGAAGGTGTCGCGACGGGCCAGGCGGCGGGCAACGCTTTTAACTGGCACTACAGCATGAACGTCAAGGCCAACGGCAGTAGCTGGCTGCTCCATTTTGATGACTGGATGTATCTGCAGGACGACAGGCATATTTTTAATAAAACAGAGATGAAGAAGTTTGGCGTTACCGTCGGGACCGTCACACTCTTCTTCAACCGTAAAGCGTAGTCAGAGAGGACAAAGCCATGAACACGAAACCTGTCATTGGGATCAGTGGCTGTTTAACCGGCTCGACCGTGCGATTTGACGGCGGTCACAAACGAATGGCCTTCGTGATGGAGGGGCTGGCACAGGGCGTGACCTTTAAACCCGTCTGCCCGGAAATGGCCATCGGGTTGCCCGTTCCTCGCCCGGCGCTGCGTCTGGTGAAAGTGAGCGAAGGGGATGTCCGGATGCGCTTCAGCCAGGCTCCCCACGACGATGTGACGGATAAAATGGCCGACTTTGCCACCCATTATGTCTCCGGGCTGGAGGGGCTTTCCGGGTTTATCGTCTGCGCCAAATCGCCTAGTTGCGGAATGGAGCGAGTCCGCGTGTACGACGAAAGGGGCAACAGCGGGCGTAAAGAGGGCGTGGGCACATTCACCCGAGTGCTGCTGGAAAAATATCCCTGGCTGCCGGTTGAAGAGGATGGTCGCCTGCACGACCCGGTGCTTCGGGAGAACTTTGTCGAGCGTGTTTACGCCCTGCATGAGCTGAACATGCTGCGCGCAAATGGCCTCAGCCGCCGCGCGCTGCTCGATTTCCATAGCCGCTATAAACTTCAGCTTCTGGCGCACCATCAGGCTGGGTATCGTGAGATTGGGCCCTTTGTCGCGGGGTTGCACCAGTGGGAAGATCTGGATAGTTTCTTCGAGGCGTACCGTGAAAAACTGATGACTATCCTGAAGAAGCCAGCCTCGCGGAAAAACCACACTAATGTGCTGATGCATATTCAGGGATATTTTCGCCCTCAGCTTACTTCCCGCCAGCGCGGCGAGCTTCGGGATGTGATCCTGCACTATCGCGATGGGCTGTTGCCGATACTTGCTCCCCTGACGCTGCTAAAACATTACCTGGCAGAATATCCGGATCGCTATCTTCTGACGCAAAACTACTTTAATCCTTATCCTGACTATTTAGCGTTGCGGATCGCCGTAAATTAATCGGCTACAAAGAGGCGACCGAACTTGCGTTCGGTCGCTGGTCAACTCTGCGGCTGCAGCTGATAAATCCACGCTGTCACGGTCCTGCCATCGAGCGTGATGACATCCACTTCTACGCGATCGTAACCGTCCTCGAACTCGTCCAGCATCGGCCAGTGTTTGCTCAGGTGAGGGGATAAAAACAGGTAGCCGTGAACCTCGGGGCCGTTTTTATTCAGTACGATACCGGGAAAATCAGCGGCGGCTCCCCAGCCTCGTTCATAAAACGTGCCGTTCACGTATCCGGCCTGCCACTCTCCGCCGATGTTTTCCATGATATGGGCATTAACGTGCCCGGGGCGAAGCGTCCCGTAAACAAACAATGATTCCATTTTTCTCCTCGTGCGGAGCAGCTTAATCAAGAATAGGGAAGGGGATTTAACATACGGCGTAACACGGTGGCTGGCAACGTGTGATTTGCTCGATACAGGGCGATGTTAGCAACGATAACGTTAAGACAGGCTACCGCTGATCTTCCTGCGGCGCAGCCCGGATAAGGAAGCTGCGCCGCAATTTGTTTATCCGATCCGTCATAATCCTTTGAGCCGCAAAAACAGTTTTCTATTCTCGCCTTTCTTATCGCCAACAAGGCTTGATTACGCAAAGGAAATCACAATGGATCTGATGAATAATTGTGCATCGCCTGCCATGGATGTTATATTAAAATATAATATTCGGAGGTGTTCTATGTATACAGCTCGCCTGAAAAAGGTCGGCGGCTCCATCATGCTGGCGGTTCCTCCCGCCCTGCTGAAAACGCTGGAGCTGACGACGGACAGCGAAGTGAGTATGACCATTTTCTTTGCGTATGCTTATTCTCGAATCTCTATCCGTTACAACCCCAATATTGTCATTGAATCAGGATTTAATTGGTGTTATTAAATCTGAACGTCATTCATATGCCGAAAAAGAAGTAGCGATAACGGCATTAATACACTCGGGCCTATCAGGTATTAAAGAAGTCGTCGGAATTTATTCTGAATTGAAAGAGATAAATCACGACAGTATTCGATTGCGTAACCACATTATTCAGTTACTTTATAAAGATTATTTCTCCGCGTTAGATGTAGCGCAACTCCTGACTGACACTTTAAGTGTTACTGAGGAACGTTTACCGGTAGGGTCTCTATGGGGAATTATAGATGTTGTTCCTGCCGAAGATATAATGACAATATTTGAATGTCTCTATCAATATCAAAATGAAAATATAGATAACCAGTATTCATCATCAATAAATTGCCATGAAATTTTGTATTGTATTGAAAGTGGCCTGATGATTATTATTAATACGAAGGAGCAGTACACTGCTGAGCAGATATGGGTATGCCTGAGTGTTCATTATTGGTATAAAGAACATTATAGTCATTTTGACAGTAAAGCAGCTCCGATTGTCCAGTTGCTAAAAGAACGTGAATGGCAATATGAAGATATTATAGATGCCGCAGTAGCATCATTCAGTCGTTATAATACAAGGTTTCTTTTTTTAAATGAATTCGAACAAAGTACATTTTGGGTCATTCCTCGTGAATTTTTGCTGTCCCGATTTATTCATTATTTATCGAGTGATAAAAATATTTCGGATAAAACGAAATTTATTTATCGCTTAGCATTTCTTGTTCATTGGAGTTGTGATGTACCTTCTGAGTAAGTTTTTGATTTTCTTACTTCCTATGGCCTTTTTAACAACGAATTATCTTCAGTTTTAGATGATGCACTGACCTGTGAAATTGAGGATTGGCAGGTAAAAAACAACGTCAGAAAACTAGAGAGGTGGCGGAGAGAGCAGGATTCGAACCTACGACACGATAAATCGTGTGGACTCAGGAAATTTTGTAATTACCTTAATCTGGCTTAAACCACTCGCCCACCTCTCCGCATTTAATTCAAAAACATATAACCATACAAAAGAAATGGATTAAAGATACCAAGTGATGTTTTGTGAGTTGAATCACAGAGCATCACTGTCGGCGGATGTTTTTTTTAGTATTTGACGTGAGTGGCAAAATTAAATGTGTAGTTGATGTAGGTTCCACCTGATTTGTCACACATTAAGGGAGATATTATTATGGCTGATATTGAGTTGCTTGTTTTAAGAGAAGAAAACTTCTACAAGACTGCAGAGCGCGTAATTTTCAGGGATTATAAATGCAACTGTACAAAAGGATGGAAAGACGTGGACAGATTCATTGTCTACAGAGCAGATGAAACTGGTGTGACTGAAATAATTAATGATGAAGTCGGTGACCATAATTTAGACATTCTGATTGAGTTGGCCAAAAGTAATCTTAGCAAAAAAATTATTATTTCAGGAGGACATACTGTTGTAAATCTTGACGATCGTTTTGCAGTAAGCAATGAGGTTGAGAAATCAGCCAGATTCTGTATCGATTATATTGTAAAATCAAAGGAAAAGTTAAACATCCAGCCTGATTTTCTCATGGAAATCAATGATTTTTACATGGAGAAAAGCGACGGACATGAAATCGATGGCGCTAATAATTACAGAAAGATGGCGACATCACCATATATTATCCCGGAAAAAATAAATGCCTACATCAAAGAAAATAACAAACGCTATGGTATAGATATCAGGTCATTTTATGTTAGTGAAAAGACCATGGCAGATCGGTTCAAAAGACACATCAAAAATTCTATTGATGATAATATTTTGTTTAATCGGCAGGGTAGCAATCTTTTAATGACAGTTGACGAACAAACATTTGCCATTATAGATGATAATAAACCTACCTGCGCTGCAGGCAATGCAGCCACGTTCAGAGCGATCAGGTATAAAGTTTCCTCCAATAAGACTTTTGATAATTACACTTCTCATATCGGTGTATTCCCACTTTGCTCGCGAACCAATGTTCTTAACGGATACAGGGCAGCGTCAGCGTTCTATGGAAACCTCTCTTTACCTTCGCTGCTGGTGTTTTTCGGAAGATCCTGTTTTGAATAGCACTTGTAGATAATAAGAAGACTTATGTTCATCATTAGATGAGTAATATTATGCGAATTTCATATTTATACTGGCCTGTAACATTTTTTTCTACTGCCTTTGGGGCCGGTATTTTCTTTTTACCTCAGGCAGTAGGCCCGGTTGTACTTGGAATGGTACCTTTTTTTGTATTTATCACTGGTGCTATGTTAGTTTCACTAATGGCTCACTATCTTTTTTTTAAGTTTATCAGTTTTCATCCAGATAAAGATTACCTGGCAGCCTCCTCGAAATTTATTGGCCGCCGTTCTGCATCTGTAATTTGTGCATTGTTTATAGTTTCGATGATGATTATTGTTCTTATAAACTTCATAGCACTGGTTAATGTGGTAAGTTCATTTCTCTCAGAGAGTTTGATTGTCCGTTTTTTTGTCTCGCTGCTTTTAAGTTCAGCCCTTTCTGTGATCTGGCTACTTTTTAATAATGAGGTGGAAAAGCTTATTTCGCGGATCGCGCTTCTTTCTATCATTTCGGTTGCAGGGGTAGCTGTATTCTTTTTCTTTCAACCAGTCCGGGAACAGTTAATAAACTTACCGGCTATTTGTTCTTTCAATAGCCTCGCATTATTACCTGTTTTTCTTTTCACTTTCAATTTTACTCCATGCATCCAGCGTTTCACTAAAAGCTCCGAAAATCCGGAAGCACGAAAACTGATTGCAGGAAAAATAATTATCTTTGCGTTTATTCTCATTTTTGTCTTAGCAGTCAGTCGATTATTAACACCGCAAGATATTGATATTATCAACCACAGAAATATTGATGCTCTTTCTTATACTGCTAATCTCAGCGGTAATCAGGCTGTGTGGTTTGGTGCAGCACTGCTTCTTTCTCTGCTGACTGCTGGCGCCTATACAGGAACACTGACAGGTGTTATTGACGGGATAGATTCTTTTGGTGCATTGAACAGGAGGGCTATTTTGAGCTGCAACATTTTCATCTGTACCGTGTTCGGAACAGCAAATCCCAGCATAGTGAAAATAATTGCTAATGGTTCGATGCCAGTTATAGTCACTACGGTGTTCTTTATCCCATCCGTATATTTTATAATCAAAGGATGCATGCTGATGAAAATCGTCGGCACCCTGGTACTGCTCAGTGGCTGTGCCGTGATAGTAACTCTATTTATTTAAAACCTACCCAAGAACATAAACATCACCTGTTACCGGAGAGACTGCTTCCGGCAACCACAAGCGGCCCCATTTACCAGTACAATGACAACCCATTATTTTATCTGGTTTGTGAAGGTGTAGAAACTGTCTTACCTTCCAGAGCCTTAGGGGTGATGCACAGCGCAGATGAAAACCACCGAAAATGGCATGAATATGATTTACCCCGGTTATATTCTGGCAGTGACGTACGATATCAATCAACCCACGATGACCACAACCGATAAAAATGATCAGCCCAAAGTCGGATTTATAAATTAAAACCCCCTCATCTTTTACATAATCCGCTTTCGTATTCTTATGACCGATTACACCGTAAGCACGCGGTTTGGCTACAGGGATCTCTCCTGACCACATAAAACGTTCCCCGATATGTAGTGGGGTACTGCTGTACTCCATGCGAAAACGTGAAAAATTATTATGTATCGACAATTTTTTTATTCTGGCGGTATAGCCTGGAAACCTTACTGCCGAGTAGCGCTCATTCGCCACCATTGGATGGCATATTATCCGACATGTGTCAGGTATCCACGGAACACCGCCACAATGGTCATAGTGACCGTGGGAAAGTACAGCTGCGGTAAGGTTTGTCAAATCGACTCCCATTAAACCTGCATTATGCATGAAGCTATCATCAGGGCCGGTATCAAACAGAATTGAATCATTTTTATCTTGAATCAACAGACTAAGTCCGGCTTTAGCACGCAGCAAATTTTTAGATCCGGGCTTAAGTCGGTTTTCCAGCAGGACGCTGATGGTTATGGACATATTCGCTCTTTCCCTGAAGTAATTCGTTACCGCCAGGCTGCGATAACTCTGTGAGGCACAGTCAATAATACTCCATTCCCGGAGTGGAACACGATTTATATACAGGCAGCTTTTGCCCATCTTCGGAGTCAGGACGAAACGCTGAATGATGAGGATATTGCTGTGCCACGGGCATATCATTATGCTCGGCCATTATTCCTTCACACTGGCAGTACTGGTGACCAAAGGGCATCGGCGACCATTAAAAGAGGCGTCAGAGGAAGAAAACATTGCTTAACGTGAGTTTTCGTTCCACTGAGCGTCAGACTCCTATTCGGAGGTGTTCTATGTATAAAACTCGCCTGAAAAAGGTCGGCGGCTCCATCATGCTGGCGGTTCCTCCCGCCCTGCTGAAAACGCTGAAGCTGACGACGGACAGCGAAGTGAGTATGACCGTTGATAATGGCTGCCTGATTATTGAACCCCAGAAACGGCCCCGTTATTCTCTTGAGGAGCTTCTGGCGCAGTGCGATCCGCACGCTGAAATAAGCGAAGAGGATCGAGAATGGATTGATGCGCCTGCGGTTGGCAAGGAGATCCTGTAGATGGACAGAGGGGAAATCTGGCTCGTTTCGCTGGATCCGATTGCCGGCCACGAGCAAAGCGGAAAATTTCCGGTGCTTATCGTATCAAAGGCGTCGTTTAACAAGCTGGCCCGGCTCCCGGTTGTTGTTCCCGTCACCAGCGGAGGAAACTTTACCCGCACAGCCGGTTTTACCGTCTCACTGGACGGCGCGGGAACAAAAACGACGGGCGTTATTCGCTGCGACCAGCCCAGAACCATTGATATGGGAGCCCGGAGCGGTAAGCGACTGGAACGTATACCCGATGCTGTGGTGAATGAAGTGCTGGCCCGACTGGAAGCCATTCTGAGCTGATGCGATAAATACTGGCGTAAGTTCCTTTTGATTGCCTGACAGCAGAGCCTCTGTCAGCCCAATAGCCTTTTAACTCACAGTGTCAGTGCGCTAAAAAGCAAAAATCCTGCTTAAATTTCTTTAAGCAGGATTCTTTAATATGGCTCCTCTGACTGGACTCGAACCAGTGACATACGGATTAACAGTCCGCCGTTCTACCGACTGAACTACAGAGGAATTGTTTCAACGGGGCGCATGTTAGCGTTAGCCATAAAAACTGTCAACAGTAAAAGTAACGCATTAATTCATATGATTAAACTTAAACCGCGTTGCTGATTTAATGCACCGTATTCCCGGCCATACCGGGGGAGTTTTCTCTCTCAAGCAGACGTTGGGCAGGATCCTGCCCATAGAACTGGCAAAACCTCTGATAAAGCGAAGCAAAGCGCGGAGTGAAGAGCTGAGGAGCGCTGAAGAAATACTCGGAAAGCACCGCGAAACACTCTGCCGGGTCGGTGGCGGCATAGGCGTCGATGCTGGCAGCGTTTTCGCCCACCATATCAATCTCATCCTGGATGCTGTCCATCGCGGCGTGAAGATCATGCTCCCAGCCGGCAACATCCCGTAAGGCAATCAGCGGTACGCCGCTGGCGCGGTCGCCGTTACGGCTGTCCAGCTTGTGGGCGACTTCATGGATAATCAGGTTAAACCCGGATGCGTCGAAAGAGTCCTGCACGTCCAGCCAGTTCAGCACAACGGGCCCCTGCTGCCAGCTTTGGCCGGACTGCACCACGCGCTGGTTATGCACCAGGCCGAAGTCGTCCTGCCATTCGTCATCAACAATAAACGGCGCAGGGTAGAGCAGAACCTCGTGGAAACCGTCCAGCCATTCGATGCCCAGCTCCAGCACGGGCAGGCAAAACAGCAGGGCAATACGAGCTGACTTCAAATCATCCAGCGCAAAACCCTGCAGCGGAACCAGACGTTTTTGCTGCAAAAAGCGCGCCGCAAGGGCTGTCAATTTCTGCTGTTCGGTTTCACTGAGAGACGCCAGCACGGGAATAGCTAAAGCCTGCTCCCAGGGCAAAACGGAGGTGGTGGTTGACTCACTTGCTTTCCAGGGCCACTTAATCATGATATTTGCTCGCAAAGACATCGTTTGAACAGAAACCAAAGATCCCAGACTGTTAAAATGCCGCATAACCTGGCATGATGGCAACCACCAGAACGGAGAGATGCCGGAGCGGCTGAACGGACCGGTCTCGAAAACCGGAGTAGGGGCAACTCTACCGGGGGTTCAAATCCCCCTCTCTCCGCCAATTATTCAAGCACTTATCGCATTTCATTTCAGTGACCCATCTCTCGCTCCCGATAACGAAGGCGGCCACACCCCGGCTGGAAATGCGCACGTTTACCCGGGAAATGCCTGCCTGGCGTTCAGTCATCCCCGCAGAATAACCCCCAGTCTTAACAAGTCAGCGATTTCACCGTTGTTGAAATTCTGCGCCACGTTAAGCTCTATACTCTCCCGAGGATGTTCGACAACAGGAAAAAAGATGCTTAATACTTACGTTATTCTCGCCATTTCTATCTGCGCTGAAACCCTGGCCACTACCATGATGAAAGCTTCGGATGGGTTTAGCCGGCTGATTCCCAGCGTGGTGGTGGTTGTGGGCTACGCAATTTCATTCTATGGCCTCTCCCAGGTGGTGAAGACCATGAATATTGGTATCGCCTATGCGATTTGGGCGGGCATGGGGATCTTTTTGGTTTCGGTGATGTCATTCCTGTTTTATAAACAGAAGCTCGATCTTCCGGCTATCGCAGGGATGCTGTTTATTGCCGTGGGCATTATGATTATTCAGCTTTTCTCGAAGTCCGTTACCCACTAAACGGCACGAAAAAAACTATTCGCCGCTCTTTCCTTCGTCACGCCATTTGAAGGAAACGCGTTGATACCAGGGCTCGGGGACAGGGTGTACGATACTGCGCAGCGCGCGAGCGTAATCCATCACCAGGCCCGGCGTCCAGGCCATAGATACGGCACGTTTGCGTACCTGAGCGGCTATCCAGAGTTCTGGCATCGCAAGCGTTCTGAGTATTGATAACCAGCTTTTTGTGCGTTTTGACAGCACGCCATCGAGCGACGCTTCCAGCGCATAGGCAACGCTGCTTGAGCAATTTCGGTAAGTCAGGTTGTAGGTTTTGGTTAGCTTGTAGGCGCTCCAGAAGCGCTGTAAGGCTTTGCCGTTGTACCGGTGGAAATAGATTTTACGATCTGAGTGGCACCACTCTGCCGCTTCGGTGACATAGTCCGGCTGGAACGTCCCCGGCACGTCGTTATCGCGGGTGGCCTTAAGCGTATTCAAAAATTCAGACGGCGAGCGGTCGATATCTTCTGCAGGATAAAGGCTGATGTAAATACCGGGCGGGACTTCCAGCGCCGCATGGCCGGTTGAAATGACACCTTCAGAGTCCACGGCGGCGATATAACGGTTGATGACCGGGCGTGGAATGGTCGAGGCGCTGGCGGTGCCTTCCGGGGTCCAGATATGCACCGTAAGAGGTTCGCGGAAATCATCGCTCTCCGGCTCTGGGGCTTTAGGCTTTGCGTCAGCCCCTTTTTTTACCTCAAAACCTATCCCCGCAGGCACCAAAAGGTCAAAGACAGAGGTGCCTTCCCTGAGGCGTGCCACGCGAAGTGCAAGCCGGACGGTATGAATGCCACTATAAATCATCAGCGTTCCGAGAAAGAAGGAGACCGTTGCCTTGTAATGCGTTGGGTACGGGCTGAACATAAAAATGGCGAAGATGATTTGCGCGAAACCGTTGGTCAGGGCGCTCTTCCAGTGCGGGAAGCGAACAATCCAGGCCGAAAAAATAACGAACAGACCAATCACGAAATAGGCGAAGCCGAAGACGATAGCCAGCAGCAAATTGCTGTAGGTCTGGTTTGATAAGATAAGCAGCGAGACAAAACAAAAGATGCCGCCTTTGAAGTAAAGCACCGCTTTTTGCGCCCCGACGCCGCCGGAAGCAATACTGAGCGTCACCAGGCTTTCCATCAGCAAAAGCAGGCCAAAGAAGCGCAGAGGGAAGTACGTCACGCCGTCCAGACCGTCCAGGAATATAGCCACCCCGAGCAGACTCCACAGGCCGCCCAGCAGGATCAGGTATTTGACCCTTGAGCGCATGAAGTCGACGCCAAACAGTAACAAAGCAATCTGAATCACAAGCCTGTCTCTCCTTAAAAAGTCATCACGTCCATGCTTAGATAGCCAGATCGTAATGGCTGGCCTGCCAGTTTCCGACAATGATCCGCGTGCCGCCGTTCGACATAGCAACGCCCCCCGCTGTCAACCAGCGTTAGCCACTCATCATCCTTCGCTTTAAGACGAAATATCAGTGGCCTGTGCCGGTTTTGAACCGGGGCCAGCCAGTGTTGACGGAGTTTTTCCCGATCGGAGGGATGCACATGTCGGAGTACGTTTTCTACGGTGTCGAACTCTTGCGGGGTTGTGGAGCCCAGCAGTGAGGAGAGATCGTTCTCCCAGCTGAATACGCCGGTTTCAGGCTCCAGGCGATAAAGCACGCCGTTACCCGCAAGCCTGCCGGTATCCGGATTAAAACGAGTCGTTGAGCGCCTTAACACACGGATAAACACAATCAGCAGGGCAGTTGCTGAGAGGTAGCTCAGCGCAAGCAGCATCGATTCGGTAAAGCTAAGGCCGCGGAGAAAGAAAGGACCCTGATGCTTGTCGGTAAAGTGAATAACGATGGCCCCTAACGCTATCAGGCCGATCGATCCTCCGCGATTGCCCCAGATCAGGGAAAGCATCATCGTCAGCACAATCGGCAAGCAAGAAAGAGCGAAATAGAGCGCGGCACCCTCGGTTTTGAGCCAGTGTCCCTGATAGCCGAAAATAAATACCGTTGCGACACAAACCAGCAGCAATAAAGCAAGACCTGCCAGACGTGTTGACCAGGTGAGAGCCGCCTGCTGACCTCGTTTATTCACAAACCCCATGACAACGGTGGTTGCGAAGAAGATCCCGGTTACGTCGGCAACAAACCCGTTCCAGATGGTCTTCTCTATCGGCTGTTCGGTGAGAAGCGCGTAGCCTCCGCCGACAATCAGGGCATCGAACAGGCTGACGATAAAGGTGGTGCAAATCCACAGAAGGATAACGTGCAGATCGTCATTTGGCCGCGAGAAGCGACGAACCAGCCAGGCAATAATCACGTTGGCAGGCATCGCCAGCAGCGAATATCCCAGCGTGGTTAAAAACAGAGGGAGGCTCTGCCAGGCTTCATCCAGCACTACGCTTGTTAGCGCGAAGATAAGGATAAGCGCGGGATAGTCGCGCCAGCGGGCTGATAAAAAAGCCGCTACCGCAACGCCCGAAGGGAACCAGACAATCGCTATAGCGGAGCCTGGATCGTCAAATTTTAGTGAGATAAGCCCGGACAGGTAATAGACCAGCCCCCACAAAAGCAGGATGACGGTATGCTGCAGCCAGGAAGGGAAATATGTTTTCATTTCTCGTCCATCTTGATTCGGGAATAGCGCGCAGCATTTTGCTGACGGGCATTAATTAACCTAAATGCTAACAACCCTTTGCTGAAAAGACAAAACAGCGCCATTCACGCGCCTTCAGGCAGCATGACGCGTATCGACTTTCTCTGGCGAGGATAGAGGTCGTGTGTTGGCGCCCAAGGGTTGAATTTGCCTTTCAGCCTGATGGCTCTCCTCTACCGCTTGCTCGCGAAGCGGGCCTTGCGGGCCGGTCTCTGCCACGATGCTTTGTTTAAAAAGGTTGGGTTGCTCTGCTGAACCGGGGCTTGTGCAGATGGAAACGGGAGAGGGAAGAAAAGCAACGCGCAGCGACTCCCTAAGCTCTCTTTGCACCCATCTCATGGCCTTACCAGGCATCGCGGAGACGGATATTTTGCCCGCCAGCAGGCAGGGTTTCACGTTCCAGACCATCAATAAAATGTCCTTGCGCGTTCCGGCGTCTGCGGAATGGTAGATTTTCGCCGAAGATAAGTTCGAGCTGGCCTCTGCCTCCCAGCTGTAGACCAGTAAAGCGACGGGATCTCTTCGGTCATTGACTGATTTTACAGCAGGCTTAAGTATGCCGATGGCTATGGGGACAGCCAGCAGGCTAAGCAGCAGGGCGGCGCACAGTAATAGCAGGCGTCGACTGTTTTTATTAAGAGAAAATAAGCCTGTTTTAAACCCGGACATCCTGACTAACCCCTGGGCTGAAGCTGTTGTTTTCGATACGAAAATAACCATCATTCAGCCTGCATTAAAGTAGCGAACCAGCAAAACTCTTTATGTAAAAAGTTAATTGAATTACTGTAAATAAAATGATCTAAAAACAACGCCTTATTATTGTTATTTCCCACGATCTTCCACTTTGGGAGTAAATAATAGCTCAACGACAAGGGGTAAACCCATATTCATTCTGGTTTTTTGCTTTTTTAAACCGCTTGGTTAGAATTAATGATTGTTATATGGTTAATTTTTAGTTTTATGTTTTACTGATTTTCAGTTGGGTGGTATGTCTGGCTGTTGGGTTTTTCTTCCTGGCGATACGCATTGAAGGTATTTTTAAGTAATACTGTTGAGGTGAGGATCCTCTCCAGGCTACGGGAAGAGCTATTCTATGATGTTTTATGGTTATGTCCTGATCAAATTTATTATTGGTTTTGTTAT
The DNA here is from genome assembly GCF_900635955.1 of Cedecea lapagei. GTDB lineage: Bacteria > Pseudomonadota > Gammaproteobacteria > Enterobacterales > Enterobacteriaceae > Cedecea > Cedecea lapagei. Next base: position 1,647,967 of record NZ_LR134201.1, read on the forward strand.
TGTTATCACGCACCTCAATCTTTCGGGGAAGACTCAGCTTTCACAGATGACGCCGGTTGATTTTATCGGCAACTTTGTTCTTGGGGGCATTATTGGCGGCGTGATATACAGCGACGCGATTCCTCTCTACCAGTACATCATTGTGCTGTTGTTGGGCGTGTCGCTGATTTCCTCGCTTAACTGGGTCAGCAAACATGTCTATCGCTTACGCGCCGTGACCATCGGCGAGCCAATACCGATCATCAAGGACGGTAAGTTTCTGATGGATAATATCCTGAGGAAAAAGAACAAAATCGACATTATCAACGTGTCATCACAGCTTCACAGCCAGGGAATTCACTCTTTTCAGCAGGTACGTTACGCGCAAATTGAGCCGGGTGGTCAGCTAACCGTGGTGTGTGAGGGCTCGGAAATGCCGTCCATTATCATGATGAAGGACGGCAAAATCCGTTTCTATGAGCTGGAGTCGGTGGATAAAGATGAAGCGTGGCTCAAGGAGCAGATGACCAGGCTCTCGATCAAACCGGAAGATGTTTTTATCGCCGAGTTTTGGGGCGGAGAAATACACTTTATCCTGAACTCGGGCGAGAAACGTCACTGATTTAACCGCAGCGATGGTCAGTAGCTCATCCACTGGCGCAGATTCTCCAGCATCGCCATGCATTTTTGCAGCTGCTCTTCGGCCACGAACTCATCGGGCTTGTGGCCCTGTTCCATGCTGCCGGGGCCACAAATCAGGGTGGCGATCCCGGCTTCGTCAAAAAGTCCTCCCTCGGTGCCAAACGCAACGGTGGCGAAGTCATCGCTGCCGCACCACTGCGCCAGCCAGCCGGCAAATGCCGACTGAGCGTCCGTCAGCAGGCCAGGATAGGCGCTCAGCGGGGTAAAACGAATGGTGCTTGCCGCAGAGACGCTTTGCATGCTGGGCTCCAGCGTTTGCCGTGCATAGCGCTGAATATCGTCAACCAGCGTGGTAACTTCAACGCCCGGCAGATAGCGGATTTCAAAATCAAACTGACACCTCTGAGGCACAATGTTTAGCGCGCTGCCGCCTTGAATGGTGCCGACCTGGAGAGTGCTGAAAGGAGGTTCAAAGCGGGCATCGGTGGTTTGGGTTAGCGCATCGCGGGTCTCCCCCAGCTTGCCGATCAGCCGGGAAGCATATTCAATGGCGTTCACGCCCTGTTGGGCATAGGCAGAGTGGCAGGCATGGCCGTGCACTTCACAGCGCATGGCGATTTTGCCCTTGTGTCCGTAAACCGGGCGCATTTCAGTCGGCTCGCCAACAATACAAAGTGCTGGTTTCTCCTTTGAGGCGCGTAGATGCTCTACCATGCTGCGTACGCCGAGACAGCCCACTTCTTCATCGTAGGAGAAGGCAAGGTGCAGCGGCATTCTAAGAGGCTGCTCAAGAAACGCCGGAACGGAGGCCAGCACGCAGGCGATAAAGCCTTTCATGTCCGCCGCGCCGCGCCCGTAATAGCGTCCATCATGAAAAGTCATGTCGAAAGGGGGAACGCTCCACTTTTGCCCGTCCACCGGTACCACATCGGTATGGCCGGACAGCATCACTCCGCCGCCTCCGGAAGGGCCAAGTACCGCATAAAGATTGGCTTTGCGTCCATCTTCGCTGTGGAAAAGCTCAGCGCCAATGCCCCATTCCGCGAGGTAATCGCGTATATCGTCGATCAGCGCCATGTTCGACTCCCGGCTTGTGGTGTCCCGCGCCAGCAGTTTTTGCAACAGGGTAAGCAGCCGTTTATTCATCGCCAGGCACGCCGTAGCGGGGGGCTTCACGCGGATCGAGCGCACGAATAAGGTAATCCTGCATTTGTGGTTTATAGGCCAGCCAGAGCGAATGCAGCCTGGCAATAGGGTTATCGTCCGCCCAGTCTACGCGCAGATCAACGATCGGCCAGGCTACCGTATCCACGACTGTTAACGCAGCGGAATGCACGGGCCCGGCCTCACCGCCTTGCTCCAGCGCCGCTTCAAGCGCGGCTATCAGGCGATCTGCCAGCGCACCGCCGCTTTGTTCGAAGCGCTCGATCATGGCGTTAATCACCCCTTTATCGGCCAGCATATTGCCCGCCGCCACGCAGTTATCCCCCTCAACGGCGTGGTAAATACCCAGCGATTTTGTACCGCTGTGGCAGGCTGTTTTCCCCTTGCTGTCTATCACCGTGACCTGGCGGTAGTCGCTATGCAGGGGTTCGCTAACGACCAACTGGAGTGCCTCCTGCGGCGTGACTCCCTCTCCCAGTTTTGACAGCACCATCGGCCCCAGCGCGGGGAGGGTAATATTCTGGCTCGACACGGCGCCAACGCCCGGTACCAGCCAGGGGCAGCGTGCGCCAACCGCGATACTGGACGAGCTAATCGCGATGCCAAGCTGGCCGGTTTCCCGGCAGCGCGCGGCGATAGAGAATGTCATTTTTCCCCCTGTGAATCGTCCGGTATTACCGCAATGACATCGATCTCCATGAGCCATTGCGGCTGGCCCAGAGCAGAGACCACCAGACCGGTAGAGATCGGGAATACCCCTTTCAGCCATTTACCCACTTCCTGATAAACCGGTTCACGGTAGCGCGGATCGATAATATAGGTCGTTGTTTTGACGATATGGGAAAGGTCGCTTCCGGCCTCTTCCAGCAGCTGTTTCACGTTCTTCATCGCCTGCTCGGCCTGAGCCTGCGGATCGCCCAGTCCAATCAGGTTGCCCTCAAAGTCGGTCCCGACCTGGCCGCGAACATAGACGGTGTTACCGGCGCGTACCGCCTGGCAGAGATCGTTGTTCAGCGACTGGTTTGGGTAGGTTTCTTTGGTGTTAAACATGCGAATACGGGTATGCGTTGGCATCGGTCAATTCCTTGTAGGCTAAAGGTTAGCGCTGTGAAGCATCGGGATAGCGGCTGTATTTGCGCTGGGTTTCAATGTGGTCAGCAATGTATTTCGCGTCATGCCATACGCCCCAGATAAACGTGGAACCCCGGCGGGAAAGCCACGGCAGCCCGAGGAAATAGACGCCAGACTCGCTGGAGACGCCGCGCTGATGGCGTGGCCTGTGCAGCTCGTCGAAAGCGTCGACCTGCAGCCAGCCGTAATCCGGTGCGTATCCGGTCGCCCAGATGATCGAGGTGATGCCCGCTTCAGCCAGATCCAGTTCGAGGGTGGGTTGGGTAACGCAAAGCGGATCGGCAGGGAAGATTCGGGCCTGCGGCTCCTCAGGGAGATCCATCCCATTGCGTTCAATCCAGGCATCGGCGGCGTCCAGCAGGGCCAGGTAACTCTCATCGCCCTGGCGAATGTTGTGCGCGAGGTTATCTTCAAAAAAGACTTTCCCCTCCTCAAAGCGCCGGGTCAGGCCGACAAGATGGATCCCCTGGTGTGCGAGGGTGCGAAAATCGACGGTGTGGCCGCCGCGTGCGCCGCTAACGGCGATGGTGACGTGTTCTTTGCCGGGCTGGCTGGCGGCCGCATCCCACAGCCCAAGCACGCCAAGCCACCAGCAAAAGTCGCGGTTGCGATAGGCGCGAGGCGGGCGGTCGTGCGCGCCTACGGAAAGGTAAACCTGCTTGCCGGAGCGCTGAATTTCATCGGCAATTTGTACCCCGGAGGAACCCGCGCCGACCACCAGAACGGCGCCGGCAGGCAGCTGTTGCGGGTTTTTTATAGGCGGCGGAATGTATCTGGTACAGCCTGTCCTCTTTCGGGGCAATCGGCGGCACGATTGGGCGCTGGAAAGGGCCGGTCGCGGCAACGATATGCCGGGCCTCAACCGTGCCGTCGCTGGTTTCGACGGTGAAACCCGGCCTGCCGTGATTGCGTATGACGCTTTTGACCTCAACTCCCGTTTTTACGGGCGCTTCAAACTTGCGGGCATACTCCGTGAAGTAGTTCGCTACCTCCTCTTTGGGGATAAAGCTGTCCGGATCGGCCTGGCTGAATTCCAGCCCGGGAAAGCGGTCGTGCCAGGCCGGTCCGTTAGCCACCAGCGAATCCCAGCGGCCGCTGCGCCAGGCTTCGGCAATGCGGTTTTTCTCCAGCACCAGATGGGGAATACCGAGGCGCGTCAGGTGCTCGCTCATGGCAATACCGGCCTGACCGGCGCCAATCACGAGAGTGTCTATCTGAGTGTTTATTACGGTCATGTCTGTTTCCTTGGTGCTCGGGAAATAAGATTCAGCGCAGCTTCGCTATGGCACAAGGTTATTGAGCGGCAGACATTCCGTAAAATATTATAAATCTAGGGATAAGGAATAAATAAAGTAGCCTGGCGTCAGAGATTATAAATTCCCTTTTTTTAACGGTGAGTTATCACGTCTATAAATCTTCCACCGCCGTTCCCGGCATTAGCTCAAACGTGCGGCAGTAATCCATAAATAAACGCGTCGGGCGCGTCGGCTCATTATTGCGTAAATAGGCCATCACCAGCGTCGAGTCCGCCATCTCATCGATAATTTCTACCTGCCTGACGCGCTGGCCGTCGTAGGTCACGTCCGTGCAGGGGCGGGTGACCAGCACCGAAAAGCCCATTCCCTGGCCGACCATACAGCGCACCATCTCGATGGACGGCGAGCTGTAGGCGACCTGAGGGTGCAGGCCTTTGTCGGTGAATATGTTCATGAAGTAGCTTTTGCTGGGGATGACGTCCAGCAGGATCATCGGTTCGCGGCTCAGTTCATCCAGCGTCACGGAGGATTTTTTCGCCAGCGAATGGTCGGCAGGCAGCAGGGCATAAGGTTTCTGGGGGGCGTTCAGCCTTTCGGTATGCAGCGTGGTTTCCAGCTCGAGGTTGTACATAAAAGCCAGATCAAAGCGTCCGCGGTGCAGGCCGTGGGTCAGCTCATTTTGCTCGCCGTCGTACAGCCGGATAGTGATTTCAGGGTAAAGCTTGCGAAACCCGGCGATGAGCCTCGGCAGGTAGAGCGGCGCTGCCGACTCGAAGCAGCCGATGGCGATGGTGCCGGAGACAAGGTCGTTATCCGCTTTGGCATTTTGCTCGAACTGGTATGAAAGCCGCAGCAGCTCGCGGGCTTTTTCATAAAACCGGAGCCCTCCGGGCGTCAGCGAGACCCCTTGCGCATGGTGGCGGATGAAAAACTGCTGCTCAAAGGTGTCCTCCAGGTTCTTGATGGCAATGGAAACGGAAGGCTGGGCGATATGCAGCTGCCTTGAGGCCTCGGCGATGCTCTGCGCTTCAACGACGGTGACAAAGTACTTGAGCTGCTTAAGCGTGAAATGTGTCATGGCGCTAACCCCGATTTTTTATGGGCAGTGGAACCTGCAAGATAGTTTCAGACTATCCTGTCCCTGTTTAGCAAAGCCTGTGCCAGATGCCGATGTGGCACAGGCAGCCCTAAAAATCATGCCCTGAAAAAATATTTCCGTATTTATTCGCCGTCCGTTATCACCAAAAAGTGGCAACGGGAAAATAATCTGCACTTTTTCAGTGCGCCTGAATTCATGGGCTCTCTATTATCTGCCTGAAATAAGACTTTATTGGCTTTCTTTCGGGAAATTAAGCGATTGCGCTGTGCTGGTGCAAAAAAATAGCCATTGCATTAAAACAATTTTTTATAGAGGTAAGGCATATTTTTCGTCCTTTATCCCGCAGCCTTTCTCCTGCAGCATGGCTTTATCACCCACGTTGATCGAATGTTTTTCGTTCTGGCGAATATATTGCAAGGCAGTCGTCAGGGCGAAATCATAAGCCGTGAAAAGCGTCTCCTTACCCGAGGCAATAAAAATGATTTACCACCTGCACTGGAGTCATCGCATGTTTACATCTTCACATAGCAAAGCGTTATTTACCTGCATGGCGGCGGCGCTGCCATTCCTGCTGGGCAGCGGCGCTCAGGCGGCCGTGATGACCCCCGGCCAGCTGACGGTGGGCAGCGACATTACCTTTCCGCCGTATGAGTACCTCGACGGCAAAACGCCTGCGGGCTTCGATATTGAGTTTATCAACGGCGTGGCCGAAGCGATGAAGCTCAAACCTGTCTATGTGGATACACGTTTTACCAGCCTGATCCCAGGTCTGCAGGCTAAGCGTTTTGAGCTGATTGCCTCTGCGCTTTTTATCACCCCCGAGCGCCAGAAAGTGATCGACATGGTGCCTTACCTGAAAACCGGTGAGTCGCTGTTGGCCCTGAGCGACGCCAGCTTTAAACCGAGCAAACCGGAAGAGCTTTGCGGGCATAAAGTTGGTTCGATGCAGGGCACCTACTGGCTGGAAAAACTGCACACGCTTTCTGCCGACTACTGCGTGAAGCAGGGGCTGAAGCCGATTGCGGTGAGTGAATTTTCCACCGATCCGCAGACCACTCAGGCGCTGCTTTCTCATGCGGTAGAAGTGCAGATGACCGACGCCGCCGTGGCAAGCCAGGTGGTGGATAAAATGAAAGGTCGTCTGGCCGTGACCTCGACGGAACTGCTGTACCCGGTGCTGGTCGGCCTCGGGGTAAGTAAAACAAACCCGGAGCTGAAAAAAGAGCTGAACGAGGGGATTGCGGCCTTTAAAGCCAGCGGCAAGTACTCCGCCTTAGTGAAAAAGTATCACCTGGCGGAGCCGTCCGCAGCCGAAGTTCAGGCCAGCAGCCTGTAATCACCATCGCCGGGGAGTGCGGATATGTCTTTTGACTGGAACTATTTATTCAGCCTGTTCAGCAACGTGGATTTTTGGCAGGCGACCTGGACCGTGATTAAGCTGAGCCTGCTGAGCTGGATTATCAGTATTGGTTTTGGCTTTTTACTGGCGCTGGGAAAACAGGCCGCTTCTCCCTGGCTCTCTATCCCGGCGCGGGCCTATATCTGGCTATTCCGCAGCCTGCCGCTGCTGGTGCTGCTGATTTTCGTCTACAACCTGCCTCAGGCGCTGCCGGGAAGCTCGGCCTTGCTGAGTGACCCTTTCTGGGCGGGGCTTATTGCGCTGGTTTTGAGCGAAACGGCCTACATCGCAGAGATCCACCGTGGCGGCCTGCTGGCTATCCCGCGCGGCCAGCGTGAAGCCGCCCGAGCTTTGGGGCTGCGCTACGCCGGTATTCAGTGGCTGGTTATCGTGCCGCAGGCGCTGCGCGTTGCGCTGCCGTCGCTGGCGAACGAGTACATCTCCATCGTGAAACTCAGTTCTCTGGTGTCCGTTATCTCTCTGACCGAGATCCTGATGGTGGGGCAGCGGCTTTATTCGCAGAACTTCCTGGTGATGGAAACCATGGCGGCGGTGGCCTTCTATTATGTGTTTATTGTCACGGTCTTTGACTTCCTGCTGAAGCAGTTGGAAAAAAGGCTGGACGTTACCCAGCGTAAAACCGCCCGCCTGACGGAGGCCGAACTGGAAGCCATGGCGGCGCAGGAAAGCGGACAGATCTCACGTGCCTCGCAGGCATCAGGCGTTCCCGCGCTTCAGGCCCGCAGGCTGCACAAAGCCTACAACAACGTCGAAGTGCTTGGCGCGGTAAACCTGGAGATTAACGCCGGTGAAGTGGTGTCGGTGATCGGTCCGTCCGGCTCCGGGAAAACGACGCTTATCCGACTTCTTAATGGGCTGGAGCAGTTGGATAACGGGGAGATCCTGATCAACGGCCAGCCTTTTATTCGCCTGGAAAAGCAGGGCGCACAGAAGCCGCAGTATGTGGAAAACGCCGCACACCGGCTAAACATCGGCATGGTCTTCCAGGGGTTTAATCTGTTCCCGCACTTAACGGTGATGAAGAACCTGATGCTGGCGCCGCACTACCATCGACTGGCGTCGGATGCGGAACTAAAACGTGAGGCCTGCGTACTGCTTCGCAAAGTCGGCATGCTGGAACATGCCCATAAATATCCTCACCAGCTCTCCGGCGGGCAGCAGCAGAGGGTAGCTATCGCCAGAGCCTTGATGATGCGTCCGCAAATTATGTTGTTTGATGAGCCAACCTCGGCCCTTGACCCGGAAAAAGTGAACGAGGTGCTGCAGGTGATTGAGACTCTGGCGGACGAGGGGATAACGATGGTGATCGTCACCCACGAGATGAATTTCGCGTTTAGCGTGTCGGACAGGATTGTGTTTATGGAAAAAGGACGGGTGGTTTGCGATGACTCGCCGCAGGCGCTGCGAAGCGGTGAGAATCCACGTATTACCGAGTTCCTGAAAGACGTCAACCTTGCGCCCGTCGCTGCATAAAAAGCTCGCGCTGCGGCAGCTTAAGTGTGCCGCAGCCCGTCTGTATTAGATCTCGATAACCTTCACGCCGGAGCCGCGTGCCATCCTTATGCACTCCGCCGTGTCTTCCCCTCCAGGAAAAGCCAGCAGCACGTCGGGGCGGCTGTCTTCCAGCATAAACAGGTTGCGTCTGATTTCCGCATATTTGCCGTGCAGCGCCCAGTTTGCCGGGTAGCGAATGACGTGCACATCTATACCGCGCGCCCAGTTTTCTATCGCGCCGCCCAGCGACTGATGCCCTCCGTGGATAAGCACATTGATCGTCTGCGTTCGGGCATATAAATCCAGCACGTGGGTGATGGTATGGGTGTCGGCATAAAACCGACCTGAGCAGATTAAAACTCTCACTTTTCGGTACCTTAAAGTTGTTTTCCTTGAAAAGATTCTCGTCCGTACGGCGGCGGTTATTGTTTTATTAAACGTCCGGCGGCGTCTCAATAAAGCGCGGTGCTTCCTCATCAAGACGCTCAATCACCGGGTAGGCCACGGCGGCGATATGATGGTGAACGCGGCGATAGTCCCGCAGCACTCGCTGGAAGATATCGCCAGATTCCGCCCAGGCATTTTTATCCTCCCGCAATTTTTTGAAATGCTCGCGGCTGGCAGAGGCTTCGAGCTGGCGAATGGTCTCCTTGCGCTGCACCAGCTGGTGGGCGGCAGATAAGTCTTCGCGCATAAACGCGGCTATCCCCAGCCGCAGGCTGGTGAGTATTTCCGCGTGCAGCAGGCGAATATTGTGTAACTCAAAGTCGTTAAACAGCTCACCCCGGCGCGCGCGTCGTGTCGCCAGCTGGGTCAGGTTGCTGGAGAGAATGTCTCCCGCGTGTTCAAAATTGATGATGAACATCAGGATTTCCTGAGCACGATCGGCATCTGCGTCGTTTAATCCATCCTGGCCAAGGTCGGCGAGATAGGCTCGAACCGCCGCGCTAAGGAGATCGACCGACTGATCAAGCTGGCGAATTTCATCGGCCGCCTGTTTTTGCTGGGTGACAAACAGCGCCAGCAGGCGGTCCAGCATGATGGTGAGCATATCGGCGGCTCGCAGTGACTCGCGCACCGAGTTGGAGAGGCCGATATAAGCGACCTCCAGGCCAGCGTCATCCAGATACATCGGCATGCCCGGGTCGCCTACGCGCTCTTCTTCAGGAAACAGCTGCTCGAGGAAACGAGCCATCTGCGCGGTCAGGCCAATAAATAGCAGCGCGAGTACCGCGCTAAAAGCCGTGTGGAACCAGACCACCAGCTGAGGCGTGCTCAGCCCGGATTTTTGTGCGACGTTCGTCAGCAGCGGCAGCAGCAGTAACGCCAGCGCGCAGCCGGACAGGCGAACAATCAGGTTGCCAACCGGCAGACGGCGAGCGACGGCGGACCCGGCGTTAAGCACCGGAGGGAGTGCGCCGCCGATGTTAGCCCCGAGTACCAGCACCAGCGCGGTCGATGACGTCATGGCACCGGTGGCGGCGAGGGAGGCGATCAGCAAAATAATCGCCACGCTGGAGTGACACAGCAGCGTCAGGATAGCGGCCACCAGCAGGGCAATGAAAATATCGCCCTGTAGACCCTGCATCACGGCATGAAACACCGGCGTGACCTCAATATCCGCCAGCGTGCCGCCAAGCAAATGCAGGGCAAGCAGCATCAGGCCAAGGCCTATCAGCGCGCAGCCCACGCTCTCAAAGTTGGAATGATCGCGCAGCTTAAAGACCACAAAACCGGCCAGCAGGAGCAGCGGGATGGCCATTTCCATATTAAAGCTCATCAGCTGCACCACCAGCGTGGAGCCGATGTTGGCGCCGAGCATCACCGAGAGAGCAGGGGCAAGACTTAACGTGCCTGCGGCGGTAAATGACGTCGCCATCATGCTGACCGCGGTGCTGCTTTGCAGAATGCCGGTAATGCCAATGCCGGAAAGCAGTGCGGTCCAGCGGTTAGTGAGGTGACGCCCCATCCAGTTGCGCAGTGGCGTACCAAAGCCGCGCTGCAGCGCGGTGGAAATCATATGGCTGCCCCAGAGCAGCAGGGCGATGGCGCCAGCCAGGTTAATTAACAGAGTAGTTCCGGACATGTTTAATTCCCCCTCTTAAGGGCGGGTGGTGTAACAAAACGCAGTAACCTGATCGAAAAACGATGTATGGCGCTGGCGAGGTTCAGTAACGCTTTCGCGTGTTGATAGTTGATTTTCCCTCCGGCGAACCAGGCCAGTGCGTGGACGCGAAGGGTGCGGGTTATTTTCATTAAAAATAAGACAATCAGCGCGATGGTCTTATTTTTAATCAGGAAAATAATGGAATGTTGCTTTTCCATAATGCTTTCCAGCTTGTGTGACTTGCCTGAAGGGGGCCGCCGAAGCGGCACCCTGTTGCAGTTTCTAACGTAGTATCAGTGCCACTGCTTGAAGCGACGCATATAGAACATTTTCATGCTCTGAGCCACGCAGCAGTAGGCAAGCAGAGTGCCAACCAGCCACGGGAAGTACTGCCACGGCAGCGCCTGCAGCCCAACCAACGGCCCGAGCGGAGAGAACGGCACGTAGATACCCACCGCCATTACCAGACTGGTCATCATCATTACCGGCCAGGCGGCGGTGCTCTGAATGAACGGGATTTTCTGGGTACGCAGCATGTGAACCACCAGCGTCTGCGACAGCAGGCCTTCGACGAACCAGCCGGACTGGAACAGGGTCTGCATATGCTCGCTGTTGGCGCTGAACACAAACCACATCAACGCAAAGGTGGTCATGTCGAAAATGGACGACGTCGGGCCAATCCACACCATGAAGCGGCCAATGTTTTTGGCATCCCATTTACGCGGTTTGCTGAGGAACTCTTTGTCCGTTTTGTCCCACGGCAGGGCGAGCTGGGAGATGTCGTACATCAGGTTTTGCAGCAGCAGCTGGATCGCAAGCATCGGCAGGAACGGAATGAACGCGCTGGCCACCAGCACCGAGAACACGTTGCCGAAGTTGGAGCTGGCGGTCATGTTCAGGTACTTCATGATGTTGCCAAAGGTCTCGCGGCCTTTGATTACGCCTTCTTCCAGCACCATCAGGCTCTTTTCCAGCAGGATGATGTCGGCGGATTCCTTGGCGATATCGGTGCCGCTGTCGACCGAGATACCGACGTCGGCATCGCGCAGGGCAGGCGCATCGTTAATCCCGTCGCCAAGGAAGCCCACGGTATGACCGTTGGCCTGTAGCGCCTTCAGCACGCGTGACTTCTGCAGCGGGGTCAGCTTGGCAAAAACGGTGCGCTCTTCCACCAGCTGCTGCAGGGAAGCATCATTCAACTGCTCAATCTGAGGGCCGAGTACCGGCTCGCCTGGCTCCAGCCCAACCTGACGACAAATGCGGGTGGTGACGATGGCGTTATCGCCGGTCAGCACTTTCACCGCCACGCCAATGTCCATCAGGGCGGCGATAGCCGGGCCTGCGCTCTCCTTCGGCGGATCGAGGAAGGTGAGGAAGCCGCGGATAATCAGATCGTGCTCATCGTCGGTGCCGTACTGCTTTTTCGTCTCCGCTTTTGGAATGTCGCGAGTGGCGACCACCAGAACGCGGAAGCCGTCTTTGTTGTAGTCGTTGGTCATCGCCAGCATGCTGTCACGGCGCTGATTATCCAGGGCGACAACCTTGCCGTTCTCTTCCATATGGGTGGCGATGCTCAGCATCTCCTCCACCGCACCCTTGCACACCAGCAGGTGATTACTCTGGCTGTCTTTCACCACAATCGACAGGCGACGGCGCACGAAGTCAAACGGCATCTCGTCGACCTTGCTGTAACCCTGTGGTTTCACAAAGCCCGGCTCATTTTCAGAGAAGTAGATGACCGCCTGATCCATCAGATTTTTGATACCGCTTTGGTGATGGCTGTTAAGCCACGCCAGCGCCAGTACGGACTCGTTTTTCTGGCCGTGCGTGTCGACATGATGCTCAAGGATAATTTTATCCTGCGTCAGGGTACCGGTTTTGTCGGTACACAAAACGTCCATCGCGCCGAGGTTCTGAATCGCGTTAAGGCGCTTAACCACCACTTTGCGCTTCGCCATGGCTACAGCGCCTTTGGCGAGGTTGGCGCTGACGATCATCGGCAGCATTTCCGGCGTCAGGCCCACGGCAACCGCCAGAGCAAACAGCAGGGCATCCCACCACTCGCCTTTCATCAGGCCGTTTATCAGGAACACCACCGGCACCATCACCAGCATAAAGCGGATCAGCAGCCAGCTGACGCTGTTCACACCGCGGTCAAACGCCGTTTGTGCCCGGGTGCCAACAATGGCTTTGGCCAGCGAGCCAAAGTAGGTCCGTGGCCCGGTCGCCACCACCACGGCCTGCGCGGTGCCGCTGACCACGTTGGTCCCCATAAAGCAGATGTTTGGGATATCCAGCAGGTTTTCGCTGTCGACCGCTTTATCATGGGCAGATTTTTGCGCTACGTCGCCCAGGGTATCGTACTTCTCAATCGGCAGCGCCTCGCCGGTCAGCACGGCCTGGCTGATAAACAGGTCGCGTGACTCGATCAGGCGAACGTCCGCCGGGATCATGTCGCCCGCATAGAGCTGCACGATATCGCCCACCACCAGCTCACGCATTGGAATTTCACGCGGGGTTCCTTTTTGCCCTGCGTGTTCGCGACGAACCACCGTGGCGGTCGTGCGCACCATGGCTTTCAACGCTTCGGCGGATTTAGCCGAGCGGTGTTCCTGCCAGAAGCGCACCAGGCCGCTGAGCGCAACCATGGTGCCAATGATAATTACCGTCGTCAGATCGCCGTCTTCGCCGTGGCTGGTTGGCAGCCAGTAGTCGGTAAAGAAGCTGATCCCGGCGAGAATGCCGAGTACGTAGATAAACGGATTGTTAAACGCCATCAGCAGCTGAACCAGCGCGTGAGGCGGTTTGTCATGGGCAACTTCGTTCAGGCCATCACGCTCCAGCCGGGCGCTGGCGTGGGCTTCCTGCAGCCCTTCCCGGGTGGTATTGAGGTTGACCAGGGTTTCTGCGATGCCGTTTTTGGCTTCCTGGGCGGCACGCATAGACAGCGTGCTTTTTTTATTACGGTTTTTGGTTTGTACAGTCATGGTGGTGCTCCTGTCGCCGGGCGGCAGCAGGCTTTTTACGGCAAACGCCGGATTAAGGGCGGCCGAAAATAGCCCGATAGCGCATGAACGATCGGTTTTTAATTAATTTCGCACAGGGCTCCCCGCTATTTATTTTTAGAAATAAATAGGCGAGAAATTTATATTTTATTTTTTCTGGACGTGACTATTCAGGCTGATGTTTATGTTTGAAAACATCAGGAAATAAATCCGTACCAGAAGTAGCGCAACTCAGCGTGACGCCCGGGAGCCGGTCGCGACATGGCGAGCCAGTACCCCGAACAGCGCAACGGCTGAATCAGGCGATGAAGGGTCGACTTTGTGGGTCTTCGCCATCAGCAAAGCTGCAACGACGCTCCAGCTGGCCGGTGACAGGACTGACACGCCAGTTAGTGATGCGTTGATTCAACTCACTGATTTTCGAAGAGAAAATTGAGTTTGACTGTTTTTTACGTGCGGACAACACCCGATCGCGGGGCGGTCGGACACGCAGCGTTGATGTCACTGTTTTGACACCAGGAAAAAGGGTAGATTTGAAGTTCATAACACACCTCGGGACCGTGAAAACCCTGGTCGAGGTGGGACAACACGGGAGTATCAGACTCCGGCGAGACACACCAAAACGAAGAAGTGATCACAATCGATTTCATGTTTACTTTCCCGAACAGCCAGTAAGGCATTATTCGGGCAGCTACTAAATTCAGTATCCATTAGTCTCTTATGTCAGGTTAGGAAAGGCCGCAACTTCGGCCCGTGAAATCTACCCATGGCAAATACTATTGTCAACCCGCCTGTGGAAATTAAATTCGTTCGTTTATATTTCAGTGAGGAAATATTGAGGGAAGGGAATAGAGCGTATTTTTTTTCTGGTGGTTTCTGAGTTGTGTTTTTCTACCCTGACTCTCATCCAGGCAGGGAGAGGGGGAAAAAGAATGTTCTCCGTCGTTTGCTCTCTCCCTCGTCCCGTTGAGGGAAAAGGCCGGGGTGAGGGGCATGAGACAAGGTTCTTTTCAGCACCACTCACGACTAAGAATTTTCCTTAAGTTAAATCAATCCCCTTAGGCAATGCTGAAAAATGTCCCATAAGCTTTGATTTGAAACAAAATTTAACGCTTATAGCGGTTCAACTAACGCTTTAGTGTGATAAAAATCACATTAAGGCGCTGGGGGAACGGCTGCCGACAAGCTATTTTTTGTTTAAGTTTAAAAGTTAGGTCGAACGTTATGGATGCGAAACCAACTCGCAGCCCCGGCGGCAAAATCGCGCTGTGGCTGTTTTATGCTTTTTGTTTGTACATTGTTTGGGCGATGGTTCGCTATTTTTGGGTCGTCAGCGGCGTCACCAGCGGCGATCTGGGTACCTTCAGCGGGAAACTGCTCGGCGCGCTAATGGGGCTGCTGGTGCTTGGCTCCGTGGCGGCTGTGCTGGGCTGGATTGCGTGGTATACCCGACCACGCGCTTACCCGGTTCGCGCCCGCGATAACCGGCTGCGCTAAATCCAGCACCTGCCCAATGAGCCACACGCACTGCCTGTGGCTCAGGGCTCACTCCCTCGCGTTTGAAGCCCGCCAACGCCTCGCCCTTGCTTAGCATATTATCTTTGCCGCCAACGCTTAATTACCTTGTGATATTTACTGTTATTTATTCCCCATGAAAAAGAGGGATATATTCGGGTAGTTATAACTGTGCGTAAAGTCACGTTTGTTATTTTGCGAACTGTCTACACTGCGGAAAGATTTCCGGAGAAACCTATGCACGCTTATATTGTTCGAATCATAACGCTTTGCCGTTTTATGCTGCTGATGCTTGGCAGCAAGGCGCGCGTTTTTTTGAACAACGGCTGCTGGTTTAATGCCGTGAGCGAGCTTGAAAAAGACACTTCCATTTATTCAGACTCGCTTGACAGCGAATGCATGGCTAATTGGATCAAGCTCTGGCATAGCGCCGGGCGTTTATATCATGGGCTTTATCACCCGAATGCTTCGTTATTAAAAGCGTTGCCTGTCGAGATGCGTCCGCGTCGCCTGGCCGTTCGCAAACGCTATGAACTTGCCTTCCTGTTTCGTATCTCCAGCCTGCATCAGTTGATGATGTGTCTTCATGCCAGCGGTGACTCCGGAGACGCCGCGATGCAGGTCCCTTTACGTCCACAAAGCACAATGCGCTGTTCAGCCATTGTGCTTTTTTTATTGCCTTCGTTCAGCCTGATGAGGAGTTGATATGTATATCGTTTGTGTTGCAGCTTGCCCGACGGGCGTCGCCCATACCTACATGGCAGCGGAAGCGCTTGAGATGGTTGGTCGACAGCGCGGCCACGAAGTGAAAGTCGAAACCCAGGGCGGTATGGGCGTTGAGAATGAAATCACCGCCGACGATCTTGCCCGAGCCGGAGCGGTGATTATTGCTGCCGACGTGGCGATAACGGGCAAAGAGCGGTTTGACGGCATGATGAAGCTTGAGTGTAGCGTGGCCGACCCTATCAAGTTCGGTGAGGCTGTTTTTGAGGCCATAGAAGCGGAGATAGCAAATGGCTAAATTCAAGGCGGAGGCGGGCGTTTCGGCCGGAACGGAGGTCAAGAACGCCATTATGACCGGGGTGTCATGGATGCTGCCGTTTGTGATTGCCGGGGCGGTGATTATGGGGATTGCGCGTATCGGTGCGTCAATCTACGGCATCGATAATATCTGGGACTCAAGTCATGAGCAGGCGGCCAGCATTATCGTGCAGATGCTGCATAAATTCGATGGTTTTGGCGGCCTCGCGCTGTCGCTAATGCTGCCGGTCGTCGCCGGATATATCAGTTTTGCCATCGCCAATAAACCGGGCCTGGCCCCGGGTATGGTGGGCGGACTGCTGGCGAGTAGCCTGGGCACCGGTTTTCTTGGGGCGCTTGCCGCAGGGTTTGTGGCAGGTTATATCGTGCGTGCGCTGGCGGCATATATCAAACTGCCCAGGGCGCTGGCCTCCGCCGGCCCGATCTTTATTCTGCCCGTCGGCGGGACGCTGCTGACCTGCATGGTGATGGCATTTATCATCGGTGGTCCGCTGGCTGCGCTGAATCACGGGATGGAAAGCTGGCTGCTGGCAATGTCCGGGACCAACAAAATCATTCTGGCCGCGGTCGTCGGCGGGATGGTGGGTTTTGACCTCGGCGGCCCGGTAAACAAAGCGGCGGTAACCACCGCGATGGCGCTATTAGCCTCCGGTATTTATGACCCAAACACCGCCGCACAGGTCGCGATTATTATCCCGCCTATCGGCCTTGGCGTTGCTTCTCTGATATGGGCAAAACGTTTTCCCCCCTCACTTCGTGAGGCAGGCAAAGCCTCAACGCTGATGGGCCTGATTGGCGTCTCTGAAGGCGCTATTCCCTTCGCGCTGGCAAACCCCAAAATCATCGTCATTAACGTTGTGGGTTCGGCAACCGGAGCCGCCATGGCCGTTGGGCTTGGGGCGGTAAACCACGCGCCAATTTCGGGTTTTTACGGCTGGCTGGCGGTAGATAAGTGGCCTGTTTATGTGCTTTCCATTGCCGCGGGCGCAGGGATCATTGCCGTTGGGTCTTTATTAGTGTTTCGCGGCGAGAGTGACGTTGAAAATAAAGTAGTGACACCAGCACCTAAATTTAAAGTAGGGCGCTAGATGTTCGGTTAACTTATTTAGGGTTATTCAGGCTTCTCTTGCTGCGGTATTTTTTTTGCCGGGGATTGCCACACCTTAAATTTTCCACTCAGTCGTTAATAAGGTGATGTTATGAAGATCGTGCATTTGATTCAGCACACGCATTGGGATCGGGAGTGGTATTTCACTGAGAACGACTCAAAAATCGTACTCTATTATTTTATGCTGGATTTAATTTACCGAATGGAGCAGGATGAAACGATTGGGCCGTTTATTTTAGATGGTCAAACGGTCATGCTGGAGGATTTTTTACAGGTCGCTCCGGAATACCGCGAACGTCTGCAGAAATTGGTCAGCGATGGACGCGTGCTTATTGGGCCGTGGTATACGCAAAGCGACTTCCTGGTGGTAGGCGCAGAGTCCATTGCCCGCAATCTGCTGCTTGGGCTGGCGGACTGTAAAGCCTGGGGGAGCTATATGCCGGTTGGCTACGTTCCTGACTCCTTTGGTCAAAGCGCGCAGTTGCCGATGTTTTTGCGTGAATTTTCCATCGACAGCGCGGTGATCTGGCGCGGATGGTGCGAGCATGACGTGGCTACCAGCGAGTTCTGCTGGCAGGCTCAGGGCGGGCAGAAAGTGATTGCCGCGGTGCTCCCCTGGGGCTACGGCTGTGCCAAATGGCTGCCAACGGAGCCGCAGCAGCTGGCCGAGAAACTCCCCTCAATTCTTGAGAAACAGGCACGTTTCTCCGCCACCGATAATTTGCTTCTTCCCAACGGTAACGACCAGTCGCCGTTCGAATATGCCGTGCCAGAGGCGCTGGAAAAGCTAAATGCCCGTCAGGATCAGTACCATTTCAAACGTAGCAGCTTCGGCGACTTCTTTGCTGCCCTGCGAACCGGTGAACACCAGTTGCCGACCTGGAGAGGGGAGCTGCTCAGCCCCAAATACATGCGTATCCACCGAGGGATTTTCTCAACCAGGGCAGACATTAAGCAGCTCAACGCCGCGCTCGAACAGTTTGTCAGCCAGACGCTGGAGCCGCTGTTGGCGCTCACATGGCGGCTGGGGCTGCCTTACCCGCAGCAGGCGGTAGAAAACATCTGGCGGGAGGCGATGAAGTCCCATGCTCACGACAGCATTGGCGGCTGCAACTCAGACAGGGTCAATCAGATGGTGAAGGGGCGCTTACAGTCGGGCAAAGAGAGCGCCAGCCAGCTGTTTGAGCTGAACATGAAAATGCTGTCTGAAGGGATCGAGGCTACGCAGCACGGGAAAAAGATCGTGGTCTTCAACCCGTTACCCCGGCAGCGTAGTGCGCAGGTTAGCCTTACCCTCTACACCCCGGAGCTGGATTTTCGCATTGTGGATGGCGAAGGCAACCCTTGCCGCTGGCAACTGCTTCATGAGGAGCCGCAGGATATGTCGCTGGTGGTGCAGGAGCTCTCCAACAGCACCAGCACCACCTGGTATCGCAAATGCCGAATTCTGCTGGCGGCGAATGCTTTACCCGCCTGCGGCTATCAAACCTTTTATCTGCAGGAAGGAGAAGCTGCAGGGTTTGCCGCATCAGTCGGGGAGAGCGGCTGCCTGGAGAATGCCTGGCTGCGCCTCGAAAATGATGCGGGCAAGCTCACCCTGACCGACAAACGGACGGGCGAAGTCTACCCGAACGTTCTGCGGCTGGTGGACGGAGAAGACGCGGGGGATAACTACAACTATTCACCGCCCGCAGATGACTGGAAAATTAGCAGCGATGGCTGTCTGCACAACGCGACCGTTACGCGCGGCATCCTGCAAGATACCCTGCAGCTAAGTCTGCAAATTCCTGCTCCTGTCGATGCAGATTCACGTCGGTTGCGCCGTCTTGATGCGCAGCTGGACGTGGTACTGACGATTTCTCTGCCGCATGACAGCGCCAGGCTGGATGTTCAGGTCGAGGTTGACAATACGCTGCGCGATCATCGCCTGCAGATTGAACTGCCGACCGGCGTCAGCCGGAGTTCCCACTTTGCCGATCAGCCATTTGGGCTGATCGAGCGTGAAAACATTCCTGCAGCCCTGAAGGTCTGGCAACAGGAAAACTGGACTGAGGCTCCCGCTTCGCTGTGGCCTATGCAGAGCCTGGTGATGATGCATGAGCAGCAGCGTGGCCTGGGCGCCGTTACCGCCGGGCTGCGGGAGTATGAAATTCCCGTTGGGCAACCGGACACGCTCGCTATCACGCTTTTCCGCAGCGTGGGCTGGTTAGGGCAGCCCGCGCTGGAATGGCGGCCCGGACGCGCATCGGGCATGGTGTTGCCTTCTCCTGACTCCCAGATACCGGGCCGCCATAGCTTCCACTTTGCCGTACTGCCGATGAACAACGGACAAAGCTCTGAGTTCTGGAGAAACGTTGAGCAGTGGCGGACCCCGGTCTCGGGCTACCTCGATTCAGGCTGGTCTCGCTTTCGCACAAATGCTCATGGCAAGCAATTCCCGTCGCACTTCAGCGTGCTGAGCTGGGAGAGCGAGCTGCATTTCAGCACCCTGAAAAAGGCGCAAAACGAAGAAGCGCTTTTGCTGAGAGGCTGGAACCCTGGACTGGATAGCCTGAATAATCTGCCGCCAAAAACAAACGGCGTACCTGAGCAGGTCACGCTGGCGGAAACCTCCGCTGATGCCGTCCACAGCGTAGCGGCGGGCACGCCCATCTCCTGGCTTATCCGATAACCTGAATAAGGCGTAATTATCATGCAGACACTTTTCTTTCGTTGCCCGTTAGCCAACGGGCTTCATGCCAGGCCAGCGAGCGCGCTTGAGCAGCAGGCGACGCGATTTGCCTCAGCGGTAACCCTGGTGAACCAAACTAAATCTCGCAGGGCCGACGCCAAAAGCGTGCTGGCGCTGGTAGGCGCCGACGTTGGGTCGGGAGACGAATGCCAGCTTCTGATAGAAGGCCCCGACGAGC
Source organism: Cedecea lapagei (assembly GCF_900635955.1). Taxonomy (GTDB): domain Bacteria; phylum Pseudomonadota; class Gammaproteobacteria; order Enterobacterales; family Enterobacteriaceae; genus Cedecea; species Cedecea lapagei. Next base: position 1,667,837 of record NZ_LR134201.1, read on the forward strand.
AGATAGCCAGCAAGGCGTTAAAAGATTTTATAGAGCATGAGTTTGAGCGCAGCGATGCCCCTCTCACGTTTTCTGTTGAAAGCGAGCAACCGCTGCCCGTGTTTCTTTCCCGAAGCTCATCGCCAGTATGGCAGGGGAAGGGCGTCAGCCACGGCACTGCGCTGGCAAAGGCCGTGTACTTCGAACAGGTCGATCTCCATGCCATGGCGCAGCGGCAGCGTGAGGAGCCCTTTATTATTCAGCAAAAACGGCTGACGGAAGCGCTGCAGGCGGCACGACAGCGGCTGCGTGAGGAGATCGACCGTTGTGAAGGCGAGGCTGCGCAGATTCTTGATGCGCAGAGCCAGCTGCTTGAGGACGAAACCATTGAGGAATGTCTGCTGGCAGGGCGTGAGGCAGGTAATGGATTAGCTGCGCTGGCGACGGCGGTTGACGAGCTGCGTGAGCCCTTCCGGCAAAGCAGCAGTGAATATCTGCGCCAGCGGGAGCTCGATGTGTTTGATTTAGGCCTGCGTATTGCCGCTGAGCTAACCGCAGATCCGCAACTGGGGCTACCGGTGCTGGAGGAAGATGCGCTGGTGATTTGTGAGGGCGTCCTGACGCCTGGCCAGCTCTTGACGCTTGCGGGGCCGCACCTGAGGGGGATTGTGATGTCCGCGGGAGGGGAAACGTCGCACACCGCCATTCTGGCTCGTGCGCTAAAGATACCGTTACTCAGCCTTGCGGCTACGCAACCGCTTTTTGCCGCCAGAGCAGAGCGCTACCTGCTGGGAGCAGGGCAAGGATTTGTACTGGCGGAGCCAGATGAGATTGCGCAGAGATGGCTCGCGCTTGAAACCCAAAAATTTGCTGATCCAACCCTCACGTCGGACGACGGCATGTTTAGCGAATCATTGGTATTCCTTGATGAAAGGTTACAGGACAAACACGAGGTCATTAAGCGGCTAACGGACAATCTGGAGGCGCATCGGCGTGCGGTTTCCGCCACGCTTGCCGAGCAGGCTATCTGGCAACGCGAAGCCGTCTTCACGACGGCGCTGGGCTTTTCTATCGCCATCCCGCACTGCAAATCCTCGGCTATTACCCGAAGCAGTATTTCGGTACTGCGGCTTGCCGAGCCGCTGGGATGGGGCGGCGATGAGACGGTGAAGCTGGTTATTATGCTGGCGCTGAGCGAGCAGGAGCAGGCGCAGCACATGCGGATTTTCTCAGTTTTGGCCCGGCGTCTGATGCATGAATCCTTCCGCGAGCAGTTGATGGCGGCGGATACGCCTGAGGCGGTCGTCACCCTGCTCCGGGAGGCGGTCATATTATTGTCATAAATATGGTTATACTCTGACTTGCGCTTTTCACGAGAACGGGAGTACGTGTATGCCGATTGCCCGCTGGCAGCAGCAGTTTGAGCACTATTTGATTGAGAACTGGGCGCAGGACGACAAAGCCCACGACGTGGCGCATTTTCGGCGAGTATGGAAAACCGCGCAGCATATAATGGAAGGGACGGAGGCGGACAGGCTGGTGGTGCTGACCGCCTGCTATTTCCACGACATCGTGAATCTGCCTAAAAATCACCCGCAGCGCCATCTGGCTTCGACGCAGGCCGCTCAGGAAACGCTGCGCATTCTTGAAGCGCATTTCCCTGATTTTCCCCGCGAGCTGTATGACGGCGTAGCCCATGCGGTGCGGACCCACAGCTTTAGCGCAGCCATTGAGCCGCAGACGCTGGAGGCCAAAGTGGTGCAGGATGCCGACAGGCTGGAATCTTTGGGCGCGATAGGCCTGGCGCGGGTGTTTTATGTCTCTGGCGCACTGGGGCGTTCGCTGTTCGACAGCGACGACCCGCTCGCCGACCGCCGTGAGCTGGACGACACGCTGTACTCGCTGGATCACTTCCAGAAAAAGCTCTTACGCCTCCCGGACTCAATGCAAACCGAAGCGGGGCGCGCCCTGGCGCACCATAACGCCGACTTCCTCGTCGGCTATATGGCAAAACTCTGTGCCGAGCTGAAGGGCGACTACCTGACGGTGGACGAGCAGGTCCTGCAGCGTTTTAAATCACAGGCTTAATCTAACCGGCCCGCGTTTACGCGGGCTGTTTACGTTCTCTCTGGGTCAAATCAGTGATACAGTTTCACTCCCTTTTCCCATTTTTGGTTCACGATGAACGATCTTGACGCGATAGCAGAACATCTCTCCCTTCAGGCACAGCGCCATAAACAAACCCAACAAGAAGAAGACCATGCGCTGGTCCGCCGCCTTTTGGAAATTTACGATCAAAAAACCGTTGCCCTGCGCCTGCGGCAGGTGGGCGGTGACTGGACCCGCGAATCGCTGAATCGCTGGTATAACGGCAAGTCTGCGCCTCGAGGGTTAACCGAGGTGGAGGTGCAGATGCTGCAAAGTATGCTGCCGTCGCCGCCGGCCCATCATGGCCGCTATGCTTTCCGCTTTATTGACCTGTTTGCCGGCATTGGCGGCATTCGCAGCGGCTTTGAGGCGATTGGCGGGCAGTGCGTGTTTACCAGCGAATGGAACAAGCATGCGGTCAGAACCTATAAAGCTAACTGGTACTGCGACCCGGCCCGGCACCAGTTCAATGAAGATATCCGCGACGTGACGCTCAGCAACCGTAGCGATGTCACGGACGAGCAGGCAACGGCACATATTCAGGCGACCCTGCCCGATCACGATGTGCTGCTTGCCGGCTTCCCCTGCCAGCCGTTTTCCCTGGCTGGCGTGTCGAAGAAAAATGCCCTCGGGCGCGCCCACGGCTTTGCCTGCGAAACCCAGGGCACCCTGTTTTTTGACGTAGCAAGGATCATTGCCGCAAAACGTCCGCCAATTTTTGTGCTGGAAAACGTTAAAAACCTGAAGAGCCACGACAAAGGTAATACGTTCCGCATCATCATGCAGACGCTGGATGAGCTCGGCTACGACGTAGCAGATGCCGCCGTCACCGGACGGGATGATCCGAAAATTGTTGATGGCAAAAAATTCCTGCCGCAGCACCGGGAGCGTATTGTGCTGGTTGGCACGCGCCGCGATCTTAATCTGGATTCAGCGGTGACGCTGACCAGGCTCAGCGAATTCTATCCGGCCCGTCGTCCTACCTTTGGCGAGCTGCTGGATGATGAAGTCGAGGCGAAATATGTTCTGACCCCAACCCTGTGGAAATACCTCTATAACTACGCCAAGAAGCATCAGGCCAAGGGGAACGGTTTTGGCTACGGGCTGGTTGATCCGACTAACCCGGCAAGCGTGGCGAGAACGCTGTCGGCCCGCTACTTTAAGGACGGGGCGGAGATTCTGGTCGATCGCGGCTGGGACAAGGCGCTGGGGGAGGTTGACTTCAACGATCCTGATAATCAACTAAACAGGCCGCGCCGCCTGACGCCGCGCGAGTGTGCAAGGTTGATGGGCTTTGAAGCACCGAAAGGTAAAGCGTTTCGTATTCCTGTTTCCGATACTCAGGCTTACCGCCAGTTTGGCAACTCGGTAGTGGTTCCCGCTTTTGCCGCAGTGGCAAAACTGCTGGAACCGGTCATCAAGCAAGCGGTGAAGAAGCGCTAAGCGGAGAAAATCATGGCGGATGTACACAGCAAGGCGATACGCAGTAAAAATATGCGAGCGATTGCCACTCGCGATACCGCCATTGAAAAACGCCTGGCTCTGCTGCTGGCCGAGAGCGGGTTTAGCTTTCGCGTGCAGGATGCCTCCCTGCCGGGCAAGCCTGATTTTGTGATAGATGAGTACCGCTGCGTTATCTTCACCCACGGCTGTTTCTGGCATCACCACGACTGCTATCTGTTTAAGGTGCCGGCAACGCGGACTGAATTCTGGCTGGAAAAAATCGGCCGCAACGTACAGCGGGACAAACGCGATGTCGGGCTTTTGCTGCGTCAGGGCTGGCGGGTGTTAATCGTCTGGGAATGCGCGCTGCGCGGCCGCGAGAAACTGGACGATCGGGCGCTTTGCGAACGTCTGGAAGAGTGGGTTTGCAGCGGGGGCTGTAGCGCAGAAATTACCGTAACCGGGATCCACCAGCGGAAGGAAGACGGCCAGCAGACGCTGGCCGCAGAGTAGCTATTTTTCCACTTCGCAAGGCTCGACAACCGGTTTTGCCGGAAAGAGATATTTCCCGAGCGTCACCAGCACCACGGCAAAAATAATAATGCCCAGCGCCAGCCATTCAATCGACGAAAGGCTTTCCCCTGCAAAGGTGGTGCCGAGCAGCACCGCGACGACCGGGTTGACGTAGGCATAGCTGGTGGCCACCGCCGGCGAGACATTACGAATCAGGTACATATAGGCGCTAATGGCGATCATGGAGCCGAAAATGGCCAGATAGCCAACGGCCAGCAAGCCTGCGGCATCCGGCATGGCGGTTAAGCGCTCGCCGCTCAGCGCTGAAACGCAAAGGGCAACAATCCCGGCAGCTAACATCTCAATTGCGCCCGCCATCATCCCTTCGGGCAGCTCGATGCGCGAACCATAAACCGAGCCAAACGCCCAGCTGAGGGAGCCGACTAAAATCAACAGCGCGCCCGTTGGGTTTCCGCTGAGGTTGCCGCCGCTATTCAGCAGCACGATACCCGCCAGGCCAATGGCAATCCCCAGCCACTCGAGCTTGCGGGTTTTAATTCCGAACAGGCGACTGAAGCAGAGGGTGAACAGCGGGACGGTGGCTACCATCACCGCGGCAATACCTGAGGCCACGTGCTGGTGTTCTGCCAGCGTGACAAAGCCGTTGCCAATGGCGAGGAGGAGAACGCCAATCAGCGCGGCGTTCAGCATCGGCCTAAGGCGGGGCAGTTTATGCCCGCGAAAAAGCAAAATAGCCGTTAATACCCCACCGGCAAAGAGGAAGCGTAACCCGGCCATCATAAACGGCGGCCAGCTTTTTACGCCAATGGCTATCGCGAAATAGGTCGAGCCCCAGATAATATACAGTGCGAAAAGCGCCGCGATCAGCGGCAATAAGTGACCAGAACGAAGACGCATAATCCCTCACCAGGCTTCAATAACTGGGCGATAGTTAACGCCAAATAGCGGCCGATAGCGAGCATTATACTTGTTGATGGAATGTTAATTTACGTTGACAAAGGCGGGGAATTTTCGCGGAGGCGATTTTGCTTCATACTCTTGGGTAACGAAATCAATAAGGACAGATATTTTGGCTGGAAGTAGCTTACTGACACTGCTCGACGACATCGCCACGCTGCTGGACGATATTTCCGTGATGGGCAAACTCGCGGCAAAAAAAACCGCAGGCGTGCTGGGAGATGACCTCTCGCTTAACGCTCAACAGGTATCGGGCGTGCGTGCTAATCGAGAGCTGCCCGTTGTCTGGAGCGTGGCAAAGGGATCGTTTCTCAATAAACTGATTCTGGTGCCGCTGGCGCTGGTGATCAGCGCCTTTGCACCCTGGGCGATTACGCCGCTGCTGATGGTGGGCGGAGCGTTTTTATGTTTCGAAGGCGTGGAAAAAGTGCTGCACAGTGTAAAAGCGCGCAAGCACAAAGAGAGCCCGGAGGAGAAGCAGGCGCGGCTGGAGTCGATAGCAGCCCAGGATCCGATGGCTTTTGAGAAAGACAAAGTTAAAGGTGCCGTGCGCACCGACTTTATTCTTTCTGCTGAGATAGTCGCTATCACGCTCGGCATTGTGGCAGAGGCGCCGCTGCTGAATCAGGTGCTTATCCTGGCCGGTATTGCGATTCTGGTGACCATCGGCGTTTACGGTCTGGTCGGGATGATCGTGAAAATCGACGATCTTGGCTACTGGCTGGCGGACAAACGCGCTGCGCTGGCCCAGGCCGTGGGCAAGGGACTGCTTGTTCTGGCGCCCTGGTTGATGAAGGGGCTGACGATTGTTGGGACGCTGGCTATGTTCCTCGTCGGCGGCGGGATCCTGGTGCACGGAATACCTGCGCTGCACCACGGTATTGAGCGCTGGATGGGGCAGTTTGGCGGCGTCATTACGCTTATCGGACCGAGCCTCGCACACCTGGTGCTGGGCTTTATCGCGGGCGGCGTAGTGCTGCTGGTGGTCAACGGCATAAACCACCTGCGCGGCGGCCCTTCCCACCAGCAATAAGAAGAAAAATAGCGCTTTAGTCAGGAAAAAACGCTGGGCATTAGCTATACCTTTAGAGGTTTTCACCCCTAACGCCGGAGGCGGCAATGGTCTATCTGGTCAGCGATGAAGTCCGGCGTAAAAACGGTGGTCCCCGGATGATTGTCACGGGTTATTCCAGTGGCATGGTGGAGTGCCGGTGGTACGACGGCTACGGCGTAAAACGTGAGGCGTTCCGTGAGGACGATCTTGCGCCTGTTGAGAGCAGGGAGCATCACGAGGCATGACCCTGCCCGGAAATCCCTTAGCCCGGAAAGATTTCGGGCCCAGGCGTTCTGCCTGAACCCGGCTATGCCGGGTTTTTTTATGCCTCAGCAAAGGCACGGCAGTAGATGTCGGCTTCGACAAAGCCGTGCCGCAATGGCAAAATCTGCATTGACCTTATCCTTTCGGCGACTTTCCGGAAGGCGTTGATAACGGTGGCCGGGAGTATCCCCATTGTACGGTAATGCGTTTGAGCGATTTTTAACTCGCTATAAAAGACCGCAGCGGGTGGTAAACCTCTGTTTTATTGTTGTGTTTCTTTGCTCAACGCTGCTCACCTGGCGTGAGGTTGCGGTCCTTGAGTCGGCCTATATTGCCAACCAGCGTAATGGCCTGGACAGCATTGCCACCGCGCTCGACCGCCAGCTTCAGCACAGCATCGACAACCTGCTGTTTTACCGCAACACCATGCACTATGCGCTGCAGTCGCCTATTTCCACCGATATTTCCCGCAAAGCATTGGCCAATTTCGCCATCCAGCGGACTCAGCCATACTGGCAGCTGCAGATGGATTTAAATCGGGGAATGCCCGTCAACGGCGTTTCTGACGAGTTTGTCTCTCACAGAGCCCTCCTTGACCGCGATGAGCGCTGGATTTACCCGGAGCTGGAGGCGACGCTCGAATTCAGCTACATCATGCAGCTTGTGGATGAGAAGCGCGATCTGCAAAGGCGGATTTTTTACACCTCACGGGCTGGCTTTTTTCTTTCCAGCACGCCACGGGAAAATGACCCTGCAATCATTTCACTCTATTCTCGACTGATAACCCGGCCCTATTTTGTTGCCCAGTCACCGGAAAATAATCCCGGTCGCGGCCTCCGGTGGATCCATACCTATAACCCCGACAGCCTCAACGGACAGGTTATTACCGCATCGGTGCCGCTGGATCTGAATAACCGCTGGTATGGCGTGCTGGGGATGGATTTCCCCATCAACGCCATGCATGAATTCCTTCAGGAGCTTTCTCACGAACGTTATGAGGGGACGGTCATGCTGTTTGACAGGCAGTTTACGCTGATTGCCACGGCGGCCGACCGCATGCCGCTCGCACAGATGTTTAATGCCAGGCAGCAGGCCGAAATCGCCCGTTCGATGGAAAGCGGAGAGGAAGGTGAGCTGAGGATGGATACCCGCTTCGTGACGTGGGCGAAGCTGACGAACTTTGACGGCGTACTGATCAAGGTGCATACCCTGGGCGAGGGCGTTCAGGGGGAGTTTGGCCGTATCAGCATCGTGCTGACGGTGCTTTGGCTGCTTTTCACGCTGATGCTGTTTATCTCCTGGCGAATCATCCGTCGACTGGTAAGCAATATGCTGACTCTGCAGCAGACGCTGAGCTGGCGTGCCAATTACGATCCTCTCACCCGGCTCTACAGTCGCGGAGCCTTCTTTGACATTGCCCACGGCCTGGCGCAGCAGTGCCAGCAGGAGGATAAGCCGTTCTCGGTTATCCAGATGGATCTGGACTTTTTCAAGGGCATTAACGATCGCTATGGGCACCACGCGGGCGATAAGGTGCTGGCGCATACCGCCGCGCTGCTAAGCTCAGCCCTGCGGGAGGAAGATGTCGCCGGCAGAGTAGGCGGTGAAGAGTTCTGCGTACTGCTGCCGGGAACCGATCTTACCGCGGCCGCAGGCGTTGCCGAGCGTATTCGGTGTCGTATCAGCAGCCGGGAGCTGATAGTGAGCGGCGGGCAGACGCTCAGGGTCAGCGCCTCGCTTGGCGTAAGCTGCGCGCACGAACGCCACGATTATGATTTTGAGCACCTGCAGTCGGTTGCAGACAGGCGTCTGTACAGGGCGAAGCAGAACGGTCGCAACCAGGTTTGCACCCGGGACTGATTCTTGCGGACGCTGGGCTTCGCTATATCTTATAAGAGCTGTTGATGTTTTAGTCAGCACGCAGGCAAAAGGGGAGGCTGAAAAAAAACGCTCACCTTTGGCGCGTGTTATCCCCCGCTGGCGACTTCCTTTACTACCTCAGGGGTATTTTTCCGGCGATAATAACGGCAGCGGTTTAGGATAAATCTCAAACTTTTCTCTCCTTTACGCCCGTTTTGCAGCGGTTCATAAGCAGAAAAGAGACATTTCATAAGGGATTTGAATTAAATTCCTCATATCAATAAGGATGCCGCTTGCTATTCTTCAAGTGAATATATTCTTGTGTTCAGAAAAATTTAAGGTAATGTGGTCAACACATCAGATTTCCTGATGTAACGAATTTCAAGTGCTTCTTGCTTCAGCAAGTTTCATCCCGGCCTCCCCGGCCGGGATGCTTTTCTTAGCGATTAATTTCGTTCACGCTGAAATCCCGAATATCCAGCTCAAATGCATCCGCCAGCTCTCTATAGCTGTGCCACTCACGGCCATCAACGCTCACTCGCTGCGGGTGCTCATCGTTGCCGGCATGTCGGATATCGCTTTCGCTAATTTCATTGATGGCGGCCAGCAGCGCGTCAACATCGACTTCTGTTTCCTGGTGCGCCGCGCTCCCGCTCATTTTCACGGTCTTCATCACTTTGCTCCTCGCCTGACTACCCGCCTTAAGTATAGACGCTTCAGATAATGCGCCAGACGGCTCGCCGGAAGGGCGCCGAAGGCCATTTTGATCTACAATGGCAAGCAGTGTATCTGGAGGAAATAACCATGAAAATCAATGATCGGGTGACCGTTAAGACCGATGGCGGCCCGCGCCGCTCGGGCGTTGTTCTGGCGGTGGAGCCGTTTAACGAGGGGACAATGTATCTCGTTGCGCTGGAAGATTACCCGCTGGGGATCTGGTTCTTTAATGAGTCGGGGCATCCGGACGGGATTTTCGTGGAGAAAGAAGAGTAGGGTGAGGGTTGTGTGACCCTCGCCCCGTCCCTCTCCCCGGAAAGGAGAGGGAAAATTATCTACATCACGCTTGGCACAACGATCGCCGCAAAAATCAGCGTAATCACCGAATATTTTGCCGCGTAATAGACCTTACGGTTACGCTTCTTCAGATTCTGTCCGCTGTCGCGAAGCGCGTTGACGTACTTAAAGATCCTGTTCAGCGCGCCGGTCCGGTCGCTGTCGCTGTTGGGCGAACTGGCTGCGGACATCAGGGTAGTGCCGACCCAGTGGTTAACCGCCTGGGCCCAGCGCCACTTCATCGGCCGCTCAATGTCGCAGAACAGAATAATACGGGTTTGATCGCTTTTGTTCTCAGCCCAGTGCACATAGGTTTCATCAAAAATGACCGCTTCACCATCTCGCCAGCTATGACGCTGACGGTCAACCTCAATAAAGCAGCGATCGTCATTTGGCGTGGACAGCCCTAAATGGTAGCGCACCGATCCCGCATACGGATCGCGATGCTTGCCAAGGTGAGAGCCTGCGGGGAGTTCGGCAAACATTGCGGCCTTAACGGACGGGATCTCGCTGACCAACTTCGTCGTTATCGGGCAAAGTTCATGTGCCGAAGGATGGGCGTCGCTATACCACTTCAGATAAAAGCGCTTCCATCCGCGCTTGAAGAAGGTGTTAAACCCAGCATCGTTGTGGCTTTCCGCCGCTTTGATGTGGCCCTGCAGGCGAAGCGCTTCCTCGCGAATGACCTCCCAGTTATCCGTCAGCTTTTGCAGCTCCGGAAAGTCGCTGGTGGGGAAGTAAGGCTGCTTTGGCGGCAGGCGGGAAAAGCGCGTCATAAACATATTGACCGGCGCCATAAAGGTTGAGTGGTCAAAAAGCTGGCGCGAAAATTTTTGTTTTTCTACGCCGCGCGAATGGGCGTAGATGACGCTGATAACAAAAATGCCAATGATGATAGCGGCAACCATAGCGATAAATCTCTCCATGTATAAATGTACGGCGTAAGTGTAGTGAGATTTTTCTGCTTTTTTTGGCAAAGGTTGCTTTTTTGTTACAGTTGGCTGTGCCGTTGAGCTTGTATTTAATCTCTGACAGCTGCCAGAGATTAAATAGCACGGCCGGAAGGCGTAGGGAGAGGCGTACGTAAAGCGAGCTAACGGAGGTTAACAAAAATACCGTTGGTGACGTTATCGGTGAGGCGAACGACGTGATATATCACCTGTTTGTTGTGGGTCTTGATTTTTCGCTTAATATTCCCTTTATGCGATGAGACGGTTTTTGCCTTGATGTTCATTTGATCGGAGATTTGAATCGTTCCCTGTCCGGACATCCACATTTTCAGCATGCTGGACTCTGTGCGACTAAGAGAAAGCGTCGGCAAATTAATATGCCCAATACATTGTGCATTTTTTGCCAGGTATTCCGCTAAAATATCGTCTAAAGATTCCGGTTTGATGGATTTCGAACTGATCAGCAGGTTTTCTCGGACCAGCAGATATTCATCAAAATGAATATTAGCAATAGCCATAAAGACTAAAAATAGCGTCCCCGGATGCTGATTAATGATCTGCTTAATTTGCTGACTGCTTTGTGGGTCATGAATAAAGCAGTCTTCATTAATAAACACCACGCTGGGTGCCTGCAACCGGCATGCCTGTGCCAGCTGATCCACCGTTTCTACATCTGTAATATGCCGTTTTCTAACCCCGCGGCTGGCTAAGTAGCCGACAAGCCCCAGCCGGGTATAGCTGCATAAGTCCATAATAATCGTTGACATAGCAAACCCTCACTAAGCGCGTTATACCCGTAATAAGACGGAGCGCAGATTGAAAGCTGTACTGGTTAAACCAGTGATTGACGAGGTCAATCCCAGAGTAAAGCCAGTCCGCCGCTTGTCCGCAGTTCGAATTATTTTGGGTAACCATTATTAATAATTTAAAAGGCGAAATCACTATCCCGGAAAGTTGCCTATAATTTGCCAGGAATGTTCTTAAAGTAAAGTGAATATTGCGTATTGTGAGCAAGGTAAAAACTTATATTCCGCGCCAGATATATCCTGGCGGATGTTATTAACATTTTTTTTTAGGAATATCCTCAGGGAGTCATCATAAAAGTTATGGTTATTAATTTGCGGGGATTTCGCTGACTATATCCGCGAGCAGGTCAAAAATCTCGCCGAATAAATGCTCGGTGAAGGGGGCGATAAGCGGCATCATTACCATAAAAATTAGCATGCCGATAGACAGGGTGACCGGAAAACCGATAACAAATACCGATAGCTGGGGGGCCATGCGGTTTAACAGGCCAAGCGCAATGTTAAGCGTTAGTAACAAAGTGATTAACGGCAGCGCCAGCATCAGGCCATTGAGAAAAATCAGACCGCCCGCCCGGGTCAGCGCCATAAAGGCATTGCTGTTGATCGGATCGCCGCCGATGGGCAAAGTATGAAAAGTATCAACCAGCATCGATATCAGCCATAAATGGCCGTTAAAGGTGAGAAACAGCAGCATCGCCAGAATATCCAGGAAACGCGCCAGCACCGGCATGTTAAGGCGGCTGCCGGGGTCGAAAAACGTCGCAAAGGACAATCCCATCTGTAGGCCAACAATTTCCCCGGCGGTACGTACTGCGGCAAACGCGAACTGCATCGTAAAACCGAGCGCCACACCGATAAGAATTTGTTGTATCGCCAGCCAAAAACCTGCCGCGGAAAAAATCGTCACGCCGGTTGCGGGCAGGGAGGGCGCGATGAGAAAAGTGATCATCAGCCCGAGGCCGATTTTGACGCGCTTAGGGATCGAACGCTCGCTAAGAATCGGGGCCGACATAATCAGCGCGAGCACGCGCAGCAGCGGCCAAAAATAGAGACTCAGCCAGTTAAGCCACTGGTTGCTGTCAACGTGGATCATCCAATGGTGTTCGGCAGATTGGTCAGTAAAGCGCGCATGTAATCCAGCAGCAGGTTAAGCATCCACGGCCCTGCGATAACGATGGTCACGAACACGGCCAGGATCTTCGGAATAAACGACAGCGTCATTTCGTTAATCTGCGTCGCCGCCTGTAGCAGGCTGATAATCAGACCGCTAATCAGCGCAACCAGCAGCAGAGGGGCCGCAAGGGCAAGGGCGACCTTCATGGCCTCGGTGCCCATCATCATGACCGATTCTGGCGTCATTTTCTCTCTCCCTTAGCTGTAAAAACTTTGCGCTAATGAACCCACCAACAGCTGCCAGCCGTCGACCAGCACGAAAAGCATCAGCTTAAAGGGCAGGGCAATTGTCGCGGGAGGAACCATCATCATTCCAAGCGCCATCAGGACGCTGGCGATCACGAGGTCGATAATCAGGAACGGAATAAATACCGTAAAGCCAATCTGGAACGCCGTTTTCAGCTCGCTGGTAACGTAGGCAGGCAGCAGGATGCGCATTGGCACGGCTTCCGGCCCCTGCAGCGGCTGCGTATTGGCGAGGCGGGCAAACAGCGCAAGGTCGGCTTCACGCGTCTGGCGCAGCATAAACTCGCGCAGCGGCTGAGCGCCTTTATCGATCGCCACTTCCATTGAAATTTTATCTTCGCTGAAAGGCTGGTATGCGTCGGCATAAATTTTATCGAACACCGGCGACATAATGAAAAAGGTCAGAAACAGTGCCAGACCCACCATCACCTGGTTGGGCGGTGCGGACGGCGTACCGAGGGCGTTACGCAGCAGGCCGAAGACGATGATGATGCGCGTGAAGCTGGTCATCATCAGCAAAATGGCCGGCAGGAAGGTCAGAGAGGTAATAAAGACCAGCGTCTGCACCGGCAGCGACCAGCTCTGTCCGCCGTTGGCGAGGGGCTGACTGATCAGGCCGGGGAGTTGTGCAAAAGCGGCGGCAGGGAGCAGTAACAATAAGCCCGGTAACGAGAGCGTCAGCAAACGTTTCATCAATCTTTCCCGTTACGTTTAAGCAGGTTCTTCATCAGTTTCTGGAAATCAGCGGGAGCAGGGGCCTTTTCAACAGCCTCTGTTGCAGGCGCCGGGGGCAGCGTGTGCAGATGGGTAATCTGGGCTGAGGTCACGCCGAGCACCAGGCGTGCATTCTCGACGTCAACCACTACCACGCGTTCGCGCGTCCCTACGCTTACGCTGGCGCTAATGTTCAGCGACTTTTTTGCCCCAACGCCGGCGCCGGTGAAGCCAAAGCGCTTTGCCAGCCACGCGGCCACCAGGATAAAAATAACAATACCGGCCAACGCGCCGCTCACCTGAACAAGCGGCGAGTTGGCGTTGACGGCAGGCTGACTGACGGTGGCCTGGGTTTTCATTTAGCGGCTCAGGCGACGCATACGTTCGGATGGGGTAATGATGTCGGTAATACGCACGCCGTATTTGTCGGCCACCACCACCACTTCACCCTGGGCAATCAGGTAACCGTTGATCAGAATATCCAGCGGTTCACCGGCCAGCCCGTCAAGGGCAACCACCGAACCCTGCGTCAGGCGCAGCAGCTCTTTGATGGTCATGCGGGTGCGGCCCAGCTCGACGGTCAGTTTGACCGGGATATCCATGATCAGGTCGATATCCTGAACGTTACCGGCAATATCATTGCCTTCCAGCGCACGGAATACGTTATCCGCGTTACTTTTCCCGGAACTTTTCTGCTCGTTTAACGCATCAGCCCACAGATCGTCCACTGAGCCTGCATTGTCATCGGACGGTTGATTAATATCACTCATTTGGGCTGTTCCTCATTCAGCGAATTCAATATCGGGTTGATCAAATGTTCGACGCGCAGGGCATACTGGCCGTTGACCGTGCCGTATTGGCTGGTCAGCACGGGTACGCCATCGACGTGCGCGATAATACGATCTGGCTTTTCGATGGGCAGCACATCGCCAGGTTTCAGTTTTAGGATTTGGGACAGCCGCAGCGGGATATCGGCGAAGTTCGCCACCAGCTCCAGCTCGGAATGCTGCACCTGACGCACCAGAGTGTCGCGCCAGCTCTGATCTTCCTGACGTGAGTTCTCCAGCGGGGGATTCACCAGCAGCTCGCGCAGCGGCTCAATCATGCTGAACGGCAGACAGATGTTGAACTCACCGGTCAGGTTGCCAATTTCGACGTGGAACGGGGTGTTAACCACGATGTCATTCGGCGAGGTGGTGATATTGGTAAACTTGACCTGCATTTCGGAACGAACGTACTCCACTTCCAGCGGATAAATCGCCTTCCACGCGTCGCTGTAGGATTCCAGCGCCAGCTTCAGCATGCGATTAATGACGCGCTGCTCGGTGTGGGTAAATTCGCGCCCTTCCACTTTGGTCGGGAAGCGACCATCGCCGCCGAACAGGTTGTCGACCGCAATGAACACCAGGCTCGGCGAAAAGACAAAGAGCCCGGTGCCGCGCAGGGGCTTCAGGTGGATCAGGTTAAGGTTGGTTGGCACCGGCAGGTTGCGGGCAAACTCGTGGTACGGCTGGATACGAATCGCCCCGACGGTAATATCCGGGCTACGGCGCAGCAGGTTAAACAGCCCCATGCGGAACTGGCGAGAAAAACGCTCGTTAATGATTTCCAGCGCCTGCAGGCGCTCACGCACAACGCGACGCTGGGTATTCGGGTCATAGGGACGAATGTTGGTTTCGCCCGCAGCCCCGGCCTTCGGCTCGTCTTTATTCTCACTGTCGCCGTTTAACAGCGCATCGATTTCAGCCTGAGAAAGAATACTGTCGCCCATGGAGTTACCGCAAAATAAAGGCGGTATACAGCACGTCGCTGACTACCTGTTGAGGTTGCCCGGCGACCAGAGGCGGCGCCAGAGTAGTTTTAATCGCCTCTACCAGCTTCTGCTTACCTGCGTCGGTGGCAAGCTGATTGGCATCCTGACGAGAGAACAGCAGCAGCAGGCGGCTGCGAACTTCAGGCAGGAATTCGCTCAGGCGCTGGCGAGTGGCTTCATCTTTCAGGCGCAGCGTAACGCCGATGTACAGTACGCGATCCGCATCACCCAGATTGACGGTAAAGGTATCCAGAGCGAAAAACACTGGCGCAGGCGGTGGCTCAGGCGCTTTTGCCTGGGCAGTGGCTGGCGTTTGCTGCATGCGCCAGTAGCTATAGCCTGCGGTCGCGCACGCGGCGAGTGTGATAAGAACCAGTATCGGCACCCAGATGGCGCGTTTACGGCCTTTCGTGATAGCGGTATCAGTCATTGAACGCTTTATTCCTGTATCGGTACTGCTGAAAAGCAATTATCCCGTGTCTCCGGGCGGTCAAAGCCCGGAAAACACACGTTTATTGTCGCTAGCTCTGGCGTTTACCCGTCAACGGGCCTCAGGCAAAAATATCCACCGCGCCGTTGCTGCTTGCCAGGCGCTGGAGGCTATCGGCGACCGGTAGCGGTTCAGGATCGCTGCCGCTAAGTGAGAAACGCTCCGCGCTGCGGGTATTTTGCTGTTGCTGCTGGCCAGATTGCTGCTGGGCAAAGCTTTCGCTGCTGATGTTACTCTGCCCCAGCTGGATGCCGTTTTCCGCAAGCGCCGTGCGCAGGGTTGGCAGCGCGGCTTCGAGCGCGGCGCGCACGTGACTGTGCGGCGATATCATCTGCAGCTGTGCCTGGTTATCTTCTAGTTTTAGACTAATTTGCACCTGGCCGAGATCTTCCGGATGCAATCTGAGCTCGGCGCTGTGCTGGCCCTGGCGCGTAAACAGCGTAACGTGCTGAGAAATCTGCTGTTGCCACTCATGGCTGCCCAACTGGGCGGCGATCGTCGGTGCCGTTGGCGTGGCGATGACCGTGGTGGTCGGGGCGGCAATAGTTGCGCTGCTGATGGCCGGCGTTATCTGCGGTGTCACCGGTGCCGTGTTATTCACCTGTAAAGGTGCGCTGTCACGGCTGTCGGACCCCTTGTTGGCGGCCAGTTGGATTTTGTCATCAACGGGCTGCTGCTGCGCGGAGGAAACCGTTGCCGCTGGGGTTCTGCTGTCCGCCAGCGCAGATGTGGTCGGGGCTGCTTTTTTAACGCTACCGTCGGCGGGCAGCAGGCTGTCGGTCGCGCTCTTAGCTGCGGTATTACCCGCGGTGGTTAGCGCGGATAACGCTGCTTTATCGGCTGCGGCAACGGGTTTACCCGGCGTTATGGGCTGAGCGGCGACGACCGGCTGCGGCAGCATCGCAAACAGGGCGCTCAACGTCTGCAGCTCGGCATCGCTTAGCGGCTTGTCGCTTTTGGCGTCTTTTGTCGCCAGATCCGGCTTGTCGCTGGTGTCGGTTTTCCCGTGAGAGGCGAGCAGGGTGGTCAGCGCCTCTGACAGCTCAGGCGTGTTGAGTAACTGGTTCAGCACCGCCTGGCCGTCTTTGGCGTCGCCTTTTGCTGTATTAGTGGCCGCAGCTTTGCTTAAGGCCACGCCCAGAGGCAGAGATTTGCCCTCTTCCAGCTCGACCTTGCCCGGCAGCGCTTTGCTCAGCAGATCCAAAAAGCCTTTGCCCTCCGCGCCTTTTGTCTCCGCGGTCGCAGCGGGATCGGCCCCGTTGTTTAACAGAATGTTTGGCAATGTGATCATTCACTTTTCCTCAATGTGGCCCGCTGGGCGTATTCGTCCATCTGCTTCTGATCGAGCCTGTTCTCCGCCAGCAACAGCTCTGCCGCCTTTCTCTCCTGCAGGGTTTGCCATGCCTGCAGGCGCTTTTGTTTTTCCTGCCACGCGCCCAGCGCCTGGTCGACTTTATTGGTCCACTGCATCAGCAGCTGGCGGTGTTGATCGATCGCTTTTTCCAGCGTGCGTATAAACTGCTGATAGTTCTGCCAGCGCGTGCTGGCAATGCCCTGGCTCATGTTGTTATTCAGGCTGTTGCTGTACTCAAACTGATAGTTAATCAGCATATTCAGCTGCTCTTCTGCCTGCTGACAGCCCCGGCGCATCTCCCCTAAACGAATCGCCGCTTTTTCCACTTCCTGGGCGGCGAGCTCACGCAAAGTATCCAGTGCGCTGTTTTGGTTCATGGTCACCTCTCATTAAACCGTCGGGAAGAGTGTCTCCAGAGCGAGGCAGGCTTCTTCCCAGCTTGCGCGTTCAAAAATGCCTTGTTGCAGGAATGCTTCCAGATGCGGCCACAGTTCGATGGCCTTATCGAGCATAGGATCGCTGCCTTTGGCGTAAGCCCCCACGCTGACCAAATCACGGTTGCGCTGGAAGCTGGATAACAGCTGTTTGAAACGACGTACCCGGGCGTAATGCTGCTCGGTAATCAACGATGTCATAGCACGACTGATAGAAGCTTCGATGTCGATGGCCGGGTAGTGGCCCGCTTCCGCCAGGCGGCGCGACAGCACAATGTGGCCGTCAAGAATGGCTCGCGCGGAGTCGGCGATCGGGTCCTGCTGATCGTCGCCTTCGGTGAGTACGGTATAAAAAGCGGTAATCGAACCGCCGCCGTGAATGCCGTTCCCCGCGCGCTCAACCAGCGCCGGGAGCTTGGCAAACACCGAAGGCGGATAGCCTTTGGTGGCAGGCGGTTCGCCGATGGCCAGGGCAATTTCACGCTGCGCCATCGCGTAACGGGTCAGTGAGTCCATGATCAGCAGCACGTGCTGACCACGATCGCGGAAGTCTTCGGCAATTCTGGTTGCGTAGGCGGCACCCTGCATACGGAGCAGAGGAGAAACGTCCGCCGGTGCGGCAATCACTACCGAGCGTGCGCGGCCTTCGGCACCCAAAATGTTTTCGATAAAATCTTTTACTTCGCGCCCACGCTCGCCGATCAGCCCCACGACAATCACGTCGGCCTGAGTATAACGCGCCATCATCCCGAGCAGAACGCTTTTACCGACGCCGGAGCCGGCGAACAGGCCCATACGCTGGCCGCGCCCGACGGTCAGCAGGGCGTTAATCGGGCGCACGCCTACGTCGAGGACATGTTCAATCGGCGTACGCTGGAGCGGGTTAAACGGCGCTGCGCCGAGTGCGCCCATCAGGCCGGTATCGGGAGAGGGCAGGCCATCAAGAGGGCGACCGCTGCCGTCGAGCACCCGTCCCAGCAGTGCCGGGCCAAGCGGCAATTTTTTACCGCTATGGAGTCCTTCAGCCGTTGATGAACGCGCATAAACTCTGGCGCCGGGCAGAATGCCTTCCACTTCTTCCAGCGGCATCAGGAACAGCTTGTGGCCGTTAAAGCCCACCACTTCACATTCAACTTCGCGGTCGTGCTGCTCAATGATGCAGGTTGCCCCGAGCGGCAGCTGCAGGCCGGTGGCTTCCAGCACCAGACCGGTGGCACGCGTCAGGCGGCCGTAGCGGCGAACGGACGGCAGCTCTGTCATCCGCGCTTCAAAATTATCCAGCGTGTTCAGCCAACGGGTTAGGCGGGCGGTCATCAGAGCACTCCCGGTGCGGCCAGGCGGCAAAGTTCTTGCCAGCGGGTTGCTACGCTGGCGTCAAGATCGCCCTCATCGGCAGAGACTTTGCAGCCGCCCTGATGCAGACCTGGGTCTCCGCGAAGGCGCCAGCCGTGCAGGCTCAGCGTGGCGCCCAGCATCTCTTCTACCCGCTGTAAATCATCCGGGTGTACACGCAGCTGTGGCTTGCCGCTAAACAGCGGCTCCTGCATTAACAGGCCCTGAATCTGTTTGATCAGCGCGTTGTTATCGACGGCTGGCGTCTGGCCGATGACCTGTCGCGCGGCTTCCAGCGCCATCTGCATCAGGCGTGAAGCAATAACGCTGTCCAGCGCGTCCAGCGTGTACTGGAACTCGCTCACCAGCTGCTGCATACGCGCGTGCACCGGAGCCTGTTGCTGACGGGCTTCATTGATGCCCTGCTCAAGCCCCTGCTGGAATCCGGCCTTGCGGCCTTCCTCTACACCCTGATCGTGTCCGGCGGCAAAGCCCGCGCTGTGACCCTGCTCACGCGCCTGAGCCTGCATCATCGCCAGCGTTTGCTGGAGATCCGGCTCACTTTCCTGCTCCTCTTGCGCTTCGCTGGTTTCCGGCATCACAATCTCTTCGAAAACCGGCGTCGGGAAGGCGAGGTCGTCAGGCGTCCAGCGTTTCCATGGCAGCGAATTAGACATAGGTATCCTCGCTGGTGCCGATTACCATCTCGCCGGTCTCCGCCAGGCGACGCACGATGAGCAGGATAGCTTTCTGTTCGTTTTCGACCTGCGAGAGACGAACCGGACCACGGTTGGCGAGGTCGTCGCGCAGGATATCCGCAGCACGCTGGGACATGTTGCGCAGGAACTTCTCGCGCAGCGCCTGCTCCGCGCCCTTGAGGGCGATAAGCAGAGATTCGGACTCCACTTCCTGCAGAAGACGCTGGATGCTGCGGTCGTCCACGGCAACCAGATTTTCGAACAGGAACATTTCGTCGATGATTTTCTGCGCCAGCTCGCCGTCGAAGTCGCGCACGGCGGTAATAACGGCTTCTTCCTGCTGGGTTTTCATCAGGTTGATAATTTCTGCTGCTGTTCTTACGCCGCCCATTTTGCTGCGCTTGAGGTTCTGGCCGTCGAGCAGGTTGTTCAGCACCTCGGTCAGCTCCGCCAGCGCGGCAGGCTGAACGCCGCCGAAGGTGGCGATACGCAGCATGACGTCGTTGCGCAGGCGCTCCTCGAACAGCGCCAGAATGTCTGCCGCCTGGCCACGCTTGAGGTGAACCAGGATGGTGGCGATGATCTGCGGGTGCTCGTCGCGAATAAGATCCGCGGCGCTCTGCGGCTCCATAAAGTTGAGCGTTTCGATACCGCTCGTCGTGTCGCGGGTTTCGAGAATATCTTCCAGCAGGCTCGAGGCGCGTTCTTCGCCCAGAGCTTTGATCAATACGGTACGCAGGTAGTCGTTGGCGTTGATGCTCAGCGCCGCGAACTGCTCGGCTTCCTGCTCAAACTCCGCCAGTACTTCGGTCAGCAGTTTGTTTGAAATCTGATGGGTATTCGCCATCGCCGCACTTAAATGCTGCACTTCACGCGGGCTGAGGTGTTTAAACACCTCGGCGGCGCGGTCTTCGCCAATGGTCATCAGCAGGATGGCGCTCTTTTCGGTTCCGGTCATACTCATATTTCAGTACTCATCCATTGGCGGATCACCAGCGCGACTACGCGAGGATCGTTATCAGACATATCACGAATTCGCTGACTCATGACTTCGGCGCTCAGGCGCTGGTTAGCTTTGCGCTGCTGCTGCTGTTCGTCACGGCTTAGCGTAACGGCCACGGCTTCTTCTTCGGCTTTAACGCTCTGCTTCGCCTCGTTAGCGGCCTTAAGGGCTTCCGCACGGCGGGTCAGCTGCGGACGAATCGCTTTCCGCCACAGCAGCCAGGCGACAATCAGCACGATCAGCCAGCGACCGGCGGAGAGCAGCATGTCGAAGAAGGCCGGAGACTTCCAGAATGGCAGGCTGCTGCCGCTGTCGTCTTCGGTGGCGGTGAACTGAGAGTTGACCACGTTCAGGGTGTCGCCGCGGCTTTCTGAATAGCCCATCGCTTCACGCGTCAGGTTTTCAATCTGTTTCATCTGGTCGGCGGTGAGCGGCAGCGGTTTGCCGTCGGCAAGCTGGCGGTAGTTCACGACCACCGCCACCGACAGGCGCTGAATATCGCCTACGTTCAGTTTGGTGTGGCGAATAGTACGGTCCACTTCATAGTTGGTGGTTTCGTCACGTGAAGTGTTGCTGCTGCCGTTCTGGCTGGAGGTGCTCGTCTGATTCTGCTGGCCGTTATTGGCCTGCGGGTTATTCTGGTTGTTCTGCTGCGGCGGCGTTGAAATCGGTGCCGTATTAGCCGGAGCAGGCTGGTTGGAGAGCGCGCCCGGTACGCCGCCAGGGAACTGACCGTTAACCTGAGAAGTCTGGTTCAGCTGGCGTGAACGCACCGCCGTTTGCGATGGATCGCCGTTCGGATGGTATTGCTCTTCGGTCTGCTCTTTATTAGCAAAATCAATCTGAGCGGTGACCTGAGCGTGCACGTTACCGTTACCGACAATCGGCCCAAGGATCGATTCAATGCGGCGCTGGTAGCGGCTTTCAACGTCGTTTGCGTACTTGAGCTGCGCGTCGTTAAGGTCGCGACCTGCGTTGTTCGACTGGGTGAGCAGATGGCCAGCCTGATCGACCAGCGTCACGTTACCCGGCGGTAAACCAGCGACGGCGCTGGAGACCATGTGCACTACGGCGTTAATTTGCCCTTCGTCCAGCGCACGGCCGGGTTCAAGGCTGAGGGTAACGGAGGCGGAAGGTGATTTTTGCTCACGAACGAACAGGGAAGGTTTTGGCATCGCAAGATGAACCCGGGCATTTTTCACCGGGCCGAGCGTTTCGATAGTGCGGGCCAGTTCACCTTCAAGCGCTCGCTGGTAGTTCACCTGCTCGCTGAACTGACTGATTCCAAACTTTTCCTGATCCAGAAGCTCGAAGCCGACGGCACCGCCCTTCGGCAAACCCTGCTGAGCGAGACGCAGGCGCAGATCGTAGACGTTATCCGCCGGGACCATAATCGCGCTACCGTTGTCGGAGAAACGGTAGGGAATATTCATTTGCTGGAGCTGAGTCACAATCGCGCCGCCGTCCTGATCGGCGAGGTTGCTGTAAAGCACGCGGTAATCGGGAGATTTTGCCCACAGTACCAGAGCAACCAGTATGGCAACGGCGGCGGCTCCGCCCATCATCAGGGGGATTCTTGGATTTGCACGAAGGCGATTCAACCACTCAAGAGTCTTGTTTTGCGGCGTTTGTGCCTGAGCAGCAGTGGTCATTCCACACCTCGCGGCTTAGCGTTGACAAAATTTTTAGAGTAATGAGTGAACAAGACTGACTCCCGGGTCGACAAACACGACAAAAGTTCCATATGGATGGCAGTGTCATTATTTTCGTTTTGTGGACATTTCGATGGCTGAATTAGCTCTATTTTTTACGTCTATTTAACGCCTTTATCCTATTGACAAGGTGGTAATCTTTGCTGGCTTAACCAATTTGAGGCGAGAAAATGGCAATTCAGGGTATTGAAGGCGTACTGCAACAACTTCAGACGACCGCGCTGGCGGCGACCAATCCCGCTGCCTCGGCCGCTGCGCCGACGGTCAGCTTTGCCGGCGAGCTGCAGGCCGCTTTAGGGCGCATCAGCGAAACCGCTAACACCGCACGCGTTCAGTCGGAGAAGTTTGCTTTAGGCACTCCCGGCGTTGCGCTGAACGACGTGATGGTCGATCTGCAAAAATCTTCCGTTTCTCTGGCGATGGGCGTTCAGGTCCGTAACAAGCTGGTTGCTGCTTATCAGGAAGTCATGAACATGCAGGTTTAGTGTTGCGCCTGTAGGGCTATTTTTAACAGAAAGGTCTGTCCCGGGCCTTTTACTTATTCTAAATAAGTAATAATCATTCTTATTCCAATTCTATTATTATCCTGCATGGAAAACCTTTTTATAATATTCGATTAACAAATGAATATTTCATATGAAGGGTATTAATTTTTTTCTCATCTAAAGCTAAATCAATGCTAAATGGCATGATGTAGATCAAGTTTTACTTCAGCCATGCAATGCATATTCATCGCCAGAATTATCACACAATTTTACTATTTCATTTTTATTCTGAACGTCGTGCCGGCGATTTTATTCTATTAAACCTTTGCAGGAATAAATGTCGGCGATTATAAAAGTTTTTTACTGCATATGGTTATGGCCTTCCTGCCGGATTTTCTGGAGGGCTATCGTGCGCGTTACGCCATAGAGTTAAAGTCACTAAAAAAAGGAACGGTTAATTCCTGTGGAAACTATCAGTGAGGTTATTTATTCAATAAGGGGAAGTAAGGGCGGGAAATATAAAGAGGGGGATAGTTAACTGGTTGCAGCCAGTTAACTATCCATTTGATCGGATTTTACTAAATCTTCACAAGCGAATATATAGTAGGTTTTTAGCATGAAAAAGGCAACGTTAGCGTTAATTATTGGGGCTTTTATTAGCCATCAGTGCTGGGCAGATCAAACATCCGCTGAAATAACGGGCGACAATGGCAAGTTCACTTTGGTCGCAGATACGCTCAGAGGAAACACCGTAACAGGGATGCCCGGCGTCTACAACCTTGAACAATTTAATATTGATGTAAAAAGAAATGCAGCCGATTTGCTTGCGGTTGAAACAGTCGTGAGTGATAACCAAAAATCAATTACGTCACTGGGTTCAAACGTCGCCGCGAATCAAACCGCAATTGGAACGCTGAATTCAAACGTTAGTGTAAACCAAACTGCCATTGCATCGAACCAGGGCGCAATCAGCTTGCTGAATTCAAACGTCACTGCAAACCAAACCGCAATTGCCTCTCTGAACTCAGATGTCAGCGCAAACAAAAGTACAATTTCATCGCTGAGCTCGAACGTCGCCGCGAATCAAACCGCAATTGGAACGCTGAATTCAAACGTCAGCGCAAACCAAGCCGCCATTGCATCGAACCAGGGCGCAATCAGCTCGCTGAACTCAAACGTCAATGCGAATCAAACCGCAATTGGAACGCTGAATTCAAACGTCAGCGCAAACCAAGCCGCCATTGCATCGAACCAAGGCGCAATCAGCTCGCTGAACTCAAACGTCAATGCGAATCAAACCGCAATTGGGACGCTGAATTCAAACGTCAGCGCAAACCAAACCGCCATTGCATCGAACCAGGGCGCAATCAGCTCGCTGAACTCAAACGTCAATGCTAATCAAACCGCAATTACCTCTCTGAACTCAAATGTTAGTACAAACAAAAGTACGATTGCATCGCTGGATTCGGAGCTAAAAGTTGCGCAAAACACTGGCGCCTACGCCCAGTCCAGAGCCGCAGCAGCAATCGCAAACACTGAGGCTAATAAAGCAGCATTAGAGGCGACTAACAGGGCACTGGCCGACAATACGGCGGAGCTGGCCGAACACGAGTCACGTATCGGTGCTCTGGAGGCTAATGCTGTTAGCAACAGCAACTTTAACCATTTAAAAGATCAGGTGGATGAAAACCGTCAACGTGCTTCGGCAGGTATCGCGGGCGTGGCCGCAATGGCTAACATCCCGCAGGTGACCCAGGGCGCGACATTTTCCGTGGGTGCCGGAGCTGGCACAACCGATGGGGAGAGTGCGCTTGCGGTTGGTTTTTCCGCCCGCGCGCTGGAAAACACGGTGGTGAAAGCCTCCATTTCTAACGACTCTCAGCAAAACTTTGTTGTGGGCGCAGGGGCTTCCCTGCAGTGGTAGCGGTTTTTTAATTCCGCATGGGGGCATATTTGTTTGACCTGGAAACTAATTTCACTGCAATATCAGAGTGATGCCTTTAAAAAGCCGGAAAGGACTTCCGGCCTACACAGGAGAATCCTGCCAGCCCATGACCCCGCAACAGACGATAGAGAAGCATTACAAGACATTAACTCCTGAGCTGCAGCGGGCTGCAGACCTGAGTCTGGACAACATAAAGGATTTGGTTCTGCTTTCGATGCGGGCTTTTGCTTCACGGATTGGCGTAAAGCCCGCGACGCTGCTGCGCCTGGCCCAAAGGCTGGGCTACGCTGGCTGGGGGGAGTTCAAAACCGCCTTTGTCCAGCAGCTTGGCCTGAACCATGAAACCCATCAGGCGAGGGCGGAAAAACTGGTGGATAAGGGCATTTCTGCGTCACTTTACCGGGAGGTGTTTGCCGCCCATACCGCTAATCTCACCCATACCGAGGCGGAAAACCAGCG
Organism: Cedecea lapagei; assembly: GCF_900635955.1. Taxonomy (GTDB): domain Bacteria; phylum Pseudomonadota; class Gammaproteobacteria; order Enterobacterales; family Enterobacteriaceae; genus Cedecea; species Cedecea lapagei. The sequence continues at coordinate 1,692,743 of NZ_LR134201.1, forward strand.
GGCGATGGAAAAGGCGGTTGACGTGCTGGACGCCGCGGAGCATGTCTATGTTTGTGGTTTCCGCGCCAGTTATCCGGTGGCGTACACGCTGTTTTATATCTACCGCCTGTTTAATAAGCACGTCTCGCTGATTGATGGCCAGGCGAGCAATTACGAAATCTTTACTCGTGAACTTACGCCTGAAGATGCGGTGTTAATGATAGGGTTTGCACCTTATTCGCGTGAATCGCTTGATGTGCTGGGCGCAGCCCGGCAGGCCGGGAGCAGGATCGTTGCGCTGACCGACTCTCCGCTTTCTCCCCTTGCGGAGTCGGCCGCAAGCACGCTCTATTTCTCCGCTCACAGCCCGTCGTTTTTCCCTTCTGTGGTCTCGGCAATGGGCATTGCGGAGTGTTTACTGGCGATGCTGGTGGCAAAACATGGGGACAGGGCGGTGGCGAAGATTGCCAGTGCAGAACGTTTCCTGCTGGATTCCGGCGCTTGGGTGAAGCCGGTAAGTTAAAAGGGGCAAGATGCCCCTGCCTGATTAGCGCTGAATGAGATAGCGAATGGTCGGACCATCCTGCTGAATATCCAGCACCGTATAGCCGTGGTTTTTAGCGTCGAGAGGAATATTGTTGATGGACTGCGGGCAGTCGCTCACCACTTCAAGCACCTCCCCTTTTTTCAGCTGAGGCATCGCTTCGAGCGTAGCCACCGCCGGGTAAGGGCAGGGCTCGCCCACCATATCCAGTCGATAGTCAGGAACGATACTTTGGCTCATGCGGTTTCTCCGGTAATAGCGTTGAGGGGCTGGTTTTTACGACGGAAGAAGCGTTTCTCCCAGCCGACAATGAGCAAATAAGCAGCAAGCAGCATCAGGTAGGTCACCAGCAGCCCGCCCAGCGGCCCGAAGGTGTTCAGCAGGTTGACTTTATCCCAGCTGGTTGCCAGCGCTGGGGAGATATCGTCCCAGAACCAGGCCAGCAGCGTAGAGCCGATAACGTTGCCCAGGCCAACCCACCAGTAATGAACCTGACCTTCCACCGCGCGATACATCCAGCCGGTTTCACAGCCGCCGGCCAGCACGATGCCAAAACCAAACAGCAGGCCACCGATGACGGCGTTTGGCCCCGCCCACATAATTTTGGCTTCCACGCCCAGCTGTACATAGCTGAAAATGCCAATCGCACTCACCGCCATTCCCAGGATAATGGCTTTGGCCATATGGGTACGCCCGGTTATCCACATATCGCGGAAGGCGGAAGTAAAGCAAATTTGCGCCCGTTCAATTAGCAGGCCGAACCCAACACCAAAAAGCATCGCCAGCCCCAGTTTCGGTTGGTTTATGGCGGTCAAACCGGCCCAGCCAATCATACCGATAAACACCAGCATACCCATGCGGAAGCGGCGTTTTGCACGGTCTGGCTGCTGCGTCAGCGGAGAGGCAGTGGAGACTTTTTGTAGCCTGACCGGGATCCGGAACATCGGCAACAGCGTGAAGCGGGCGCCAAACCAGCAGCCGATGGCGGTAGCCAGCGCAAAAAACCATGCGTGCAGCGAGAACTGTGGAATGCCGGTAAAGAAAGCGGCGAGGTTGCAGCCCATGGCAAGCCTTGCGCCAAAGCCAGCAATAATGCCGCCGAGCACCGCCTGAATAATACGGATACGGTGCTGAGGTAAACGCAGCTTAACGTTATTGGCCCACAGCGCTGCCGCGAAGCAGCCGCCAAACATGCCGAGAATCATCATGCCGTCGATACGGGTCAGTGGACTGCCGTCGAGGTGAATAAGTTTGTAGTAACCCCACTCTTCGGCGTGAACGCCCAGCAGCTGCAGCAGCTGGCCGCCCCAGCGGGTGAATTCGCCGGTGACGGCCCAGAAGGTGCCGGTGATGCCGAAGTAGTAGGTGGAGAGGATCCCTGCCGCTATCACCGCGGGCATCGGTTTCCAGAAGGTTACCAGGTATTGTTGTTTAAAGGAGTGCCAGGTCATTTTTTTCGCCTCTGAACTCAGAAGAACGTGCCGCAGCGGGCGCAAGAGGGCGAGATCATACGCCCATCTTTTTGGCTTAGCAGATTGAAAAGAGGAAAAAACAATCTGGATCAATTTTTCTGCCCCTGGAGGAAGTGCTGGCAGGCCCTGGGCTTTAATGCCAAAATTATTTTTTCTCCGCAGTCAGGATAGACGATGAAGAAGCTTTTAGTATTGGCGGCGCTGGTGGCACTGAGCGGCTGCGTCGAGGTTAGAGATTATGGGCAGGTGGTGCGTACCGAAGCGCCGGCCGGCATGGCAGGCTACTGGCAGTCAAGCGGCCCGCAGAGCGAGCTGGTGAGCCCTGAGGCTATTGCCTCGCTGGTGGTCACGCCGGCAGGCGATACCCTTGACTGCCGCCAGTGGCAGCGGGTGATTACGGTACCGGGGAAGCTGACGCACCTGGCTGGTGATCTGCGCAACGTAACCGTTAAGCGTGAAATTTACCCCATCGAGCGCAACGGCGATACGCTTGAGTACGCCGGAATGACGTTGAAGCGCGTTGATCGTTTGACGACGGAGTGCGCTGATTACCTCGCCAAACATCCTTTGGACAGTAAGTTAACCAAAGGGTAAGAGAAGAACGCCCCTCTCCATCAAGGAGAGGGGGAAATTACAGCACATCCTCCAGCACCCAAACGCTGACGCTGCCGCCGTTACAGGTAAAGGTGGCGCTGCCGCTTTGATCGGTATGCACCGTCTCCTCGCGATTGCCAAGATAGTCTCGCCAGGTCTTCTCGCCGAAGTTTTCGCCGAGCGTCAACGTTTTCTCACCGTTGTCCCCGTTCGACATGACCACCACGCAGCCGGGGGCTTCGTCGGTGCCGCTGCGGCTAAAGGCAATGCAGTTTGGATGATCGAACCACAGGGTTTGTATGCCATGGGCAAAGCGTTCCCGGGCATGAATCAAATCATCGAGCTGCTCAATCACCGGCATATCGATATGGTAGTTTTGGCCGTCACCGCCTTCATCGTCGTAGCTGGCGCCGAAAAGGTCAGGATAGAACACCGAAGGTACTCCGTTTTCACGCAGCAGGATCAGCGCATAGGCCAGCGGTTTAAACCAGGCCTCGACGGGGGCCTCCAGCGCCTGTAAGGGCTGGGTGTCGTGGTTAGCCACAAGCGTGACGGCATGGAACGGGTCAGCCTCCACCAGCGTACCGGTAAAAATCTGGCTCATGTCGTAATCCCGCCCGAGCCTCGACGCCTCGTGGAATTTCATCTGCAAGGGCGCATCAAAGAGCATCGTTTTTCCCTCGACCTGCGCGATGTATTCCTGCAGCTTGTCGACCTCATGCGACCAGTATTCGGCTACGATAAACAGCGGCTCCTCCGCCACCTGCTGTACGTGTTCAATCCACTCTTTGTAAAACCAGGCCGGAATGTGCTTAACCGCATCCAGCCGGAATCCGTTGCAGTGTGTTTGTTCCATAACCCAGCGAGCCCAGAACTTCAGCTCTTCGGTTACCGCGCGGTTGCGAAAGTCTATATTTTCGCCCATCAGATAGTCGAAATTGCCCAGTTCGTCGTCAACCTGGTCGTTCCAGCCATCGCCGGTATAGTCGTTGATGATTTTAAAAATGCCGTCTTCGTCCGGGTTTTCAATATGGTCGATGCCGCTAAAGCATTTGTAGTCCCAGATAAACTCCGAATATTTCCCGGCGCGAGCGGGGAAGGTGTAGCGCGTCCACGCCTCGCATTCGATGACTTCTGGCGAGATGTCGTTTCTGTTTTCTTCGTTTACCCTGTTGACGCGGATCCGCTCTTTTTCGTCAGCGCCCATTTTGTGATTTACCACAACATCCAGCAGCACCGAGATATTGTTATCCCGCAGGGCTTGTATGGCCGCCAGCAGCTGGGTTTTATCCCCGTATTTGGTGGGGATGCTGCCTTTCTGGTCAAATTCGCCAAGGTCAAAGAGGTCATAGCAATCATAGCCAACCGAATAGCCGCCCGCGCTGCCTTTATAAGCCGGAGGTAGCCAAACCATGTTGATGCCGATATCGCTGAGGGTGGATGCCCGGTCTGAAACCTCTGACCAAAGCTTGCCGTCGCCGGGGAAATACCAGTGGAAAAACTGTAACAGGGTAGGGTTCTTCATCTCGTCCGTGCTCCAGAAGTCATTTAGCTGACCTCTGGAGTATGGTGCAAATCATCGCAGCCGGCGTGCTATTGATTAAAATCCAGCGGAAAGAGCACGTTTCCTGAAAGTTCACCATAAGTGTTGGTGAGCGATTTTTGCTTGCCAGAATGGTCTATCAACTCTCGCAATTCTTCCATTCTCCCCTTCAGCAGGCTCTTAAGCTCTGCCTCGTTCGCCAGAATGCTGGCGAGGATCTCTTTCGCCTTTTCCTGATGCAGGGCATTACCGGGTGAAAGGGGGTGGCGAGCAATCTGCTCCACCAGCGTGACGTACTTAATTTCCTGTTCGATCAGCTCATCCCATTTCCCGGAGTGAGCCAGGTTGAGCATCGTATAACTTAGCGCCTGCAGCGCCTGCCAGTGATTAAGGGATGAGATGAAATCATTCATCAGAAAGAGTCCTGAGTGGGTGTGGTTCCAGGGCCGATTTGCTTCCAGGCGCTCGCGATATTGTTCAACAGCCCTTCAACTTCAGCGATGATGTTGACATCGTTATAGAGGTTCGCCTGAAGCAGACGATTGACCATATACTCGTAAAGTGCCGACAGGTTGTGTGGAAGATCGCCACCCACTTCCATGTTAAGTCCAGCCTTCAGGCCATTATCGATAATGTTAATCGCTTTGGTAATGGCCTGACCTTTGGCCGCGGTGTCATTTTGCTCAATAAAGAGACGTGCTCTGATCAGGGCACTGAGTGCCCCATCAAAAAGAATGACCACCAACTGATGTGGACTGGCGCTCAAGACCGCCGTTTCAAGGCCGACATTTTGATAGGCCTGAACACCAGAGTTACTATACATACCAGCTCCTTAGCTCTTCTTATCAAATTGTTGAGTCAGGTAGGTTGACGTGTTGTTCAACGAACTGACTAACGTGTTAAGACTGGTAAACTGTGTTTTGTAGCGAGCCATCGTCGCGTCAATTGAGGCAGACATTTTGTCATAGTTGTCGCTGAGGGTTTTCAGCGTACTGTTGATCCCGTCTTTGGCGTTCTGGATGACGCCGCTGCTGCCGGATGTGGTGCTCAGCATGGCGGTCAGGGTGTTATTCATCTGGGTTGCAAAGCCGGTTGTTTTTCCGTCACCGATAAAATAGGCCTGCACCGCCTGAGGGTTATCGGATAACGCCTTCGTTAATGCCGCATCGTCTACCTTCAGGTTGCCCAGCGTACCGTCTGCCCCTGTCACCGTATCCTGATTTACGCCAATCTGGGCCATAATAGCGATGGCACCGCTTTGTACGTTGGTCAGTTGGCTGCGAAGCTGAGACTGAACGGAACGTACCGTACTGTCGCCCAGCAGCGCGCCGTTGTTGGATGACTGATCGTTGCCTGCACCAACTTTCACATACTTTGTCAGACTGGTGATCGTTGACTGCAGCGCATTATAGGCCGTGACCCAGTTATTAATGGCCTTTTTGTTTGCATCCGTTGCGCGGTCAACGGTCAGCGTTTCATCCGCAGTACTTTGTGATTTCAGGGTAAAGGTCATACCAGGGAAGGCGTCAGAAATCGTGTTCGACTGACGTTCGATCTTGATATTGTTCACCGTTACCACGGCATTCTGAGAGTTGGTTAAGACGTTCAGCGCACCAGTTTTAGTAGTGGAGTCGTAGCCAATTTTACCCTGAAGGGTGTCATCACCGGTCACTTTCACCGTCATGTCACTGTTCTGGCCTGTCGTCTTCGAGGTCAGCATCAGGCGGAAATCACCGTCGCTGGCTTTTACAACGCTTGCGGTAACGTTGCCGTTTACCTTATTGATGGCGCTCGCAATCCCGTTCAGGGAAGTATCACCATCGGCCAGGTTTACCGTCAGCGGAGTGGTGGAACCCGGCTGCGTAATGGTTAAGGTGCGCGTGCCGCCGGTGGTGCTTCCCAGCAGTTCGGTACCGGAAGCGTGGCTGGCGGACGTCAGGACCTGTGCCTTGGCCATCTGATTTACGTTGACGATAAAGTTACCCGGCGTCGCTGTACTGTCCGTGGTCACGCTGAACGAGGTGTTAGTGCTGCTGACGCTGGTTGAACTCCAGGTGTCTTTGTTACCCAGTGCGGTCGTCGCCGTTTGCAGGCTTTGCAGCGCACTTTGTAGCTTGCCGTAAGCGCTCAGTTGGGCATTGTAGGTCGCTTGCTGATTGGTAATGGTAGTTAGTTTGGTTTTTTCAGCAGTTTCCAATTTGTCATAGAGATCGGACAATCCCAGACTGTTCCCTGCGTTGAGATTACTGATTCCAGCCATACATGTCTTCCTCAAAGTCGATGGGTAGTTTCAGTCAGTTATCGGCGAGCAGGTGGAAAAGTTTACTGTGAAATAAAAAAAATAATCAGCGGAATAGACGGGTGAGATTGGGGCTTATAAAGCGATTGTGTTATGTGGTTGCCTTAATATATGTCTACTTTGCGCTGGCTGGTTAAATATATTCTTACAAATAGCCCGTTAGTCGTCTGTTTTCAATATTCGAGGCAGACAGATTTATGCAGGTTAAGTGGTTTTTTTAGGTTTTAATTCCTTTTTAATCAGTGTGTTGAATTTTTTTTCATGATTAATTCTAAAGTTGGTACGGGGGGCGTCGATAACCTTGTTGACGGTGAGAGACGCCGTGAGTGTTAGGCACCGAACCTAAACCCAAATTTTTAAGGAATTAAAACTATGTCAGTTATCAATACTAACCTGCTGTCCCTGAGCACGCAGAACAACCTGAACAAATCTCAGTCTGCACTGGGTACTGCTATCGAGCGTCTGTCTTCCGGTCTGAAAATCAACAGCGCTAAAGACGATGCTGCTGGTCAGGCGATTGCCAACCGTATGACCGCTCAGATCAAAGGGATGACTCAGGCTTCCAGCAACACCAACGACGGTATCTCCCTGATTCAGACTACCGAAGGTAACCTGAACGAAATCAACACCAACTTGCAGCGTATCCGTGAACTGTCTGTTAAAGCAGCGAACGGCACCAACCAGCAGAGCGACCTGGATTCCATCAACACTGAAATCAACCAGCGTCTTCAGGAAATCAACCGTATCTCTGGCTCTGCTAACTTCAACGGCAAAAACCTGCTGGACGGTTCTGCAACCGGCGGCGTGAGCATTCAGGTTGGCGCAAACACCTCTGCTAACGACCGTATCTCTATCGGTAGCGACTCCCTGATCAACGCCAGCGCAAGCGGCCTGGCTTCTGGCACCGTTCTGACCGGTAACGTTACTATTGCTACATCCGGTGGCGCAAGCGATGTAACCAAAGCTGTTGATACCGCTCTGACCGCAGTGAACAACGCACGTTCTAACCTGGGTGCGCTGCAGAACCGTTTCGAGTCTACTATCAACAACCTGAACAACTCCATCACCAACCTGTCTGCGGCACAGTCCCGTATTCAGGATGCTGACTACGCGACCGAAGTTTCCAACATGAGCCGCGCGCAGATTCTGCAGCAGGCTGGTACTTCCGTACTGTCTCAGGCAAACCAGGTTCCACAGGCGATGCTGTCTCTGCTGCGTTAATTTTAACGTCAGATACAGTTCTAAGAAAAAACCCGGCACCTGCCGGGTTTTTGTTTCACACTAGCGACATCGTTCCTCTGATTAAAACGGAAACTATGAAAAGCATCCTGATTTGCATTGATAAATTCGAACATTTTAATCAAATTGAGACGACGTTTTGCGATGTTATCGAGTACTTTCTTCAGCAAAACTGGCAGGTCGATGTTGTTGCCAATAAGGTAGGGCGCTATTGGTTGACGCGTCTGGAAAACCATGCCCAACATCAACATGTCCGTTTTGTGCCGCCTTCAGAGCATGAACTGCGAGCTGAATATGGGCTTATCTGGATTTTCCAGGGTTATGTCAGCGAGCAGCTTAATTTTGCCCTGCGCAAACAGGCAATCAAAGGTAAGGTGGTTTTCCAACACTTTGATTATTATGCAGATATAGATTTGCCCTACGGTGCCGATCTGGAAAATAGCCTGGCCTGGCAAAGCCTTTATTTTTCCGCGCAAATGCACTTTGTGCTGGCGGATAAAGGCATTAATTCGAATAAACTCAGGCCGCTACCGCTTTCGTTTTCACCAGAGTTTTCAGCAAATAGTGATGTTCAATCCCGCGATGGCGCGTTAAAAACTGCCCTTGTTATCCACTCAGGGAACATTCCGGACAGCGAACGTCAGTGCGAGGCTTTTAAAGTCCAGGGCATTGAGCTGCATTACTATAACCTGGACTTTGCCGTTGAGCCCGTTAGCGCCGAGCTGATGGCAAGCTACCCGCTGATTATCACCACCGGCAGATTCGCCGTGCAGGCGATGAGGCTTGGCATCCCGGTAGTACTGGCGAACGGCTATTCGACAGCGGGTTACCTTAATCAGACAAATTACCCCAAACTTGCGGAAGTAGCATTTAGCGTCCGTAACGGCGTTGCGATTAGCGATTCAGCCGACTGGGCTCGTGCCGTTGTCGAAGGTTATGCTCGCGCGCGCAAATGGGCGCGGGAATTACAAAAGCTGGTCAGTAAACAGTGCGACCTTGAGCATTTGCTCGAAGGTATTGTAGCGGCGCTTCCTCCCGCAGAAACGCTGTCCATCAATGATGAGGAAAGCCGCAGCCTCGAATTGCACAGAAAGGTGATGGAGGGGCTGGATCATGAAAGTGTCTCCGTCCAGGGGTGGCTGGCAGACAGAAAACCTTCGCCAACCCGTGTGGCGATTCTTCACTCTTTTATTCAGTCTTATCCAGAGTTTGGCCAGATTGCCGTTGCGGTGATTGATACTGATGGCGATGCAGACAAGTTGGCGAAAACACTGCAATCATTAAGCGCACAGCATCTGGGCGCACAAAGCGTTACCGTGATAAGCCAGCGTCCTCTTCTTGATGTCGAGGGAGTCAATTTTATAAGTGATAAAGACGGCGTTAGCCAGGCCCTTAACCAGCTAGCCAACGTTACGGATGCTCGCGGAATTTTAATGCTGACTGCGGGTAGCAAACTTGAGCCGCACGCCTTATTACTCTACGCAGAATACAGCCTGCGAGAACCGCAGGTAGCGGCCTGGTATTGCGATGAATATGTTGTTGATGAGTGCGGCGAGCCTCAGCTTTCCTTAAAACCGGACTGCGATATCGATTTGCTGCGTAGCGTGCCCTACATCGGCAGTACACTGTTCATTACCGTAGAAAGCTGGCGGGAGCACGGCGGGCTGTCTGCGTCGTACCCGCTGTTTGCCGGCTTAGATTTTTGTTGGCAACTGATTGAAAAACATGGCCCTGCGAGCCTTGGGCACGTTAATGATGTGCTGGTGAATGTCCCGCACAGGCTAGAAAGCCTGATCAAACAGCCGAAGATAAGCGCCGAGCTTGCCCAGGTGACGAACGCCCATTTCCAGCGCTGTGGTCTTGCTGCCCAGGCAGAAGCCAATGGCTACAATGGTGCGCTGCGGGTTGTATATCCACTGCCCGTCGAGCCTCTGGTTTCTATCATTATTCCGACCAGAGATCAGTTGCCGTTACTCAGGCAGTGCATCGAGTCCCTGGTTGAAGTGACGCGCTATCCGCATTACGAAATTATCATTGTTGATAATGACTCTCAGGATGAAAGCTGTCGGGATTATCTTAACCAACTGGCCGGTTTTTCACCCGACAGTATTCGAGTACTCCGCTGGAGTAAGCCGTTTAACTTTTCAGCGATGAATAACCTGGCGGCAGCGCAGGCGCGTGGGCAGGTGCTGTTGTTCTTAAATAACGATACCCAGTTGATGGATGCCGACTGGCTCACCAGCCTGCTTCGCCACGCGTTACGCCCTGAGGTCGGAGCAGTCGGTGCACGTCTGGAATATCCAGACGGGCGAGTTGAACATGGCGGGTTTATCAACGGTCTTGGGCTGGGAACTCAGGTTGCCAACCAGGGGGCTGGAGCAGAAGATGCCGGGTTCCTGTTACGGCTTCAAACGACCCGCGGCGCAGCGGCTGTAAGCGCAGCTTGCATGATGGTGCGTGCTGACGTGTTTGCGGAAGTGGGCGGTTTCGACGAGCAAAATTTCCCACTCTATCTCGGCGACGTGGATTTATGTTTGCGTTTGCGAGAGCTGCATTATTTAACCCTCTGGACACCGGACTCTCGTGTTAAGCATCTGGGAGGTGCGACGCGTTTGTTCACGGAAAAATTCGGCATTGCGGCTCACCCTGATGATGAGGTCTTCATTCGGCTGCAGGATAAATGGGGTAAGACGCTGGCCAAAGACCCGTTTTATAGCGGCCATCTGGCGCGGGTAGGGTCTCTCTTCCGTCTTGGGACTCGTACGGCGCGTATTCAACCTCCTTTGCCGGGCAACCCTCTGCCGGTGGTGATGGCATCACATGTTAACTGGACCGGCTGCGGCAACTATCGAGTGATGAAGCCCTGGCAGGCGCTTGAGCGGACACTGTGTCTCGAAGGCGGCGTAATACATGGCTTTCCCTCGGTTATGGAGGTTGCCAGCGTCCAGCCTGATATGCTGTTGCTCGAACTCCCACTCGACGATCGCTTACCGGCTATGATGCAGCAGTATCGCACGGTCAGCTCGGCCAAACTTGTGCTTGAGTATGATGACAATTATTTGAATCTCTCGGCGAAAAACGCCATGGCGTCTAACTTGCCAAAAGATATGCAGCGCCGCCTGCAGCTGCTTTCTGAGCAAGCTGACTGGCTGGTGGTTTCGACGGAACCGCTTGCTCATGCATACCGTGAGTTCCACAGTGATATTCGTGTGGCGCAAAACCGCCTCCATGTCGAGCAGTGGGCACATCTGAAGAGCCGTAAACGTGAGGGTAAAAAGCCTCGAGTCGGCTGGGCGGGAGGCAGCAGTCACACAGGCGATCTTGAGCTTTTATTGCCGCTCATGAAGGCGCTTGAGGATGAGGTCGACTGGGTATTTATGGGCATGAAGCCAGAGGGGGTACGCTGCGAATTCCATCTTGCGGTGCCGTTTGAGCTGTACCCGGAAAAACTGAGTACGCTGGATTTAGATCTTGCTCTGGTGCCGCTTGAGAATAACGTGTTCAACGAATGCAAAAGCAATCTTCGTTTGCTGGAGTTGGGCGCCTGTGGCGTACCGATTATCTGTACCGATATTGAACCTTATCGCGGTGATTTACCGGTTACCCGACTGCCAAACCGCTTTGCAACATGGTTAAGTGTTATTCGGGAGCAACTGGCCGATCGACAGGCGTTAAGCCTGCGTGGTGATGAGCTGCGAGCGGCTATCCACAAGGACTGGCTGCTGCAGAATGAAGGACTCAACGACTGGAAGCAGGCCTGGCTAGGCTAATTATTCATGATCGACAGCTTGCCCTGCGGGGCAAGCGTTAATGCCAGGATATAGCCCCCAATCCCCACGGTTATTCATCCCTTAGTTCATCCTGTCTGCGGCAGAATATCCATAATACCGGCCAGTGAGCCGTTTAACTTGCCTGACGGTGGCGGAGTCTTAGCCGTAGCCGTTCCTCATTTCAGGAAATGAAGATGTCACCTCAGCTTGAATATCCTTACCTCCTAATGGCCCCGAATTACCGTGAATCCTCTCTTGGTATTCAGGTAATGCACCGGCTTTGCCATAACATTAACGAGGCTGGGGGTAGAGCATGGATGGTGGGCTGCACGGTTAACCCGCAGTGGAATACGCCAGCATTAACCAATGAAGAGTATCAGACGCTCTTATCGGGAGACCTGCCGTGGATCGCTGTTTATCCCGAGGTGGTTTCGGGGAATCCACTTTCGGCGCCGATTTGTGTTCGCTATATGCTTAATCGTGAAGGCGTGATTGCGGGGAATACGATCGACGCTGGCCCTGACGATCTTTTTTTCTGGTATCGCGCAGAGTTTGCTGAGAAAGAGGCAACGCCTGATTTACTGAAAATTGAAAGCTATGACATCGATCTTTTTCAGGATGAGGGCGGTGTAAGAGATCGGGATCTTCTGTATGTCAACCGCGTGCCTGAAGACCGCATCGACTGGGCTCGTCTGCCGGCAAATATTACCGTGCTGTCAATGCGCAATCCTTTGTCATTTGAGCAGCTCGCCGCCGTGCTAAAGCGAGGACGCAGGCTTTATACCTATGAATCTTCAGGAACATGCATATTGGCAATGCTGTGCGGCTGTCCTGTTATAGGGCTTGAAGCACAGGGCTATGAAAAATATGCGCTCAATGAGAGCTTTTTGTCTGATTATGGTGAGTACAGTTTTACCAAAACCGATACTCCTGAATCACTTAATCAAGTGCGGCAGCACATGGGAGAATTTCGCGAAAATTTCCTTACCCAACGTGCCGTAACAGACCGTCAGTTTGAAGTATTCCTTCAACTTTCCCAGCGTGAAGCAGGGAAACTATCACAGCGCCAGTACCTCAGCACTTTAGCGGGTTGGGTAAAACATCGTTCGCTGCCGGTATTGCCCGATGTTCTGAACGCAAACAGGAAGATGCCCCGGCTGCTGGTGGTGATAAATCAAAACGAGTCGTCTCATGAAGCCGTTAGCGAGACGCTGAATTCTCTCCTTCCACAGCTGGTATCCTCCCCGGGAAGTAGAGTATTGGTTGTAGGCCAGAGTCTGGATAACTGCAGTGCAGACGAATGTGTAGAGTTCGTGGCCGAGCATGACTGGAAGCGGCGTGTACAACGTTACGCAGAACGCGCAGCATTTGACTGGTTGCACTGTATTGATGCCGGAGTGACCTACGCGGCGGAAGGATTAACGCTTTGCGCACGAGCGCTGTTATCCGTCGGAAGCTGTAAAGCGATTTATCCTGATGAAGTTTTGTTGAGTCAAGATGGCGGCTATAAACCAGCGTTTAAACCAGACTTCAATCTGGACCTTTTTTTAAGCTCTCCCCATCGTTATTTGCGACGGGGATTTATTGAACGCCAGGCGCTGCTGGATGTGGGCGGAATCTCCTCTGCCTTTAGCGGGGCCTTTGAGTTTGACCTGGCGGTCAAACTATTTAGCCGGTTTGACATTGCTGCTCTGGGCCATTTCAGCGAGCTGGTTTCTGTTGTCCCAGAAGCCATATTTGACATGACAAACGAGCGTGAAGAACAGCAGATCCTTGAGGCGTACTTGTCAAACCGTGGATTTGTTGCAGCCCAGGTGCTGCGTAAGTCCTCCTCAGGCGTGTGGAAGATAAGCTATGGATCGCCTTCAGCAGAAATGGTCAGCGTCCTGATGCTGGCTGGGGATACGCCAGCTTTGTTAACCCGTTGTGTGGTGAGCTTTATTCAAACTACGCCTTGGACGCATTATGAGATCATCATTGTTCAACCCCATACGGTCAATGAAGCGATGCGGCAGGCAATCGCTCATCTTGTAGAAAGCTATCCGGCTTGTGTTCGGGGGGCATGTTACGACGGAAACGCAAAACCCAGCGAGGATGTTGAACCAGGCGATTGAGACTGCGCGTGGTGACCTGTTACTGCTGGTCGATAATACTATGCTATTTGTGTTAGACAGCTGGCTACCAGAACTTCTCAACCATACCCTTCGCCCGGAGGTAGGCCTGGTCGGTCCCAAAATTATTAATACCAGCCAGCAAGTCTTCAGTGCCGGATTGATTCTTGGCGCTGAGGAGTGGGTAGCTCAGGCTGGATGGGGGGCTAACCTGAGAGATGAAGGTTATATGGCGCGCCTGCAGAGCGACCAAAATTATTCGGCTCTCAGTCATCTGTGCATTATGTTTCGAAAAGTGGCCTGGGAAGGCGCCGGCGGCTTTGACGAGAGTTACTCTTCCCTCGAACTGACGACCACGGCCTTTTGCCTTGCCGTGCGAGAAAGCGGTTATTTCGCCGTATGGACACCTTATAGCATTGTGGCTTCAGACAGAAACGTGGAGAGCTTTGCTGACTTACGCTACGGTGAGGAAAAACAAAGTATTATCGCTCGTTACGCGAGTCTGTTCCGCGATGACCCTGCTTATAACAAAAAGCTGTCTTTGCGCTTCCCGCTGTTTAAAGAAGAGAGAAATCTTTCGCAGCACTGGAACCCGGTAAGAGAGACCGGGATACCGACATTTTTAGTCATAGGGCGAGATTTTTCCGCAGGGAATGTCGCCAGATTTATTCAGCTGTGCGAAGCCACCGGGCAGCAGGGAAAAGCCAATTTTTGTCTTCTCGATAATTGCCCTTCCTTTACTGAAATATTGCGCCTATCCCCGCAGGGGATTGTGATTTTTGGCGACATCAGTAGCGAAATAAAGCAAGCGATAAGCCGATACAAAACGCTGTCTAAATGCAGCGTGAAATATTTGGTAAGCGAACGCGAGATACCCGCCGGTGAAGAAAGCATCCTGATAAAGGATGTTGTGGATAGCATGCTGGTGGAGAGTCTCGAACAAAAGGGACAATTAGAAAGAAGCGGTATAGTCACGCAGTTATTACCTCCAGCCCTTGTAGAAGATTGGTGCGCAATGCCGGAGAGCATTGAGGTCAAACGCATCAAAAAAGTGGCAGTTTGTATGCCCGATCAATTAAACCACGATGAGTGTGCCTTTTTGGGCAGGTATATTGAGCTGACGGCAGAGAAAGTGGACTGGGTTCTTTTAGGTGAGCATCCAGCACCGTGGCGCCCATGGGTAAAAGAGACCAGAAGGGTTCGTGGCGCAACACTTTCGCCTTTTCAACTCAATGAGATCAAAGCCGATTTGTTTGTTTTGCCGCAGCGGGCAGGGGAGGACTGGAGTGGCGACAACCACAGAACAATACGTGAGTTTGCTGCCTGCGGTATCCCGACATTGAAGCTGGAGATGACGGTCTGTCCTGATGGTAAAGACCTTAGTCTTTTCCTCTCAACCCTTGACCGTGAAGTGGCCGGGAATCTGGCTATTACAACCCAGAAATACTATGAGTTTACAGGATCTAAAGTGGATGCTTTTGTACGCATATTATCAACAGAGTGACGCAGCATGCCGTTAAGGAAATAGCGCTAAGAATTGGTGCTTATTGAGCCGATAGGTTTTGATCGGCTTCATTATGCTATCGGTAGCGCTATTTTACGTAACAGGTTGCTTCATGAGCAAGAATATCTACGTCACCAGCCCACTCCTTCCTCCGCTTGAAGAGTTTATTCCTTATCTTGAGCGGATTTGGGAAAATAAAAATCTAACCAATGGTGGCGTTTTCCATCAGCGTCTGGAGCGGGAACTGGCCGAGTATTTGGGCGTAGAGCACCTTTGCCTGTTCTCGAATGGTACGCTGGCGTTATTAACCGCATTGCAGGCCCTGCGCATTACTGGCGAAGTTATCACTACGCCATACTCATTTGTTGCCACCTCACACTCATTGCTATGGAATGGCTTAACGCCGGTGTTTGCCGATATCGATCCTGTTACCTGCAACATTGATCCGAATAAACTCGAGCAGCTTATTACGCCTGCAACATCCGCAATTTTACCGGTGCACTGTTATGGTATTCCTTGTGATGTTGAACGGATCCAGGGGATTGCGGATGCGTGGGGGTTAAAGGTCATTTATGACGCGGCCCATGCGTTTGGCGTTAAGCAGGATGGGCAAAGCGTACTGCGATACGGCGATCTGTCAATTTTAAGCTTCCACGCGACTAAAGTTTTTAACACTTTCGAAGGTGGCGCGATCATCTGTCCGGACGCCAAAATGAAGCAGCGTATTGATTACCTGAAAAACTTTGGCTTTGCGGGGGAAACGACGGTCGTTGCGCCAGGGATTAATGCCAAAATGAATGAGGTTCAGGCTTCATTTGGTCTGGTGCAATTACAGCATATCGATCGTGCATTGAATGAAAGAGAGCATATCTACAGGCGCTATTGTGAATTACTGGCAGACGTTCCTGAAATCAGCACGTTCAGTGCTCCGGACAACGTGGAATGGAACCACGCCTATTTTCCGGTATTGATTAATGATAGCTATCCGTTGAGTCGCGATGGTTTGTATGATTATCTGAAACAACATGACATTTATGCCAGACGTTATTTTTATCCATTGATCAGCACATTCTCTATGTATCGACATTTACCTTCTGCCCAGGCTGACTCTTTACCTGTGGCGAGCGCCGTATCGGAAAAAATATTATGCCTGCCCATTTTTCCGGGGCTAAAGGACGAGGATCTGCAACGTATCATCACCCTGATTCGTCAACCTATTGCTAACTCAACTACCCCTCTCTTAACGGATGATGTGGCATGAGATTAGGTATTTTAGGTGGCGGTGGATTGGGGCGGGAAGTCCTGGTCCTGGCCCGACAGATTAACTCCGCAGGCCGATGGAGTGAGATTTTTATCATCGATGACTTCATTGCGGCTAAAGAGATGCAGGGCGTTAAAGTCGTTCGTTCCTCTGAGGCGGTCTATGACGATGTAGAATTAGTTATTGCCATCGGTGAGCCCTCTGTCCGTGAAACGCTCGCTAAGCAATTTATAACGAAGTGTCCTCTTGCGACCTTGATTCATCCACAGGTATTTATTCCTGAAGATACGAAAATTAGCGCTGGTTGCATTATCTTTCCCGGTGTCTTTATCTCTTGCAATGTTACGCTGGGTGATAATTGTATTGTTCAAGCTCAAAGCGTTATTGCTCATGACTGTACGATAGGGGCGCACACGGTATTCGCCAGTCACGTTACGCTGGCTGGCCGTTGCCGTTTGGGAGAACGAGTATTTCTGGGAATGAGCTGTGCGGTAAAAGAGAACACAGAGATTGGTAACGATGTCATTATTGGTATGGGAGCGATGGTGTTTACTGCTATTTCGGACCGCAGTATTGCCCGTGGCAACCCTGCGGTCGTCACCGTTAATGAGTTGTGCAGAAAGGTATTTAACTCCCGCAATGAATGAGATAATTATGTCGTTTATGCCCAGCAATTAAAAATAATGTTTTTTTGTAAAAAGATGAGATAAATCGATAATCGATCAGAATTTCGACTTTTTGATGATAACCCCCAAATAACCCCCCATTTCACCCACTATTCATCCGATTAAAACCCCTGCAGAAACGGATAATCATGCCGATAACTCAACTAACGCAGGGCTGTTTATCGTGAATTCACTGTATACCGCTGAAGGTGTAATGGATAAACACTCGCTGTGGCAGCGTTATGTACCGCTTGTGCGTCACGAAGCATTGCGCCTGCAGGTACGTCTGCCGGCGAGTGTGGAGCTTGACGATCTGCTACAGGCAGGCGGCATCGGGTTGTTGAATGCAGTCGAACGTTACGATGCCCTGCAGGGAACGGCATTTACTACCTACGCGGTGCAGCGCATCCGTGGGGCGATGCTTGATGAGTTGCGCAGCCGTGACTGGGTGCCGCGAAGCGTCAGGCGAAACGCTCGCGGTGTGGCACAGGCGATTGGTCAACTGGAACAAGAGCTGGGGCGCAACGCAACCGAGACGGAAGTCGCGGAGCGGCTGGAGATCCCGCTCGAAGAGTATCGCCAGATGTTGCTCGACACGAATAACAGCCAGCTCTTCTCTTATGATGAGTGGCGTGAAGAGCATGGCGATAGTATTGAACTGGTCACCGAGGAGCACCAGCAGGCAAACCCGCTACAGCAATTACTGGACAGCAATCTACGCCAGCGCGTGATGGACGCTATTGAAGCTCTACCTGAACGTGAACAACTGGTGCTGACGCTCTATTACCAGGAAGAGCTGAATCTCAAAGAGATCGGCGCGGTGCTTGATGTAGGTGAGTCTCGGGTCAGCCAGCTGCATAGCCAGGCGATCAAGCGTTTGCGTACTAAACTGGGTAAGTTGTAGGGAGTGCCGCACAATTATCTGACGACCTGGGAATTATCATGACGGTGCAGCAGTCAAAAAGACGGCCATTAAGCCGCTATCTCAAAGATTTCAAACACACCCAGACACATTGTGCACATTGCAGTAAGCTGCTTGATCGCATCACGCTGACGCGCAGCGGGGTGATCGTCAATAAGACCACCATCGCCCAACTTGATACGCTGATTGATGAAGCCACCTGGTTTATCGAACAGAAAGAGTGGATGGCGCTGTGTCGTTTTTGCGGTGATTTACACTGCAAAGAACAAAACAACTACTTCGATATTATTGGCTTCAAACAGTATCTGTTTGAGCAGACCGAAATGAGCCACGGGACCATTCGCGAATATGTGGTTCGCCTGCGCCGTCTGGGCAACCATCTGAGTGAACACAAGGTCCCGCTTCCCGGCTTACTACAGGGCCTGATCGACGAGACGCTGGATGCCTGGCTACCCCGCACCAGCACCAATAATTACCGTATTGCCCTACGGAAATATTGGCAATTTCAGCTGCAAGGCCATGCGATCCCACGCCAGGAAATTAGCGCAACCTCCGATATATACTAAATTTGCATAAGATGTAGCGGACTGGTTTTGCTCTATCCCGGACCGGCCCGCTACACTACCCAAAAATGTAAATATTCGGGGTAAACATGAAGCTAAAAATGATGGGGCGTCAGGCGCTGATGGGCGTGCTGGCCGTAGCGTTGGTGGCCGGTGCAAGCGTAAAAACCTTTGCGGCTGAAAATCTTCTCAATAAAGTTAAAGAGCGCGGCACGCTGCTGGTGGGGCTGGAAGGCACTTATCCGCCGTTTAGCTTCCAGGGCGATGACGGCAAGCTGACCGGCTTTGAAGTTGAGTTTGCCGAGCAGCTGGCGCAGCATCTCGGCGTCAAAGCGGCGCTCAAGCCGACCAAGTGGGACGGCATGCTGGCGTCCTTAGATTCTAAACGTATTGACGTGGTGATAAACCAGGTCACCATTTCCGAAGAACGTAAGAAAAAATACGACTTCTCTACCCCGTATACTCTCTCCGGTATTCAGGCGCTGGTGAAAAAAGGCAATGAAGGCGGCATTAAAACCGCAGCCGACCTGAAGGGTAAAAAAGTCGGCGTGGGCCTTGGAAGTAACTATGAGCAGTGGCTGCGTGAAAACGTGCCTGGCGTAGATATTCGTACCTACGACGATGACCCAACCAAATATCAGGATCTGCGCGTCGGCCGCATTGACGCGATTCTGGTCGACCGCCTGGCCGCGCTGGATCTGGTGAAGAAAACCAACAATACGCTGGCGGTAGCGGGGGATGCGTTCTCTCGTCAGGAAGCTGGCGTTGCCGTGCGTAAAGGTAATGACGATCTGCTGAAAGCCATCGACGCGGCCATCGCCGAGATGCAGAAAGACGGTTCTCTGGCTAAGCTGTCCGAAAAATGGTTCGGTGCGGACGTTACTAAGTAACGCGGTATCACAGTGAAAAGGTGCTGATTTCAGCACCTTTTTTTATTTACCGCAGAGAGGAAAACCCCCTCTCTGGTGCATAATGAAACTGGATATCGATATCGGCTCAGGAGGCCCTATGTCACTGCATCACCTAACGCGTTTTCCTCGTCTGGAATTTATTGGCGCGCCCACGCCGCTGGAGTATTTACCGCGCTTTTCGGACTATCTTGGCCGTGAAATCTATATTAAACGTGATGACGTGACGCCAATGGCGATGGGCGGCAATAAGCTGCGAAAACTTGAGTTCCTTGCCGCAGATGCGCTGCGCGAAGGGGCTGACACGCTGGTGACCGCCGGCGCCATTCAATCTAACCACGTTCGCCAGACGGCAGCGGTGGCCGCGAAACTCGGACTGCACTGCGTGGCGCTGCTTGAGAACCCTATTGGAACCCAGGCCGAAAACTACCTGACCAACGGCAACCGCCTGCTGCTCGATCTGTTTAATGTCGAAGTCGAAATGTGCGAGGCGCTGAACGCTCCGGATAAGCAGCTTGAAGCGATCGCCACGCGTCTGGAAGCGCAGGGGTTCCGGCCTTATGTTATTCCGGTTGGCGGATCCAATGCGCTTGGGGCTCTCGGCTATGTCGAAAGCGCGCTGGAAATTGCCCAGCAGTGCGAAGATGCGGTAAACCTGTCATCCGTGGTGGTTGCCTCCGGCAGCGCGGGGACGCATGCAGGCCTGGCGGTCGGCCTTGAACAGTTGATGCCGGACGTGGAGCTGATTGGTGTGACCGTTTCAAGAACCGTTGCGCAGCAAAAGCCAAAAGTCGTCGCGCTGCAGCAGGCCGTTGCGCACTCTCTCGAGGTGAGCGCCAACAGCGATATCATCCTCTGGGATGACTACTTTGCGCCCGGCTACGGCACGCCAAATGAAGAGGGGATGGAAGCGGTAAAACTGCTGGCCAGACTTGAAGGCATTTTGCTGGATCCGGTCTATACCGGTAAGGCGATGGCCGGGTTAATCGACGGCGTGGCACAAAAGAGATTTAAGGATCAGGGGCCCATCGCCTTTATTCACACCGGCGGAGCGCCTGCGCTGTTTGCCTACCATCCCCATCTGTAAGCGGCGCGAACAGGCCAGGATTTAATAATCAGGAATTACCATGCAAGAAAGTTTGCAACTGGTGCTGGATTCAGCACCCTATCTGCTTAAAGGGGCGGTCTTTACGCTGCAGCTGAGTATCGGCGGGATGTTCTTCGGGCTGATCCTCGGTTTTATGCTGGCGTTGATGCGCCTGTCCGCGTTTTTACCGTTTGCTTTGCTGTCGCGTTTTTATGTCTCTGTCTTTCGCGGCACTCCGCTTATCGCCCAGCTCTTTATGATTTATTACGGGCTGCCGCAGTTTGGTATTGAGCTGGATCCGATTCCCTCTGCGATGATTGGCCTGTCGCTCAACACGGCGGCGTATGCTTCCGAAACGCTGCGGGCGGCTATTTCCTCGATTGATAAAGGACAGTGGGAAGCGGCGGCCAGTATCGGCATGACGCGCTGGCAAACGTTGCGTCGTGCGATTCTGCCTCAGTCGGCTCGTGTGGCGCTGCCTCCGCTCGGAAATAGCTTTATCAGCCTGGTGAAGGATACCTCGCTGGCGGCCACAATTCAGGTACCTGAGCTGTTCCGTCAGGCGCAGCTGATCACCTCCCGCACGCTGGAGGTCTTTACCATGTATCTCGCTGCCTCCCTGGTCTACTGGGTGATGGCGACGGTGCTCTCCACGCTGCAAAACTATTTCGAAAACCAGCTTAATCGCCAGGACAGGGAGCCGAAATGAGCGCCATCGATGTAAAAAAACTGGTGAAAAAATTTCACGGCCAGACGGTGCTGCACGGCATCGATCTCGACGTTAAGCCCGGCGAGGTGGTTGCGATCATCGGCCCCAGCGGTTCAGGCAAAACCACGCTGTTGCGCAGCATCAACCTGCTTGAAGAGCCGGAAAGCGGCACTATTCAGGTGGGAGATATCACCATTGATGCCGGGCAGTCGCTGGCAAAGCAGAAAGAAAAAATTCGCGCCCTGCGCCAGCAGGTGGGATTTGTGTTCCAGAACTTCAATCTGTTCCCACACCGCACGGTGCTGGAGAATATTATTGAAGGCCCGGTCATCGTTAAGGGCGAGCCGAAGTCGGAAGCTATTGCCCGGGCGCGAGAGCTGCTGGTGAAGGTTGGGCTAGGCGGGAAAGAGACCAGCTATCCTCGTCGCCTCTCGGGTGGGCAGCAGCAGCGGGTCGCGATAGCCCGCGCTCTGGCTATGCGCCCTGAAGTTATTCTCTTTGATGAACCTACCTCGGCGCTGGATCCCGAGCTGGTAGGGGAGGTGCTGAGCACTATCCGCCAGCTGGCGGAGGAGAAGCGGACAATGGTTATCGTGACCCATGAAATGAGCTTCGCCCGCGACGTTGCTGACCGGGCGATCTTTATGGATCAGGGCAAAATCGTGGAGCAGGCTCCGGCGAAAGAGCTCTTTGCTAACCCGCAGCAGCCGCGTACTCGTCAGTTCCTGGATAAGTTTCTCTCCCGCTAAATTCGGTGGCCCTCATGGGCCCCGTTTCACTGCCGGTGGGTTTTGGTCATCCGGCAGCCTGTTACTGCGCAGCGAAGCGTGAAAAAGGAAGGTTAAACCCTGCCAGACTTCAGTAAATTTTTCCTGACATATGTAAAAACCGAATAATTGTGCTGGAAAGACAATAAATCACATTAATTAGTTTAATAAATGTGTTAGCGTATTACATTCTATTAATGAATACATATAGCGCCGGGAGAAACGCCAGAAATAATGCTGGAACGTGACTTTTTTAGCTGGCGACGGGATGCGTTCGAACTTTTCCTGTCAATTACCCAGGCCAGCGAATTACAAACTTTAGTTCAACAACAAACTCAATGCCTGGAGTTTGATTATTTTTCGTTGTGTGTCAGGCATCCGGTGCCTTTTACGCGGCCTAAATTATCCTTGCAGAGTTCATATCCACAAAAATGGCTGGAGTGGTACGTTACCGAAAATTACTTTGCTATTGATCCGGTATTGAAACAGTCTAATTTCATGCGTGGAGAAATAATCTGGAGTGACTCGTTGTTTGCCGAAGCCCGCGAGCTCTGGGACGCTGCGCGTGACCATGGCATTGCAGCAGGAAGAACACATTGCGTGATGTCACCTAACCGCACGGCAGGCTTCCTCTCCGTGTCGCGCTCAAGCGTGCGCCCTGACATACTGCCTGAAGATGAGCTGGCACTCAGGCTGGGCTACATTGCGGAACTGAGCATGGCGACCTTAACGAGGCTCGACGATCCGTCAGTAGAAATGATGGGAATGAAGCTCAGCAAGCGCGAGCGCGAGATTTTGCAGTGGACGGGCGAGGGGAAAACTTCGGCGGAGATCGCGATTATTCTCTCCATTTCCGAGAATACGGTGAACTTCCATCAGAAGAATATGCAGAAGAAATTCAACGCGCCAAATAAGACGCAGATAGCGTGTTACGCGGCAGCAATGGGAATTATTTGAGCCTGAAAAGCAGGCGCTGACGGCTGGCGAAGGTGATTCTGCCAGCCGCCCCTGGCTTATTGACGGTAAGCCTGTTTAATTTGCTTAACGGTATTACTGAATACTTCAGCCTGAGACCGATCTTCAAGTTGAGCGATTTGCTTTTCCATTTTCAGGATAACACGGCCTGCATCAGCCTGGCCCATAGCCTGAAGCATCAGGGTTAACAGCGTTTTCAGGCAGGTGACTTCTTGTGCCAGTTCGCTGGTGTTCTCGGCGGTGGAAAACTCCGTAGTGCTCATTTACTTTCCTCAATGCTTAGTAAGTACGCGCCATTACGCACGGTGATATTCATAAGGCGGCGGAGTATACCATAAGCTTTGAGAAAATTATTCATGTTACGCGGCAAGACCCTCTGCTGGCGTTTACGGTAATAAACAACGGTGCGAGCAGATTATTCGTCATAGCCGGCAATGAGATTAAAAATCATTTGTTTCCCTCTCGTTTAACTATCGTTAAATAAACCGAGAGAATTAGCATTTTATTCTCAGTGAAGGGGGATCGGGTAATGAGTTGTTTTTTAATCAGCGAATAAGAGGGCGAGGGGCGATTTCCGAAAATGGAGGTGTACCACAGACGTTATCCTGAAAGTAAAGATATATTCTTTCCTTTGACGGTGACGAGGCGCTGACTGCAATTTGGATTTTAATGTTGCGCAAAAAAAGCTAATATATGGTCAATTAGCTATCAGCAGCGTTATCCCTTTCTGGAGAATAGCCCTTTGATCAACGTTCTTCTTGTTGATGACCACGAACTGGTGCGCGCAGGGATACGACGCATTCTGGAAGAGATTAAAGGTATTAAAGTCTCTGGCGAAGTGAACTGCGGCGAGGATGCCATTAAATGGTGTCGCAGCAACCCGGTGGATGTCGTATTAATGGATATGAATATGCCCGGCATCGGCGGCCTGGAAGCCACCCGTAAGATTGCCCGCTACTCTTCAGACATCAAAGTTATCATGTTGACTATCCATACCGAGAATCCGCTGCCTGCGAAAGTGATGCAGGCTGGTGCGGCAGGCTATTTGAGCAAAGGTGCGGCGCCTCAGGACGTGGTAAATGCTATTCGCTCCGTCCACGCAGGCCAGCGCTATATTGCCTCTGATATTGCCCAGCAGATGGCCTTAAGCCAGATTGCGCCAGAAGCAGAATCCCCGTTTGCCAGTTTGTCTGAGCGTGAATTACAGATTATGCTGATGATCACCAAAGGCCAGAAGGTCAATGAGATCTCTGAGCAGCTTAATCTCAGCCCTAAAACGGTGAACAGCTACCGCTACAGGATGTTCAGTAAACTGAATATCAGCGGCGACGTTGAGCTGACGCACCTGGCGATTCGCCACGGGTTATTCAACGCGGAGACGTTAATCAGTAGTGAGTGATACTTTTGATTCCCGGGCTTTTCTCAAGACGGTGACCAGCCAGCCCGGCGTCTATCGTATGTACGATGCCGGCAGCACGGTCATCTACGTTGGCAAAGCCAAAGACCTGAAAAAACGCCTTTCCAGCTACTTCCGCACGAATCTGGCGAGCCGCAAAACCGAGGCGCTGGTGGCGTTGATCCACCATATAGACGTCACCGTAACCCATACGGAAACCGAAGCCCTGCTGCTGGAGCACAACTACATCAAGCTCTATCAGCCGCGCTACAACGTGCTGCTGCGTGACGATAAATCCTATCCCTTTATTTTCCTGAGCGCGGACAGCCATCCGCGGCTGGCCATGCACCGCGGTGCTAAGCATGCGAAGGGCGAATACTTCGGCCCGTTCCCTAACGGCTATGCCGTGCGTGAAACGCTGGCGCTGCTGCAGAAGGTGTTCCCTATTCGCCAGTGCGAGAACAGCGTTTATCGCAATCGCTCCCGGCCTTGCCTCCAGTACCAAATTGGGCGCTGCCTTGGCCCGTGTGTTGCGGGGCTGGTGACGGAAGAGGATTATGCCCGGCAGGTGGATTACGTCCGCTTGTTCTTAGCAGGCAAGGACGATCAGGTTCTGACGCAGCTAATTTCCCGGATGGAAGAGGCGAGCAAAAATCTGGAATTTGAAGAGGCTGCCCGGATCCGCGATCAGATTCAGGCGGTAAGACGCATCACCGAGAAACAGTTTGTTTCGAATACCGGCGACGATCTTGACGTTATTGGCGTATCGTTTGATGCAGGTATGGCCTGCGTGCACGTGTTGTTTATCCGCCAGGGCAAAGTGCTTGGCAGCCGCAGCTACTTCCCGAAGGTGCCTGCGGGCACCGATCTGAGCGAAGTTGTCGAGACGTTTGTCGGCCAGTTCTATCTGCAGGGTAGCCAGATGCGCACGCTGCCTTCGGAAATCCTGCTCGACTTTTCGCTGGCGGACAAATCCCTGCTGGCAGACTCATTGAGCGAGCTGGCGGGGCGTAAGGTGAACGTGCAAACCAAACCACGCGGTGACCGTGCGCGCTACCTGAAGCTTGCGCGGACTAACGCGGCAACGGCACTGGTAACGAAACTCTCTCAGCAGTCGACCATTCAGCAGCGTCTGAAAGCGCTGGCTGAGGTGCTGAAACTGCCGGAAGTGAAGCGGATGGAGTGTTTCGATATCAGCCATACGATGGGGGAGCAAACCGTCGCCTCCTGTGTGGTCTTCGACGGTAACGGCCCGCTTCGGTCTGAGTATCGCCGCTATAACATTACCGGCATTACGCCGGGCGATGATTATGCCGCCATGAATCAGGTGCTGCGTCGCCGCTACGGTAAGGCCATAGAAGAAAGTAAAATTCCAGATGTGATCCTGATAGACGGCGGGAAGGGGCAGCTGGGGCAGGCGAAAGCGGTATTCGCCGAGCTGGATGTGCCCTGGGACAAACACCACCCTCTATTACTGGGTGTTGCCAAAGGCAGCGATCGTAAAGCAGGGCTGGAAACGCTGTTTTTCGAACCGGAAGGTGAGGGGTTCTCTTTACCGCCGGATTCTCCGGCTTTGCACGTTATCCAGCACATCCGCGATGACTCGCACGATCATGCGATCTCCGGGCACCGTAAAAAACGGGCAAAGGTCAAAAGCACAAGCTCGCTGGAAACCATCGAAGGGATTGGACCAAAACGTCGTCAGATGCTGCTGAAGTATATGGGCGGATTGCAACCGTTAATCAATGCCTCTGTCGAGGAGATTGCAAAAGTGCCGGGCATCTCGCAGGCATTGGCAGAAAAGATCTACTACTCGTTGAAACATTAAGGGCTCTGTAGCAACATAGAGACAATTTCCACTTATGACAGATAGTTAACTGGCACTATGCGATTCAATATCCCAACACTGCTCACGCTGTTTCGTGTCATCCTTATCCCGTTCTTTGTGCTGGCGTTTTATCTGCCGTTCAATTGGGCCCCGTTCCTGTGCGCATTCATCTTCTGGCTGGCGGCGATTACCGACTGGTTTGACGGTTTCCTGGCGCGCCGCTGGAACCAGAGCACGCGCTTTGGCGCCTTCCTTGACCCGGTTGCTGATAAGGTGATGGTGGTTGTGGCTTTAGTGCTGGTGGCGGAACACTATCACGCCTGGTGGGTAACCCTGCCCGCAGCAACGATGATCGCTCGCGAAATCATTATCTCCGCACTGCGTGAATGGATGGCGGAAATAGGCAAGCGCAGCCGTGTTGCCGTTTCGTGGATTGGTAAAACTAAAACCATGGCGCAAATGCTGGCGCTGATCGGCATGCTGTGGCGCCCGAATATGTGGATCGAGTACGCCGGGATCGCGCTTTTCTTCGTGGCGGCGGTGCTGACTTTCTGGTCAATGTTCCAGTATCTTGCTGCGGCACGCGGTGATTTGCTCGAACCGTGATCTATCCGGCGCAAAATTCAGCAAACGATCCGTGGTGTTAGAAAATTTCATTGACTCGTTGCGTCAGGTAAGTAGAATGCAACGCATCGAAAGGCAGCACGGCTTGCCGGATGATAATAAAATCAAGTGATTAGCCTAATGGCCACCAACGTTCACTTGTACAAAAAGCGGGAATAGCTCAGTTGGTAGAGCACGACCTTGCCAAGGTCGGGGTCGCGAGTTCGAGTCTCGTTTCCCGCTCCAGATTCAGGCAATAGAATTTCTGTTGCCGCCTGAAAAGGCAAAAGATTTTGGCGCGTTAGCAAAGCGGTTATGTAGCGGATTGCAAATCCGTCTAGTCCGGTTCGACTCCGGAACGCGCCTCCAATTTCTTCCCGAGCCCGGATGGTGAAATCGGTAGACACAAGGGATTTAAAATCCCTCGGCTTATGGCTGTGCGGGTTCAAGTCCCGCTCCGGGTACCATGGGAATAAAAAGAATAAAATCAATGATAAGCAGTGTCGTGTAAACCACCTTCGGGTGGTTTTTTATTGCCTGCGATTTGCCTGCCGAAAATATCCTGCCTCTCTCCCGAAAAGCATGCCATGCTAAGCAACCGACTGGCATCACCTTTGGGAAAATATGAGTACTCCCGTCCGGCACTATTTTGACGTCGATTTTCGGGGCCACAGGCTCCGTGCTGACAGCATATTCGGCAGCAAAGGCCACGTGCTGATGATCCATGGCGGCTCAAAAGACCGTGAGGCTGGTTTGAAATACCGCCATCTGATGGCGAGTCTGGGCTTTGGCACTACGGCGTTTGATTGTATCGGTCATGGGGAAACGGGCGGTGAGCTATCTCACTCCTCGCTGATCGGCCGTACCGAACAGGCGAGGGCAGTAGCAGAGCATTTAGGTTCTCAGCTCACCGGCTGTATGGGCGTAAGCATGGGAGCTTACAACGCGCTGCAGCTGAGCAAGTCCGTTCCCCTGCGTTCGCTGATCCTGATGGTGCCCGGCGTGTATCACCCTTCGGCGTATCAAGTAAATTTTGGTCCTGAGTTTTCAGCTATCATCCGCCAGCCGTGCAGCTGGGCGGAGAGCGATGCGTGGCAGATCGTTGCTGACTTTAGCGGCAATATCCTGATTATTAGCGCGGCTGAGGATCGCGTGATCCCTGAGGCAATTCCTCAGCGGCTGTATGACTCAGCTTCCGGGAAGGGCAAGCAGGCCTTGCTGACGGTGGCAGATGCCGATCATAACAGCGTCTGGCAAATGCTGCAGCGCAATCCAGCCCTCTACGACAAGACCTGCCGGTTGCTGGTGGAATGTCTGACTGAGGCGTAATGGGACGTAACCCTTCGGGCCAGGAACGGGTACAATGCGCTACATTTTTTAAAAACCGCGATATGAGGAGCCCTCCGATGACCCAGGGACCGCTGAACGAAGACGAAATTATCTGGCTTGATGATGTGCTGCTGAAGTACGGCACCGCGCATTCGGTCATTGATGTGGCCGAGCTGGACGGATTGCTTACGGCAATCCTTTCCGGGCCCAAAGTGACCGAGCCAGCCACCGTACTGCGGGCGGTATGGGGCGGCGATGTTGAACCCGAATGGGAAAACGAAGAAGAGCTTACCCGTTTCAATATCCTGGTGTTCCAGCATATGAACGACATTGCGGAGCGCCTGGCAGAATACCCGGGGCAGTTTGAGCCGCTGTTTGGCACCAGCGAAGTCGACAACCGTGAAATTACGATTGTTGAAGAGTGGTGTTACGGCTACATGCGCGGAGTCTCACTGGAAAGCTGGCCTGCGCTGCCTGCGGAGCTTCAGCCTGAGCTGGATGCTATTGCGCTGCATGGGCTTGAGGAAAATGAAACGGAGTTTGAAAACCTGACGCCGGAGGCATTTCTGGCGAGCATAGAGGCGATTAAACCGGCTGCTCTTGCGCTTTATGGCTACTGGCACAGCCAGCGAAGCGGTGGGGCACTGCACTAAAAGAGAGGCAGCAGGCCATTACGGCCTGCTGGCTAAGAGCAACTAAGCCTGTGCGTCCAGGGTAGCCAGCTCTTTATCAACGAAGTACAGACCTTCGCCGCTTTTACCTACCAGGCTAAGTTTATCCAGCACGGATTTAAACAGCTTCTCTTCTTCATGCTGCTCGGCCACATACCACTGCAGGAAATTAAATGTTGGGTAATCCTGGGAAATCATTGCCGCATGCGCCAGCTCATTAATTTGACGAGTAATTAATTGCTCGTGTTCGTAGGTGGCGTTAAATAATTCATCCAGTGAGGCGTACTCTAAAAAAGGCGACGGGATAGCGTTAATACGCGGCATGCTCCCGGTATCATTTAAATAAGCAAACAGACGCTGCATGTGCTCCATCTCTTCCTGCGCATGGCGACGCAGGAAGGCGGCAGCCCCTTCGAAGCTGTGATAGCTGCACCAGGCGCTCATCTGCTGGTAGAGCAGGGAGGAGTAAAGCTCAAGGTTCATCTGCTCGTTCAGTTTTTCAATCATTTCCGTCTTCAGCATCACAGGCTCCATCATTTATGGGGGGCATTAATATGGCGCTACTTTAATTATTTATTTTTCTGAATGCAAAGGAATTGTTAATTATATTAGTGTAATGAGAATGGTTGTTACTATTATTTTATTTGTAACAGTTTGAATTAATAATGAGAATTAATCTTGTTCCGCTTTTCTATTTAATGTGCTGCCTTCGTGAATAAAATAGCGCGGTTTTTTCCGTTGAAATGGTAACCATGCTAAGAATAAGTGTATGTAGTCATTGGAAAAACTTATGGCTAAATATTCTTATGCCCACCATTTACCTGGCGCAGGAGCTGTGGCTAAATACGTTTCTTTCAAAATTAGACTGCACATGAACATTCTTCATTTTCTTCTCGCACTTGTTGTCATCATGGGGCTGGCGTGGCTGGTGAGCTTCGATCGTAAAACCATCCGTCTGCGCGCTTTGTTACAGCTTATCGTTATTGAAGGCCTGCTGGCTTTCTTCTTTCTGCACTCCGACAGCGGCCTGTGGGTGATTAACGGCGTGTCCGGTTTCTTTGGCCACCTTCTGACCTTTGCCGGGCAGGGCAGCGATTTCGTCTTCGGCGGAATGAGCAAGGCGGGGCTGGCTTTTATCTTCCTCGGCGTGCTGTGCCCGATTATCTTTATTTCAGCGCTGATCGGCATCCTCCAGCATTTTCGCATTTTGCCGATTATTATCCGCATCGTGGGTACGCTGCTGTCGAAAGTGAACGGCATGGGCAAGCTGGAATCGTTTAACGCCATCAGCTCTTTGATCCTCGGCCAGTCAGAAAACTTCATTGCCTATAAAGGCGTGCTTGGTGACCTCAGCTCTCGCCGCCTGTTCACTATGGCCGCAACGGCGATGTCCACCGTTTCGCTGTCCATCGTCGGCGCCTACATGACGATGCTGGAGCCGAAGTATGTGGTGGCCGCGCTGATCCTGAATATGTTCAGCACCTTCATTATCCTGTCGATCATCAACCCGACTCGCCCAGGCGCTGAGCCAGAAATCAAGCTTGAAAAGCTGCACGAGTCGCAAAGCTTCTTTGAAATGCTGGGGGAGTACATTCTCGCAGGGTTTAAAGTGGCAATGATTATTCTGGCAATGTTGATCGGTTTTATCGCGCTTATCAGCGCCATTAACGCGCTGTTTGCTACGGTCTTCGGCCTGAGCTTCCAGCAAATTCTTGGCTACGTGTTCTATCCGTTTGCCTGGCTGGTGGGTATTCCGCAGGCGGATGCGCTGAAGGCGGCCGGTATTATGGCCACCAAGCTTGTAGCTAACGAGTTTGTCGCGATGATTGAGCTGCAAAAGATCATGTCGACGCTGTCGCCGCGCGGCCTTGGGATCCTGTCGGTCTTCCTGGTTTCGTTTGCCAACTTTGCCTCTATCGGCATCGTCGCCGGCGCCATCAAAGGGCTGAATGAAAAACAGGGGAATGTGGTTTCCCGCTTTGGTCTTCGCCTGGTTTATGGCGCGACGCTGGTCAGCCTGCTGTCGGCGGCTTTTGCCGGGTTAGTACTGTAAAAACAAAAACGGCGGGTTTCCCCGCCGTTTCTTTTAGTCCCTGCTTATCAGAACGCTGCGCAGACCGGCTGGTCAACGCGCATCACAGATTCCTGGGCAAAGCGGGTTTTATAGATAGAGCGCAGCTCGTCTACCTTCTTGCTGCTCTCTGCATCGCTGCCGCGAATGAGCATAATCGCCTTGCTCGGCTCGTGAGTCACTTCGCCTTTCGCATTCAGCCACTGGCCCTTTGCGTCGTATTCGGTCAGCCCTTCGCGGAAGCGCGGGGTGACGTCTTTATCCACAAAGCTGCGCCATTCATTGGCGGTGATTTCTGCGCCGGATGGGCGGCTGATGCCGAAATAGAGCGTGGTTTGCGTCATCTGATCGCCTACCTGGCACTGTTTAGCCGGTGCGGTAACCGCCGTCGTTGTTTTTGCCGGTGCTACACAGCCCGCGAGTGCCAGAGCTAATGCCCCTGCAAGTGTTGCTTTATAAAGTGCCATTATCCACCTGTCTTACTGTCATCATCATTATTAAAATTAAGTGCGGAATGATTCCGCCGCGCTATCAAATTACAATTCGATAGTTTTCGCAAGTCACCCAGCATCAACAAGGCAAGAATAATCCCCGTGATGCCGCTCCCGAGCAGGACCCACTGCGCTGGAAAATGTTCCGCAATCATCCCGGTTGCCAGCGGTAGGGTTAGCGTAAGGCAAAGCTGCAGGCGCCAGCCTGAGGCCATTGCCGCGCCGACCAGCCCTGAGGAAAAGCTGTCCATCACGTTAAGCGTTGCCACCAGATAGAACCAGTTGCTGAAGAGATGGGCGGTAACGATCAGCGGCACGGCAATCCACAAATTGCCTGATTTCGCCACGGCGAAATAACAAAGCGTGAAAAGTAGCAGCGCAAGCATCAGGGGGAGCGTGGCGTCGGCACGATAGCGCACCAGTTTCTCACTGAGGATCAGCGGCGCCAGCAGTTGCCCAGCGCTGCGGGCAAACAGCAGGATTAGCCCGTTGTCGGTGTTATCACCGGGTAACGAGGGCGCCAGCGCCGGTAGCAAAGCCATTACCGGAGCGCCTACAAGCGCCAGGCTGGGCAGCAACAGCAGGCTGCGTTTCTGCGTAGGTGAAAGCCTGCGCCAGCTAAATCTTTCGGCGCGGGCGGACTTATTTTCCTCTTCACTCTGTGGGGTAAAGGCGGCTGCAGCCAGCCACAGCAAACCGATGGCGACGATGAAGCTGAGTGCATCGATAGCCAGCATCAGCCAGAGGCTGATGTGGCCATACAGCAGTGTCCCGGCGCCAACGCCGAAAATAACGTTGGCAGCAAACACCAGCGTTT
Organism: Cedecea lapagei; assembly: GCF_900635955.1. Lineage (GTDB taxonomy): Bacteria > Pseudomonadota > Gammaproteobacteria > Enterobacterales > Enterobacteriaceae > Cedecea > Cedecea lapagei. The sequence continues at coordinate 1,724,861 of NZ_LR134201.1, forward strand.
CAATCCCGGCGGCAGCGGGCATCAGGGTTTTGGGTAGTCCTTGTTTGAAGAGCTGGCTGAGCACCGGCACCGTCATGCCGGAGCTAAATGCCGCTGCGGCCTGGCTTAACAGCAGCAAGAGAGGGCTGCTTCCCGATAGCGCGAGGCAGGGCAGGATCAGGCCCGCCAGGCCCAGGATTTCGCCGAGGATAAGGACGGAAAACGGTGGCCAGCGCTTTAATAACCACACGCCCAAAAAGCTTGCGGGTAGACCGGGAGCGAGGGAAAGAACGTAGGCGAGAGCCAGCCAGGTGGGCGAGGCATGGCTGTTTAAAAGCTGGCTGAAGACCAGAACGTAGGTCAGACCATTGCCAATAGAGGAAAACAGCAGTGCAAGCCAGAGTAGCGTCAACCAGCGGTGCTGGCGCAGGGCGCGTAGCAGCAAAAGAATCATGGTAACTTCCTGATGAATAAACAGAGTCAAGCCGCCGTTTTGAAAACGGCATCGCGAGAGCGTTATCGTCAGGAGCTTGTTACATTGGCGTCAGGGTTCTCTTTTGCTGGATGCTACTAAAAATAGAGGAATATTCAAAAATTACCAGTTACTGGTGACGCCAGCATATTGTGGTCCGCTAACCCCGCGGCACTGGTACTCAAGGACAACCTGCGTGTTCAGGCAAAGAGTGCCGCTGTAGGTTGTACAGGTCTTGATGTCGCTGCCGTAAGGGAGCGCGCTGGCATAGCCCCACTGCTGACACTGGCGCGTGGCCGTTGACTGCGCGAGGAACTTGTCCACTTTCGCCGTCTGCAGCGGCGGCAGGTTATAGGCGAGGCGGACGACGCCAGCAGGCTCGTTGGCGTTGAGCGGAACGGGCGTTTTGCTTACGGTGCATCCACCCAGTAACAGGGCGGTAGCGGCCAGATAAATGCGCTTCATCTTTATGAATACCTCATGCTTAACCGCTTTCATGGTAGCACGCCAGGCGTGGAGAAAAGCTGCTTCAATCCCCGGTGGGACGGATTCTGTAAATTTCGAATTTTAAATAAACCTTAATTCAAATTACGGCATAAAAACGTTTTACCTAACGTAAATTCCCCACAAAATTTGCGGCGATTTTTTGATCAAATACGCGTCAAGTTTTGCTGAAACGTGCCGACAATAGCGCTACGGCGCGATTTAATTTCACTTATGCAGGTATACGAGGGAATAAATCAGGACGCGCGTCGCTAAAGCCGCACAGGAAGTGCATTTTATTTTTGACCGGGGAAACAGACAGATGAATGTGATTCGCAATATTAAAATTCGAGCGATGGTGGTGCTGATACAGATCTTTTCAACCCTGACCTGGATAAGCGTAGCGGGAGGGACGCTTTGGCTGCTGCACAATCTTAAGCAAGGGCTGACGTTGAGTGCGGGCCTGCTGGAGGGGATCGACAGGGTTCAGTTTATGCTGGTGCTTTCAATCGCTATTAGCATCGCGATTACCCTTTTTACCGAACGTTACCTGTGGTTCTGTCTGGTAAAACCGGTGAACATCATACGCGGCCATATGCATGTCCTGGCGCGGGGGGAGCTGGCTACCACGCTGCCGGATCTGGGTCGCAACTGTATCGGCCTGATGGTGCCGCCTATCCAAAAAATGCAGGAGAACTGGGAGCAGGCGGTTAGCCGCATTCGTGACAGCGCCGATGCTATTCGTGCCAGCGCCACCGAAGTGTCCGGGGTGAATACCGACCTTTCATCGCGTTCCGGGCAGCAGGCCGCCGCCCTGGAGGAAACCAGCGCCAGTATGGAGCAGCTTAACAGTACGGTGAAGCTCAACGCCGAGAATGCCAGCCACGCCAGCCATCTGGCGCAGAATGCCACCAACACGGCAATGAACGGCGGCGCTTCGGTGAAACAGGTGGTGAAGACAATGGATGTTATCGCCAGCAGCGCAAACAAGATTGTCGACATCACGACGGTGATTAACAGCATTGCGTTTCAGACCAACATCCTGGCGCTTAACGCGGCGGTTGAGGCGGCACGAGCCGGGGAACAGGGGAAGGGGTTCGCGGTCGTCGCCAGCGAAGTGCGTAACCTGGCCAGCCGCAGCGCCGGGGCGGCAAAAGAGATTGAAACGTTGCTGAATGAATCGGTCAGTAATATTCACACCGGCTCGCAGCAGGTAAAAAAAGCCGGGGAAGCGATGGATGAGATCCTCAAAGCCGTAAAGCAGGTTAACGACATTATGGGGGAGATTGCCAGCGCATCGGTAGAGCAAAGCCAGGGGATCGGGCAGGTTGGCGTGGCCGTGCGGGAGATGGACAGCGTAACGCAGCAGAACGTGAATCTGGTTCAGAAGTCGGTGCTGTCATCCGCTGAGCTGGAGAAGCAGGCGCACCACCTTCATGACGCGGTGGCGATGTTCCGCTGAGCGGTAGCGCAAACTTAAACGGATGAAGTGATAAAGCAGCCACCAGGCTGCTTTTTTACGCCCGCATAAGGCTGAGAGGAGAAATTATGCGATGAGCGCCGGCTAAATAATCTCCTCTTCAGGCGTCGGATTCAGGCCGGATGCGGATAGCTAAAATCTGGTTAAGCTTATGCTTTTTAAGCACATTTACAAGCGGTGGCGAGTGTCGCACTATGCGGGCTCTTACTGAGCAAGGAGTTTCTGAAGCAATGCGTAAACCTCTGGTATTGTCGGCGCTGGTTGCGGCGTTGGCCCTGGCATTAAGCGGCTGTGATGACGCGAAAAAAGAGACCGCAGCAGCACCTGCGGCGGCAAAAGAAGCCAGACAGGGAGGCAGCCTGATTATCGGTATTACCTCCGGCGATCCGCTGGCCATGAACCCGCTATACGCCAGCGATCGTACTACGTTAACGATTATGCAGGCGCTCTATTCGCCGCTTTACAGCTATAACGGCGACAAGATTGAATGGGGCCTGGCGGAAAGCCTGACGCCCTCTGCGGACAATCTCTCCTGGACATTGAAGCTGAAGCCCGGCCTGAAATGGCAGGATGGGCAGCCTATTACCGCCGACGACGTCGTTTTCACTTTTAACAAACTGCTGGATGAAAAGCAGCACAGCTTTTTCCGCAGCCTGTTTGTCTATGGCAATAAACCCCTTAACGTAAGCAAAGTGGATCCGCTGACGGTGAAATTCACGCTGCCGCAGGTCAGCGCAGCTTTTGCCGGGACGCTGGTGCAAATCTACCCGATCCCGCAGCATATCTTTGATAGTGAAAAGGGTGACCTTGAAAAAAGTGCTCGCAACGATTCACCGGTTGGCTCCGGCCCGTTCAAATTTAAAGAGTACCGCGCAGGCCAGTATTACGCCCTGACGCGCTTCGACGATTACTGGAACGGTAAACCGAAGCTGGACTCGGTCACTTACCGTTTCGCGAAGGACGCAAATTCGGCCAACCTTGCGCTACAGAACGGGGAAATCAACCTTAAGATGGTTGACCCGCAGGATGTCTCCCGCCTGAAGGCTACCGGCAAGTTTGACTTTATTATCTACCCGGAGGGCCGGCTGGCCTATATGACGTTCAACCAGAACGTTGACAGCATGAAGAGCAAAGCGCTGCGTCAGGCCATCGCCTATGCGCTGAACAAAGACGAACTGGTGCAAACGGCTTTCACCTCTCTCGATTATGCCAAACCGGCGGCGTCTATTCTGACGCCGGATACCCTCTACCAGACCAGCGACGTGGAGCCGTACAAGTACGATCTCGATAAAGCCAAAGCCTTGTTTAAAGCGTCCGGGCAGCCGGAGGGACTGAAGCTGCGCCTGGCGTACATCAACAGCAATAAAACTCAGGAAAGCATGGGGCTCTATATCCAGCAGCAGCTCAAGGCGACAGGCATTAACGTTGAATTACTGCCTCTGGATGCCAACGCGATGTCTCAGCGTAGCCAGGACATGAAAAACACGGCGTATGAGCTAAGCCTTGGCGGTTACATCATGGGGGGCTGAGCCGGACGGCTATAAGTCGCTGTATATGAGCAATGAAGCCTATAATTACGCGCACTATAAGAACCCGGCATTTGACGCTTTGTGGGAGCAGGGCTCGACCGAAACAGATGCGGCGAAGCGCGCGGCTATCTACAAGCAGATCCAGCAAACCGTAGCCAACGATATGGCCTGGTATCCTGTTGCCTACACCAACGCGGTCGTGGCGGTCGATAAACGTTTTGGCGGTACAAAAGAGGCGGAGCCTAAGCCTGTTTATATGTTCCAGGACTTGTCGAAGATTTATCAACAATAACAATGAGTGACCCTCAGCCCGGTCTGTTTTGCACAGGCGGGGCTGAGGAAGGCGAAAATATGAATAACCTTCTTTTCCGGCGCTTATTGCAGCTGCTGCCGATGCTGCTTTTTATCTCGCTGGTCTCTTTTTTGCTGGTAAAGCTTGCTCCGGGCGATCCTGTCCAGGCGTATATTACGCCGCGCATGAGCCCGGATGATATCGAACGCATTCGTCAAAGCATGGGCCTGGACCAACCGTTGCCGGTGCAGTATCTGCTGTGGCTGAAAAATCTGCTTCAAGGTGACCTGGGCTATTCCCTGATCTATCACCGTCCGGTATTGACGATGATTGCCGAGCGCATTCCGGCAACCCTGGGCCTGATGGGGGCCTCACTGCTGCTGGCTATTTTGCTGGCCATCCCGTTAGGGCTGTTGGCGGGCGCTTTTAAACACCGCTGGCTCGACCATGTTCTGAATCTGTTTGCCTATGTCGGGATTTCGGTGCCGATCTTCTGGTTTGGCATCCTGCTTATCACCGTGTTCTCAGTGCAGCTAAACTGGCTGCCCAGCATGGGAATGAGGACGATCGGCCTGGAGGACGGCTGGCTGGACGTGGTGCGTCACGGCATTCTGCCCTGTATTGCGCTGACCTTTTACAACCTCTCCAGCTATGTGCGCTATATCCGCTCTAACACCATTAGCCAGCTCTCTGCCGACTACGTGCAAACCCAGCTTGCCTATGGCGCGACCCGCAGCACTATCCTGTTTCGCCATGTGCTGAAAAACGTACTGCTTCCAGTCATTACGCTTTTCGGGCTCTCTTTTGGCGAGCTGATCGCGGGCGCTTACGTTACGGAAAGCGTTTTTTCCTGGCCGGGCATGGGGCTGCTGGGGATCCAGGCTATTACCTCGCTGGACTACCCGCTGATCATGGCGATTATTCTGCTTTCTTCTTTGATGCTGATAGCGGGGAATTTATTGGCCGATCTTCTGTATCGCGTGGCGGACCCGCGCATTAAGGCGCTGAGGTAATCATGAGCAGAAGATGGAAACAGGTTAAACAGGGAATGAAACAGAGCCTTCCCGCTCAGCTTTCACTGGCAATGTTAGTGTTTTTTGCCCTGGCGTCATTATCGGCGTTGTTCAGCCCATGGGACCCAAACCAGATGTCGCTTCAGGCGCGGATGCTGCCTCCTGATGCGAGGCACTGGTTTGGCACGGATGAATATGGCAGAGACTACTTTACGCGTGCGCTATATGGCGGGCAGATTTCCCTGATGGTCGGCTTTCTGGCGATGCTGTTTTCTACGCTTATCGGCACGCTGGTAGGCACAATCAGCGGTTACTTCGGCGGTAAAATAGACAGCCTGCTAATGAGGCTGGTGGATATACTGATGTCAATCCCCGCCTTTTTCCTGCTGCTGGTACTCAATGCTTACCTGAAGCCCGGGATTGCCAATATTATTTTGATCATCAGCGCACTCACCTGGATGAGCATGTCGCGTCTGATTCGCGCAGAAACCTTGACGCTAAAAGAGCGTGAATATGTCATTTACGCGCGAGCCTCCGGCGAGCATCCTCTGCGGATTATTGCCCGCCATATCATCCCTACTATTTTGCCGACGATCGTTGTGGCGGCGACGCTGAATATTGCCTCTGCCATTTTAATGGAGTCTACATTGAGCTTTCTTGGTCTTGGCGTGCAGCAGCCAGATGCCTCCTGGGGCAGCATGCTGAATAACGCTCAGTCTTACATCGGCGAAGCTTCCTGGCTTGCCATGTTCCCCGGCGTGCTAATCCTGCTGACGGTGTTGAGCTTTAACGTGCTGGGCGACGTGTTCCGGACTGCCTTTGAGCCGGGGGCAAACCGTGATGAATAATCTTCTGGAAATCGATAACCTGAAAACATCCTTCTTTACCCGCGAGGGTGAAGTCCATGCGGTACGTGGCGTGAGTTTTAGCGTGCAGCGGGGGGAAGTTGTGGGCATTGTTGGAGAGTCAGGCTGCGGTAAAAGCGTTACCTGCAAATCGGTAATCAATTTGCTGGGGAGTCACGGCAAGGTCGTTGACGGGCATATTCGCTTTCAGGGTGAAGATCTGGCTCGCAAAACGCCGGAGCAAATGCGCCACCTGCGCGGCAGTGAGATAGCGATGATTTTTCAGGACCCGATGACGGCGCTGAACCCGGTGTTGACTGTCGGACGGCAGATGAGCGAAATCCTTATTCGTCACCAACGCCTGGGCAGAAAAGCGGCGAAAGAGAAGGCGATTGCCATGCTCGTCCAAGTGGGGATTAGCCAGCCGGAAAAGCGTTATGAGCAGTATCCGCATGAATTTAGCGGCGGTATGCGCCAGCGGGTAATGATAGCGATAGCGCTGTCGTGCAATCCTTCTTTATTGATTGCCGATGAGCCAACCACCGCGCTGGACGTCACCATTCAGGCACAGATCCTTCGCCTGCTTAAGCATCTTCAGCAGCAAACGGAGACGGCGATTTTATTGATCACTCATGACCTGGGCGTGGTTGCGCAGGTGTGTTCGCGTGTAGTGGTGATGTACGGCGGGCTGGTGATGGAGCAGGGGAGCGTTGAGGCGATTTTTTACCGGCCCGCTCATCCTTACACGCGCGGCCTTCTTGCCTCCCTGCCTCGAGCTGATGGCAGTGAAGAGCGCCTGTCGCCGATAGAAGGGAGCCCGCCCGGTCTGCTGAATCCGCCGCCGGGCTGTCCCTTTGCCGCTCGCTGCCCGCAGCGCATGGCCGTTTGCGACATGCCTGCGCCAAAACACACGCTTGCTGGCGGCCACGAGGTTAGCTGCTGGCTGTGGGAAAAAGAGGCCGCTAATGTCTGACCCTTCTCCTTTAATTCGTATCCGTAATTTACGTAAGCATTTCACCTCCGATCGGAGCTGGTTCGGCCGTGGGATTACGGTCAAAGCCGTGGATGGCGTTAGCTTTGATATTTTTCCAGGGGAAACCTACGGTCTGGTCGGAGAGTCGGGCTGCGGTAAATCGACACTTGGCCGTAGTTTGTTGAGATTGTTCGAGGTGACCGATGGCGAGATAGAGTTCGACGGGCGCGATATTGCCGCGCTAGACGAACGTCAGCTCAAACCTGTTCGCCGCCGCATGCAGGCCGTTTTCCAGGATCCATATTCCTCGCTCAACCCCGGAATGACGGTGGCGCAGCTGATTGCGGAACCCATGCGCATTCACGGCTACGATGCAAAACGGCGGCAAAGTCGAACGCTGGAACTGCTGGAGCAGGTAGGGTTAAGCCGTGGGCACCTCGACCGCTTTCCCCATGAATTTAGCGGCGGTCAGCGGCAGCGTATCAGTATTGCCCGGGCACTGTCGGTGAACCCTGAGTTCGTTGTTTGCGATGAGCCACTCTCCGCCCTTGATGTGTCGGTGCAGGCTCAGGTCGTGAACATCCTGCAGGATTTGCAGCAGGCTTTGGGGCTGACTTACCTGTTTATCGCTCACGATTTGTCGATGGTTCGCCATATTTCAGACCGTATCGGGGTGATGTACCTGGGGACGCTGGTGGAGGAGGCCCCTGCGGAAACGTTATATCGCCAACCGGCTCACCCCTATACCCGAGCGCTGTTGGCCGCCATCCCCATTGCCGACCCGCATATTCAAATGCTGGAGCCAGGCGGGCTCAGGGGCGAAGCTGGCGGTGAGGGGGGCGGCTGTAAATTTGCAGACCGTTGCCCGAGGGTCATGGCTAGCTGCCGCCAGCAGCCTCCTGAAATGCGCGAGATTGCGCCGGGGCACCGGGTTGCCTGCTGGCAGTCCGAAAAATAAATCAACAGGGCTTTCGCCTCCCGCTTGAACCCGTACAACCGTTGATGAGGCTTTTCCACCGAATGTTCTGTTGCCTCGAGCGGAGAGGCGCAGGTAGACTGTCGCGCAAATAAAACAGGAGATTAAAATGGCCGAACACCTCTCTGCCGATCAGGAACTGGTTTCCGACGTCGTGGCTTGTCAGTTAGTGATTAAACAAATTCTTGACGTGATCGACGTTATTGCGCCGGTTGAAGTCCGTGAAAAGATGTCGGAGCAGCTGAAAACCATCGATTTTACCAGCCACCCTGCCGCTGTAGATCCGGTAACGCGCCGCGCGATTCAGAAAGCGATTGCCCTGATCGAGCTGAAATTTACCCAGCAGAAAGAAGCGCACTAGTCCCGCTTTCTGGACGCCAGGGGCCATGCCGCACCAGAGCAAGAAAAAAGCACCCGCCTTCAGCAGGTGCTTTTCCCTCTATAAAGAGCTCATCAGTGGTACTCTTTTTCGACCAGATTCAGCAGATGCTGGTCAGTCTGGCTCATGCACAGGCCCGCTTTTCGGGCGCTACGCACCTCTGCAAGGATCATTTGTAGCCGCTCTCCATCACGATCCTGCTCTTTGCTTAACGTCGTCAGAAAACTCACAATTTTATCGGCATTGGCCGCTTTCGCTTCTTCTTTCAGCATAGTCAGCGTTTCGTGGCGCAGGTGGTAATCATCCAGCGTTCGTTGAAACAGCTCTTCCAGGTTCAGGCATTGGCATTCAGGCGGCGTCATCGTGTCAACGCTCGGCATACCGCCTGCCCGTTTCATAAAGTTAAAGACCCGCATCATGTGCGTAACGTGGTTCTGAGCCTGACCACGAAGAACATCGGCGCTGCCGGTCAGGTGGTTCCTGGTGCACCACGCGCTCAGATACAGGCACAGGTGAGAGGCATAAAATTCACGGTTAATTTGCGCATTAAGTTTCTGGATCATGCTGGCAGCGGGCATATAAATATCCTTATTTCTATGAGCAATGCTTAAGGGGAGCGAATAAAAATACGCGTCTGCCCGGTCAGGGGAACGACCCGGAGAAGGCTATTTTTATTTCTTTAATTTTTTTACAAAATAAAAGAAACTGCAACCATGATTCGTATATTTTTGATGTAACTTGCTGTATTTGATATAGAATATATTTCATCTTTGCTGGTGGGACTTCGCCTTATTGCCTATATCAACCGCAGCTCTGACAGCCCCGCGCGGCTTTATGGCATGTTAATCATTTTTTTCTTTTTAGTTAATTTTAATATTTTTTGCGTAAGCGGGATGAGATCACCTTTACCCCACTTGAGGGGTAATTAAGCGATCCGTTAATGCCTATATAAAACAAAAAAACGGTGGCTAGAGGAGAGTGAAACGGCGATGAGGAACGGGCATTGAGGCGCGGAAGCTTAAAAAGTAAGCGAACCTGAGGCATCAACAGGGAAGAATTGGCTGGCGCGGCTAATGAATTGTTTTTTGTACATATCGTGAATCCGCAGGGTTCTGGCATGAAGAGGTTGAGCCTGAAGAAGAGAGCGCGATGCTCAGGCGGACATGAGCCGGGGGAGAATGAGAGCGAAGCGGCCCCTGTTCAGGCAAAAAGAATACGAAAACCGTGTCGTTTATTTCGACACGTGTTTTCCTGTTAGGAAAAAGGAAATATACCAGGATAAAAAAATGATTTTTCGTAAATTACCGCAATTAGCCACTAAGGAATAACCGGGGTAATCGCTCAGGAGAGGCCACAACCGCCAAGCCAGCTCCGCTTTCTACCGGGACGTTTTTAAAGTGGCACCAGCAGCACATCAATCTGGCTCGAGGCTACCACCGCTCGGGCTGAGCAGGTGATTTTGCTGAAGAAACTCTGGTTATGATTGCCACAAAGCACCAAATCCACATCCTGTTTTTCACAGATACTGAGAATAAGTTCACTTAGTTCCCCTGTGGAAATAATTACCTTTTCAACAGGATACTGTGCTTTTGATTTTAGTTCATCAAGGAAAAGATGGGTTTCTTCCAGCATCAGATCGCGCAGATTTTCCAGCATCGGGGCGGCAAGCTGATTGTACAACTCGGGATCGGAGGCCAGCGTGACGAGGGTAATTTTTCCGTTGACGGGTTTGACGATAGAGACGGCCTTTTGTACCAGTCGATGGCTTTCTGGCGTGACGGCAACGGCAACCAGCACATGATGATAGCTCATACAGATCCTCCACATTTTTTGTGTGAATTGTTAACATTTTCTTACACCAGATGCGGGTCAGGCGCAACGCTTATGGCTCGTCAAAATGTGAAGTCACGCATGTGAATTGTTTAGTTATTCTTATGAAACGAATTTGCAACATCTTTTGATAGTCGATTTTCAAAAATTTGCCATAAGAGGAACAGATTAATTTGCGAACCTGGATCGGGTGATCACTTTCGCTAACTGGCGCTTTTGAAATCATAACGTTCGGTTAAAATGCCGCTATAATTTGATTTAAGTCTATGAATAACGGCAGATTACGACCTACAGCTTACGTAAAATGTGATCGCTCAGGCATTCCTGTGCGCCGGGATAGGATAAAAAGCAAAGATAACTCAGGATGTTGTGATATTTCAGTATCACTATTCGTCATCTCTCCTCGGGAAAATTCTTAATACGATGAAAAAGTAAGCAAATGAAAAGCGATTCTGATGCTTTTCACTTCAAGGATTGATGTATTTATGTGATCTGCGTCACATAAATTCTAAAATCGCCGATGGCTGCATTGTATGTGCTTGGGGCTGCGAGTAGAGTTTGCCCGAATTAGGAAAAATCTTAGTTTTTTGTAATAAAATGATGAACGCCAACAGGCGTTCGGGCTTTGTCAGGGAAACAGCTTCTACTGCAGTACGCGGAGGGCTAAGTCAGAGCCAGGATTTATCCGTGCATTTTGGCCGTAACGATTGTTTTAATTTAACCGGGGAGACCCGGCGACATCGCGGGGTGCGGTAACAACCCCCTAATAGTTCAGAAAACAGTAATGGCGCGAAGCATCGCTTCGGTTTCTTACAGTCGTAAGTTTCTGGAGAATTTCCTGATGTTGACACCTTACTGTCATCCGAAATATTTAGGCTAGGCCGCATACAATAATAGTTGGTTATTCGGGATGGAAAAAATGCATACTTCCGAGTTGCTAAAACATATTTACGACATAAATTTGTCGTACTTATTGCTTGCACAGCGTCTTATAAGTCAGGACAAACCTTCAGCCATGTTTCGTCTGGGCATCGCAGAAGATATGGCTAATACTCTCGGGGAACTCACGTTACCCCAAATGGTTAAACTGGCAGAAACTAACCAATTAATTTGTCAGTTCCGCTTTAGCGAAAGCCAGGCGATTACTCGCTTAACACAAGACTCCCGTGTGGATGATTTACAGCAAATTCATACCGGTATTTTGTTATCTACCCGTTTATTGAATGAGGTGTCGACGCCTGCCGAGGCACCTAAGAAAAAAAGGGCATAACAAATGAGCGAGAAAAGTATTGTCCAGGAAGCTCGTGACATTCAGCTCGCCATGGAGCTGATAACCCTTGGGGCCCGACTGCAAATGCTGGAAAGCGAAACGCAGTTGAGCCGCGGTCGCCTGATTAAACTCTACAAAGAACTCCGTGGAAGTCCACCTCCTAAAGGGATGCTGCCTTTCTCTACTGATTGGTTTATGACCTGGGAGCAAAATATTCATGCTTCCATGTTCTGCAATGCCTGGCAGTTTTTACTTCGCAGCGGCCTTTGTACCGGCGTTGATGCGGTCATTAAAGCCTATCGACTCTACCTTGAACAATGTCCTTCCCAGGCGGACGGCCCGCTTCTGGCGCTGACTCGCGCATGGACGCTGGTGCGTTTTGTTGAGAGCGGCATGCTCCAGTTAAGCCAGTGTAACTGCTGTGGGGGCAATTTTATCACCCACGCACACCAGCCGGTCGGCAGCTTTGCCTGCAGTCTGTGCCAGCCGCCATCAAGGGCGGTAAAAAGACGTAAACTTTCCCAGAATGCTGCCGATATTATTCCACAACTGCTGGATGACCAGGTGGAACAGGCCGTATAACAGATTCTGTGTTTGCGCATTCCAGCAGCGGTGAGCAATTACCGCTGCTTTTTTTATGCCCAAACATGATGCTGCATCTGCCCCCCTGGCATCCTCGCTACACTCAACGGCGTAAGGATGATCTCGTGCTGATTTTAATAGGTTACCTGGTTGTTTTAGGGACAGTGTTCGGCGGTTACATGTTAACCGGCGGCCACCTTGGCGCACTTTATCAACCTGCTGAATTTGTAATCATTGGTGGGGCGGGTATTGGGGCGTTCATCGTAGGGAATAACGGCAAAGCAATTAAGGGCACCTTAAAAGCGCTGCCGCTGCTCTTCAGACGTTCAAAATATACCAAAAGCATGTATATGGACCTGATGGCATTGCTTTATCGTCTGATGGCTAAGTCGCGTCAGCAGGGGATGTTTTCACTTGAAAGAGACATCGAAAACCCTAAAGAAAGCGAAATCTTCGCCAGCTATCCGCGTATTTTAGCGGACGCCATGATGCTTGATTTTATTGTCGACTATTTGCGTTTGATCATCAGCGGAAATATGAATACTTTCGAAATTGAAGCGCTGATGGATGAAGAAATCGAGACCCATGAAAGTGAAGCGGAAATACCAGCGAACAGCCTTGCGCTGATGGGTGATTCATTACCTGCCTTCGGTATTGTTGCTGCAGTAATGGGGGTTGTTCACGCGCTGGCATCCGCAGACCGTCCTGCTGCGGAATTAGGGGCGTTAATTGCGCACGCCATGGTGGGAACTTTCCTTGGTATTTTGCTGGCCTATGGTTTTATTTCTCCATTAGCCACAGTACTGCGCCAGAAAAGCGCTGAAACCACCAAAATGATGCAGTGCGTAAAGGTTACACTTTTGTCCAGCCTCAATGGTTATGCGCCGCCAATCGCGGTGGAATTTGGTCGTAAAACGCTGTACTCCAGCGAACGTCCATCGTTCGTTGAGCTGGAAGAGCACGTCAGAGCAGTACGTTCACCGAACGCGCAGCGCGCGACGGAAGAAGAAGTATGAAAAATCAGGCCCATCCCATCGTTGTCATAAAGCGTCGCAAGCATAAGGGACACGGCGGGGCGGCTCACGGCTCATGGAAAATTGCCTACGCGGACTTTATGACCGCGATGATGGCCTTCTTCCTCGTGATGTGGCTGATATCCATCTCCAGCCCGAAAGAGCTGGCGCAAATTGCTGACTATTTCCGTACGCCGCTGGCCCAGGCCATTACCGGCGGGCAGCGCATTTCCGACAGCCAAAGTCCGATCCCCGGCGGCGGCGATGACGTTACCCAGCAGCAGGGGGAAGTGAAGAAACAGCCCAATATTGAAGAGCTCCGCAAGCGCATGGAGGCTAACCGCCTGAAGCGTATCAAAGGGGACCTGGACCAGCTTATTGAGTCCGACCCAAAACTGCGAGCGCTGCGTCCGCACCTGCAAATAGATCTGGTTCAGGAGGGGCTGCGCATTCAGATCATCGACAGTCAGAACCGCCCGATGTTTAAAAACGGCAGTGCGGAAGTGGAGCCCTATATGCGCGATATTCTGCGCAAAATCGCGCCAGTGCTGAACGGTATTCCGAACAAAATCAGTCTGTCAGGCCACACCGATGATTTGCCCTATGCTAATGGCGAGCGCGGTTACAGCAACTGGGAACTCTCCGCTGACCGCGCGAATGCCTCCCGCCGTGAGCTGGTGGCGGGCGGTCTCGACGACGGCAAAGTGCTGCGCGTTATCGGGATGTCCTCGCAGATGAGCCTCTCCAAACGCGGAGGCGGTGACGCCATTAACCGTCGCATCAGTTTGCTGGTGCTTAATAAACAGACCGAAGACGCCATCATGCATGAGAACTCCGAGAGCGATAACCAGCCTCTTAGCGTTCTGCAGCAGGATACTACGGCGGCTCCGGCGAATAACACAGTTGCGCCACAAGCAGGTACGAGGTGATAGCGTGAGCATGGATATTAGCGATTTTTACCAGACATTTTTTGACGAAGCCGACGAGCTGTTGGCCGATATGGAGCAGCATCTTCTGGATCTGGTCCCCGAGGCGCCTGATTCTGAACAGTTGAACGCTATTTTCCGTGCAGCCCACTCCATTAAGGGCGGTGCCGGAACGTTTGGCTTCTCCATCCTGCAGGAAACGACGCACCTGATGGAGAACCTGCTCGACGAAGCGCGGCGCGGTGAGATGCAGCTTAACACCGATATCATCAACCTGTTTTTGGAAACCAAGGATATTATGCAAGAACAGTTGGACGCTTATAAAAACTCTGAAGAGCCGGATGCCGCAAGCTTCGACTACATTTGCAAAGCGCTGCGCCAGCTGGCCCTGGAAGCGAAGGGCGAAGCCCCTTCGGCACCGGCCAAACTCTCCGTGGTAGAGACGGAGCGGCAGGCTGCTGCGGCTGGCGATAACGGCGGCAAACTGCGCGTAGTGATCGACGGGCTGAAAGAGGCCGAGCGCGATCTGATGCTTGAGGAGCTGGGTAATCTTGGCACCCTGAGCGATGTTGTGAAGGATGTGGCTTCTATTACGGCAACGCTGGAAACCAGCGTCAGCGAAGATGACATTACGGCTGTGCTTTGCTTCGTGATTGAGCCCGAGCAAATCAGCTTTGTGCCGGTTGTTGCCGCCAGCGCGCCAGCCGTCGCGGAGACAACCTCCGTCGCTGTACCAGAAGCGCCAGCGCAAACGGCCGTCGCCGTGCAAAAAGCTGGCCTGCCTGAGCCGTTAACCCCTGCGACAGGGCGCGTGGAGCGCGATAAGCCAGCGGCACGAGCATCAGAGTCGACCAGCATTCGCGTGGCGGTTGAGAAAGTGGACCAGCTGATCAACCTGGTCGGTGAGCTGGTGATCACCCAGTCAATGCTGGCCCAGCGTTCTAACGAGCTCGATCCGGTGAATCACGGCGAGCTGATCACCAGCATGGGGCAGCTGCAGCGTAACGCGCGGGATCTCCAGGAATCGGTGATGTCGATTCGCATGATGCCGATGGAGTACGTCTTCAGCCGCTTCCCGCGGCTGGTACGCGACCTTGCCGGTAAGCTGAATAAGCAGGTTGAGCTGACGCTGATGGGCAGCTCAACCGAGCTGGATAAGAGCCTGATCGAACGCATTATCGACCCGTTAACGCACCTGGTGCGTAACAGCCTCGACCACGGTATTGAGTCGCCGGAGAAACGTCGCGCAGCCGGGAAGTCAGAAGTCGGCAACCTGATCCTGTCCGCTGAGCATCAGGGCGGCAATATCTGCATTGAAGTGACCGACGACGGGGCGGGACTTAACCGCGAGCGTATTCTGGCGAAGGCGATTTCTCAGGGCATGCCGGTCAGTGAAAGTATGACCGACGATGAAGTAGGGATGCTTATCTTCGCGCCGGGCTTCTCCACCGCCGAGCAGGTCACCGACGTTTCTGGCCGCGGTGTCGGCATGGACGTTGTGAAACGTAATATCCAGGAGATGGGCGGGCACGTTGAGATTCAGTCGAAAGCCGGCTCCGGTACCACTATTCGTATTCTCCTGCCGCTGACGCTCGCCATCCTCGACGGCATGTCGGTGAAGGTGAGCGATGAAGTGTTTATCCTGCCGCTGAACGCGGTAATGGAATCCCTTCAGCCGCAGGAAGAAGATCTGCACCCGCTGGCGGGCGGCGAGCGCGTGCTGGAAGTACGCGGCGAATACCTGCCGCTGGTTGAACTGTGGAAAGTCTTTGACGTTCAGGGTGCGAAAACTGAAGCCACGCAGGGCATCGTCGTTATCCTGCAAAGCGCAGGACGCCGCTACGCGCTGCTGGTCGATCAGCTGATTGGTCAACACCAGGTGGTGGTGAAAAACCTGGAAAGCAATTACCGCAAGGTACCGGGCATTTCTGCTGCCACCATTTTGGGTGACGGCAGCGTGGCGCTGATCGTCGATGTTTCTGCGCTGCAGGGGCTAAACCGTGAACAACGTCTGGCGCTTACCGTCGCCTGATTAACCGCATAAGAAAATAGGTACGCAAATGACTGCACTAACGAATGTGACAAAATTGACTGGGGAAAATGTAGGCCAGGAGTTTCTGGTATTTACTCTCGGCGATGAAGAGTACGGTATTGATATCCTGAAGGTGCAGGAGATCCGCGGTTACGATCAGGTAACGCGTATCGCGAATACGCCTGCTTTTATCAAAGGCGTGACCAACCTGCGTGGCGTGATTGTCCCCATTATCGATCTGCGCCTGAAGTTCGAGCAGGACGGCGTGGAATATAACGACAATACCGTGGTTATCGTGCTCAACCTCGAGAAGCGCGTAGTCGGGATTGTGGTAGACGGCGTGTCTGACGTGCTGTCGCTGACCGCCGACCAGATTCGTCCAGCTCCTGAGTTTGCCGTCACGCTGTCTACCGAGTACCTGACAGGCCTCGGCGCGCTGGGTGAACGTATGCTGATTCTGGTGAACATCGAGAAGCTGCTGAACAGCGAAGAGATGGAGCTGCTGGATTCTGCGGTGGCTTAATTGCGTAGATAACAGGAAAGGGGCTACCCGCAGGTAGCCCCTTTTTTTATGCCTTAACTTCTTCCACCGTTACGGTGTCGGTCTCTTCCAGCATCCCTTCATTTTTGGACAGCATCGCCGTTGCCACGCCGTTGCCCAGCACGTTGATGGCCGAGCGGCCCATATCCAGGAAGTGGTCGATGCCCATCAGCAGCAGGATACCCGCCACCGGAATATTGAAGCTTGGAATAGTCGCCGCCAGCACCACCAGCGCGGAGCGCGGTACCCCGGCAATCCCTTTCGACGCCAGCATCAGCGTAAGCATCAGCACGGCAATTTCGGAGAAGGAGAGGTGAACGTTGTAGGCCTGAGCAATAAACATGGATGCAAAGGAGCAGTAGACCATCGAGCCCACGAGGTTAAAGGAGTAACCGATAGGCAGCACAAACGAGGCGATATTGCGCGAGCAGCCAAAGCGGGTTAGCTGATCCAGCGTTTTCGGGTAGGCGGCTTCGGAGGAGCTGGTGGTAAAGGCAACCAGAACCGGATCTTTCAGCATCGCCAGCAGGCGGAAAACATCGCGCTTCAGTACCATGTAGCCGACGCTAATCAGCACCACACAGGTCAGCACGATAGCCACATAGTAGCCGCCGATAAACGAAGCGTAGTTCAGCAGAATGCCCAGGCCCTGGGTCGCAATCACCGAAGAGATAGCGGCGAAGATCGCCAGCGGCGCAACGTACATTACGTAACCGGTGACTTTCAGCATAATGTGGGAAACCACATCCAGCGCGCCCACCAGCGGCGCGTTAAACTTCTCACCCAAAGAGGCCCCTGCGATACCGAAGAACATAGAGAAGACCACAATCTGCAGGATCTCGTTGTCCGACATCGCACCAGCAATGCTGGTTGGAATGGTGTGGGAGATAAACGCCTTCAGCGTCATGCCGCTTACCGCGAGGCCGGTCTGCACGGTTTCCGCCGGGACCTGCAGGTTCATGCCCGCACCCGGATGTTCGAGAGTGACGATAAACAGGCCGACCAGAATAGACAGCACGGAAGAGGAGACGAACCAGACCATCGCTTTCCCGCCCACGCGGCCAATGGTGGAGGTCTCACCCAGCTTCATGATCCCCACCGTCAGGGTACTGAAGACCAACGGTGCAATCACCATCTTAATCAGTCTCAGAAAGATATCGGTGAACAGCGTGATGTTATCGGCATAGCTTTTGATGACCTCGGCCGCGGCGTATTCGTGGATGGCCGCACCGGTAAAGATCCCCGCTATCATGAACAGAATGATGAATAGCGTGAGTTTGTTTGAACTTGCCACTGACTTGGTAACCCCGTAGTTGACTGTAGTTAATGTGTGTTTTTTTGTAACTTACTGACCCCTATATAATTATTATCACCGGGCCGTAAATAGTCGGAGCATAACTTGAATCAAACGGCGCCGATATACAACTCTTTTTTATAAATTCTGTAAATTGTTAATTAAGCAGCACTTAATCATTATTTGTGATGAATATCACAATTTGACGGATATATTCTTTTCACTTTTCATAACGGGGGGTGAGTGAGTAGTTAAATTGTTGTTTTTATTGAGAATATCTTGCCTGTGCGCCGTTTTATTGAATTTGAGTTCACGGTTGGTTATTTCCGGATCTCTAAACTAAATTTCAACTAAGTGATGACGTAACATACTGATTTTTTTCTGACCTGTGGGCTCTGCATGGCGAAAGAAAAAGCTCATTTTCTGGTTATAAACTGAACGTTCGGGCAGGGAAGACTCCGTAATGAAGAGGGAAGTTTAGTTGGCGATATTTTATCGGCAGCTATCAGGTTTTTTTGACGATTATATTAACGACGAATTATGGGATTTATTGCCTGTATAAAAGTGAACACAGACTGACGTTAAGTCATCCCCTACCGCTTCGTTGCAAATTGACGAAGCATGATTGAGTCATTTGAATAAGGTTAAGGATATGAATTCAGCCACTGCAGCACGCTTAATTCTTTCTTGTACTGCGTTTGCGATTATTCCATCGGCTAATGCGGCGGTGGCAAACGGTACGTTTCAGGTTTTGATTACTATTCAAAAGTCCTGCGCGGTGACCGCCGGCAGCGGCTCGAATATTAACCTGGGGACGGTCAACGCCAGTGCAGTAAATACCTCACAAAGCAATACCTTCACCGTTAACTGTTCGAAGACGACGCCTTATTTTATCGGCCTCGCGCCATCGGCGGCGAACGGAGGCACCACCACTGGATCGGGGGCAATGTCATCCGTGGCTAACTCCGCCACCAACACCGATAAAGTCCCTTATCAGTTGAACCAGACCTCCGCTACCGGACCTGTCTGGGGCAACACCGCGACGACAACCACGGTAGGTAACGGCGTGGCGGGGACCGGGACCGGGGCCGCGCAAACTTATACCGTCTATGCGACGGCGGCAAGCGCCAACTTCACGCCCGATAGCTACGCGGATACGGTCACCGTCAACGTTAACTACTGATTTCAGGACAGCGGATGAAATTGAAATTAGGTGGGCGTTTTGCCTGCGCGGGCCTGCTATTGGCGCTGGGCGGAGAGGCGTTAGCCGGTGGCCTGCAAATATCACCGGTTAATCTGACCTTAAGGGCAGCACAAAACGCAGACGGTATCTGGTTGAGCAATGAAGGTGACGCGCCGCTCAACGCTCAGGTGCGCGTTTTTAACTGGCAGCAGGATGGCTATGCCGACAAGCTGTCGGCGTCTCAGGGGCTGGTGATCAGCCCGCCGGTTGTGACGCTGCCAGCGGGAGAGCGTCAGCTTATTCGTGTGATCCGCACGGGACCTCCTCCCAGCCAGGCTGAACAGGCGTACCGCTTGTTTATCGATGAGCTACCCCAGACTCGTCCGCAGCGAAATAAAATTCAATATGTGATGCGCTATTCAGTTCCGGTATTTCTGCTGCCCGCCGGGGAGGGGGAAAACTCGGTGAAGCTGAAATGGTCATTAATTAAGATCGACGGCAAAACATTTGTTGATGTGCGTAATCAGGGAAACAGTCATGCTCAGCTTTCAGCCATGACGTTTATTTCTGCTAATGGTGCGCGAAAAACGATTACGCCGGGTCTTTTGGGTTATGTTCTTCCAGGTTCAACTATGCGGTGGATAATATCATCGTCTGCCGGTGATGCTTACCCTAGTGGAAAAGTTGAAGTCACTATCAATGGTCAAAAAACAGAACAAGATCTATGACTGGCCATATTCTCTGGTAAAAATTATTTTGCTTAATGGTTTATTTTTCTCAGGCACGACGGCAGCACAGAATACTAATAATGACTTACCTCAGAATGCGGTCACTAATGGGACAACCCAGCCTGTAGGCGTTGATTTATATCTCGACACGACGGTAAACGGTAATTCCGTGGGCCTGGTTCACCTTGGCTATGCCGAAGGAAAACTTTACGCCGATGCTATGGCCCTCCGTCAGTTGGGCATTCGTCTGCCGGAAAAGGCGCAGCCGCCTTTTTACCTGAATGACCTTCCGCAGGTGTCGGTTGACTATAACGTGCAGCAGCAAACGCTGGCGCTGACCGCGCCGTTGAGCCTGCTGGATCTGAAAACCACCCAGCTTAATCAGTCTGATATCTCCGCGCCGACAGCCGCCAATGCCTTTGGCGCGCTGCTGAACTACGACCTCTATGCCGACGGAGGGAAAGAAAGCAACTTCAACTCATTCAGTGAGTTCCGTGTGTTTAGCTCGGCGGGGGTGCTCAGTTCCACCCAGTTGACCCGCTACTCCACGGAGCAGAACAATGGTTCGTCCTTCAGCCGCCTGGATACCAGCTGGCGCACTTCGTTTCCCGAACAAATGGTGGCGGTTAGCCTCGGCGACACGCTGACCAGTTCTCTCGCCTGGTCCCGGCAGACTCGCATCGCCGGGATAAAAGTCGGCACTGATTTTGGCCTCAAGCCCTATATGCCAACGACGCCGCTGCCCGCCTTTCTCGGTTCGGCCACGCTACCCTCAAGCGTTGAGCTGTATGTCAACGGGGTCAAATATTACAACGGCGAAGTGCCGGCGGGCAGTTTCCAGTTGAATACTCTGCCAAACATCACCGGAGCAGGGAATGCTCAGGTAATGATGACGGATGCGCTGGGCAGAACCAGCGTACAGAACTTCTCTTTTTATAACGATCAGCTTTTACTGCGAGAGGGATTGACGGACTGGTCTCTCGAGCTGGGCGTGGTCAGAAAGAACTACGGCTACTCCTCTTTTGACTACGGTAGCGAACCCGCGCTGAGCGGTACATGGCGCCGTGGATTTAGCAACAGCCTGACCGCCGGCGGCCATTTTGAAGCCAGCAACAGCCTGGTAAATGGCGGAATAAGCAGCGACTGGATCCCCGGAAGTCAGGCGGGAACAATTTCTACAGCGCTGGCCGCCAGCGCTGACGCAGGGGAGAACGGCTATCTGTACGGGCTGGGCTATCGCTGGTCCGGCGGGCGCTTCAACTTTAGCTCCAGCGCCACGGCCACTTCAGGGGATTATCACGATGTCGCAACACGTTATGGCGCGCCTCCGCCTACCTTCAGCGGCAGTGCGGTGTTGGGGTATAACTTTGGCCAGGGCGGGAATCTTAGCCTCAGCTACCTGCAGTTTCGCTATCCGGATCAAAGCGCTGTCCGTTACGCCAACGCCAGCTGGTTTAAATCGATTACTGAAAGCATCTCCCTCAGCGCCAGCTTTAATCAGAACGTGGATAACACCCGCGACCGGAGTGTTTATCTGATGATGACCGTAAGTACACAAAATAACCTTACCGCCAGCGCAACGGTGCAGCGTACCGGCGACAAGATGGGTTATCAGCTTAATGCCAGCCAGGCACCGCCGTCTGAAGGCGGCGTCGGCTGGAACGTGGCCGGCAGCCAGCAGAGTTCGCAGCAAAGCGGTCAGGGCGAAGTGGGTTACCTGGGGCGTTATGGCCGCGTCTATACCGGCTTCCGCAGCATTCCTGATAACCACTACGGTTATGCGGGCGCAACGGGTTCGCTGGTGATGATGGGCGGCGGGGTATTTGCCGCCCGGGAGATCAACAACGGTTTTGCCGTGGTATCTACCGACGGTATACCTGACGTGCCGGTCAAGCTGCAAAATAACCTTGTAGGCAACAGCGACAGCAGCGGCCTGCTGCTGGTGACGCCGCTAAACAGCTATCAAAACAACCTGATAAGCATCGATCCGATGAATCTCCCGGCCAATATGCGGATCCGCAACGTTAGCCTTAACGCCACGCCGGCAGATCGCTCCGGCACGCTGGTGAATTTTGAGATCAAGCCGGTTCGGGCGGCGCAGGTGCTGCTGGTGGATGTCAGAGGTAAAGCAATCGTCGAGGGAAGTCCCGTCAGATCGCTGGCGGGAAGCGGGCAGGAGACCGTCGTCGGATTTGATGGTATGGCCTACTTTGACGCGCTTGAGCTGCATAATCAGCTTCGGGTGACAACGGAAAACGGCAGTTGCCTCGCCGAGTTTGACTACCCTGAAAACCAAAAGAGCATACCGAATATCGGACCCATAGTATGCCGCTAGCCGGGCTGCGGCTTTTTGAGACAGGAGTTATCCGCGTGAGTCTAAAAAAATGGTTGCTGCTGGCGGTGCTGTTGCTGTCTCCGGGCGTAAGCCACGCCGTGGTTTGTTCAGTGAGTAACGTTCAGACGGTTAATTTTGGCACCGTCAACCCGCTGGCGACAGGCACGCCCAATACGTCGATGACCTTTGATTACAGCTGTTCCAAACAATTAGGCGATCTGCTGGCAGGGGTGACGCTCTGCTTTAATATTGACGGGACGGGGGGTAGGAAACCACAAAATGTCTTTTGCCGGGCCGCCGGCCAGCACGCTGCCCTATGAGCTTTATCAGGGGACCGTAAGCGGAGGGGCCTGGGGGAGCCAGTTCCAGTCTGGAACCACCTATCCGGTGGTGCAGTTAAACTTGCTAAACCTGACGCCCGTCACCGGAAGCCTGACGGTCTATGCGCAAATGACGCTTCCGCAAATCGCCGCTGCGCCGGGGAACTATCAGGATATTTATACCAGCGGCATGACAACGGTAACGCTCAATACCGGCCTGCTTGCACCGCCCACCAGTTGCGGAACCGGCGTGGCGGCAAACTTTCCCTTTACGGTCTCTGCGGTCGTCAGCAAGCAGTGCAACGTCAGCTACGCTAACAACGTTAGCTTCGGGCCGCAGTCAGCTATGCAAAGCAATCTGGCGTCGAATAACACGATCGGTATTGCCTGTACCAACGGTACGCTTTACACCGTGGGCCTGACGCCATCGAACGGCAACACGGGCGGCACCGGGGCGTTAAAAGGGACTGGCGCTAATACCGATCAGGTGCCATATCAGCTAAGGCAGGCGGCGGGAACTTCGGGCGCCGTCTGGGGAAATACCGCGCAGAACATGCCGTCCAGTACCGGTAACGGGTCTACGCAGCAGTTCCCGGTTTATGTCACCATTCCCAGCACCAACTACACGCCGGACGACTATGCCGATACGGTGACGATTACCGTAACCTATTGATCGGCGCCGCACCCTGCCACTCACCGGTTGCCAGAGCGCAACCGGTTAATTTCCCTGTGACTTAACGTAAAGTTCCCGCTCCTCGTGCCGATAACCTCGGGAACAAGTCGTTAAAAGGGCGTCCTATGTTAAAGCGTATTCGCGTTGTCACTGTGCTAATGATGGTGTTGGTAGTGTTCGCGCTGCTGCAAATCATTTCCGGTGGAATGTTCTTTAATTCTTTAAAAAACAATAATGACAATTTCAAGACTTCCCGTGAATTAAGGGTTCAGCAGGCTGAGTTAAATCAGGCCTGGATCCTTATGCTCCACACGCGTATTAACCTTAGCCGCTCTGCAGCGCGGATGATGATGGATCCGGCAAACAGCCAGAGCGCCGCGAAGACCGATCTGTTGAACAACGCGAAGAAATCCCTCGTCAGCGCGGAACAGCACTATAACAGCTTCAAGCAGGTCGCCCCGATTTCTGAAGAAATGCACGCCGTGGTGAAAGATATCGACGGCGACTACCAGGCCTATCATCAGGCGCTGGCGGAGCTTATTGGCTATCTCGAAAGCGGCAATATGGACGCCTACTTTGGTCAGCCAACTCAGGGCATGCAAAATGCGCTTGAAAAAGCCTACAACCACTACCAGGCGCTGAACGATCGCATGTATGAAGACTCCTGGGTCGAAAGTCGCGCAGGCTATACCCAGGCCATCTGGCAGCTGGGTATTTTAGCCCTGGCCCTGGCGGCGGTCATTCTGCTGGTCTGGCTCGGTATGCGCCGGATCCTGCTCAGGCCGCTTAACGTCGTGATAGACCATATTCGTGAAATCGCCGCCGGTAACCTGACGGAAAAAATTACCGTTGAGGGCAAAAACGAGCTTACCCAGCTTGCCTCAAGCGTGCAGCACATGCAGCAGGAACTGATTACCACAGTCAGCAGCGTACGCGCAGGATCGGATGCTATCTACAGCGGAACCACTGAGATTGCAGCGGGCAACAACGATCTCTCTTCCCGCACCGAACAACAGGCGGCGTCGCTTGAAGAAACCGCCGCCAGCATGGAGCAGTTAACCGCCACCGTTAAGCAAAACGCCGAGAACGCCCGTCAGGCATCTCAGCTCGCGCTTAACGCCTCCGAAACCGCACAGCGCGGTGGCAAGGTCGTGGACGGCGTGGTGAAAACCATGCACGACATCGCCGGCTCCTCGAAAAAAATTGCTGACATTATCAGCGTCATCGACGGCATCGCTTTTCAGACCAACATCCTGGCGCTGAACGCTGCGGTCGAAGCCGCTCGTGCGGGCGAGCAGGGGCGTGGTTTTGCGGTGGTTGCCGGTGAAGTACGAAATTTAGCCAGTCGCAGTGCCCAGGCGGCGAAAGAAATTAAGTCATTGATTGAAGACTCTGTGTCACGCGTGGACACCGGCTCCGTTCTGGTCGAAAGCGCCGGAGAAACCATGAGCGACATCGTCAACGCCGTTACGCGGGTCACTGACATCATGGGGGAAATCGCCTCGGCTTCAGATGAGCAAAGCAGAGGGATAGACCAGGTCGCGCTGGCCGTTTCTGAGATGGACAGAGTGACGCAGCAGAATGCCTCCCTGGTGGAAGAGTCTGCCGCCGCGGCCGCCGCGCTGGAGGAGCAGGCAAGCCGCCTGACTCAGTCGGTGGCGACGTTCCGTTTGCAAGGGAAGGCGGGCAGTAAAAAACCTGCTGCGGCCGAGCCAGTGGCGCAAAGCTCTGCGGTTCACACCCCGCGTACACCGGCCAGAGCCGGTGATGACGATAACTGGGAAACTTTCTGATCTGAAGCATCCCGACCACACTGTTGCTGGTGTTGATTGTCTACGGCGTGCGTCAGGGGGCGAGGCTTAATATCTCTCCGGAGTGGTTGCGGTGTTTATCCTGCACGGCAGTGAACTACCGCATGCGGGCGGCGAACTTTTGCCCTCCGGACTATTGGCAATATCGTGATTGTAATTAAGAAGGCGCTATGACATCACCGACGCCCACCGGGCAACAGTCATTAATGTTACAGATGACACAGCGTCTGCCGCTATCCGACACGCATTTCCGCCGGATATGTCAGTTGATCTATCAGCGTGCGGGCATTGTGCTGGCGGACCACAAACGTGACATGGTTTATAACCGTCTGGTCCGCCGCCTGCGTTTGCTGGGGCTGGATGATTTTGGACGTTATTTGGGCATGCTGGAGGCGAATTCCAGCAGCGCTGAGTGGCAGGCTTTTATTAACTCGCTGACCACCAATCTGACCGCTTTTTTCCGTGAAGGACACCATTTCCCAATCCTTGCGGAGCACGCGCGTAAGCGCTCGGGAGACTATAAAGTCTGGAGCGCCGCGGCTTCGACAGGCGAAGAGCCTTACTCCATTGCCATTACGCTTGCCGATGTGCTCGGCGGTGGGTCAGGGCGGTGGAAAGTTTTTGCCAGCGACATAGACACCCAGGTGCTGGAGAAAGCGCGAAGCGGCGTCTACCGCCAGGAGGAGCTTAAAACGCTGTCACCGGTGCAGATGCAGCGCTATTTCATGCGCGGTACGGGGCCCCATGAAGGCCTGGTAAGGGTTCGCAGCGAACTGGCTAACCACGTGGAGTTTGCGCCGATCAACCTGCTGGAGAAACAGGCGCCGGTGCCGGGTCCCTTCGATGCTATTTTTTGCCGCAATGTGATGATTTATTTCGATAAACCAACGCAACAGGCCATCCTGCAGCGCTTTGTTCCGCTGTTGAAACCCGGCGGGCTGCTGTTTGCCGGGCATTCGGAGAACTTCAGTAACCTCAGCCGCGACTTCTGGCTGCGTGGCCAGACGGTTTATGGACTGAGTAAGGAAAGAACATGACGAAAATACGTGTCTTATCGGTCGATGACTCTGCACTGATGCGGCAGATAATGACGGAAATTATCAACAGTCATAGCGATATGGAAATGGTTGCTACCGCCCCGGACCCTCTGGTGGCGCGCGATCTGATTAAAAAGTTCAATCCGGATGTGTTAACGCTGGACGTCGAAATGCCCCGCATGGACGGCCTCGACTTCCTTGAAAAGCTGATGCGCCTGCGGCCAATGCCGGTGGTGATGGTCTCTTCGCTCACCGGGAAAGGGTCCGAAGTGACGCTGCGGGCGCTGGAGCTGGGCGCCATCGATTTTGTGACCAAGCCGCAGCTCGGCATTCGTGAAGGCATGCTGGCCTACAGCGAAATGATTGCCGAGAAGGTGCGCACCGCCGCCAGAGCGAAGATTGCCGCACATGCGCCAGCCGCGGTGCCCGCGACGTTGAAGGCTGGGCCGCTGCTGAGTTCGGAGAAACTGATTGCGATTGGCGCCTCAACCGGCGGCACCGAGGCGATTCGTCACGTGCTGCAGCCGCTGCCGCTTTCAAGCCCGGCGCTGCTGATCACCCAGCATATGCCGCCCGGCTTTACCCGTTCCTTCGCCGAGCGGCTGAACAAGCTCTGTCAGATCAGCGTGAAGGAGGCGGAAGACGGCGAGCGCGTGCTGCCGGGCCACGCCTATATCGCCCCTGGCGATAAACATATGGAGCTGGCGCGCAGCGGGGCGAACTATCAAATCAAATTACATGACGGCCCTCCCGTGAACCGGCATCGCCCGGCCGTGGATGTGCTGTTCCATTCGGTGGCGAAACACGCGGGGCGTAACGCCGTGGGCGTGATCCTCACCGGGATGGGTAATGACGGTGCCGCCGGGATGCTGGCGATGCACCAGGCAGGGGCGTGGACCATCGCCCAAAACGAAGCAAGTTGTGTGGTGTTCGGCATGCCGCGTGAGGCCATCAATTCCGGTGGCGTCAGCGAAGTGGTCGATTTAAGCCAGGTTAGCCAGCAGATGCTGGCGAAAATTAGTGCCGGACAGGCAATACGTATTTAACTGAAGGAGCCCGGATTTTATGGCGGACAAAGAACTTAAGTTTCTGGTCGTAGACGACTTTTCAACCATGCGCCGCATCGTGCGTAACCTGCTTAAAGAGCTGGGTTTTAATAACGTTGAAGAGGCTGAAGACGGCGTAGATGCGCTGAACAAACTGCAGGCAGGCGGTTTTGGTTTTGTGATTTCTGACTGGAACATGCCAAACATGGACGGCCTGGAGCTGCTGAAAACCATTCGTGCCGATGGCGCGATGTCAGCGATGCCGGTGCTGATGGTGACGGCGGAAGCCAAAAAAGAGAACATCATTGCGGCCGCACAGGCAGGGGCGAGCGGCTACGTCGTGAAGCCATTCACCGCGGCGACGCTGGAAGAGAAACTGGGCAAAATTTTCGAAAAGCTCGGCATGTAAGGAGGCGCAAATGCACTCATCAACAAACCCGGCAACAGAGATACACGAGCATTCACCGACCGATATCATCGCGCGTATCGGCAGCCTGACCCGCATGCTGCGCGACAGCCTGCGTGAACTGGGGCTTGACCAGGCGATTGCCGAAGCGGCCGAAGCGATTCCTGACGCCCGCGATCGCCTGGATTATGTCGTGCAGATGACTGCCCAGGCCGCGGAGCGCGCCCTGAACTGCGTGGAGCTGTCCCAGCCTCACCAGAACCAGCTGGAAAGCGAGGCCAAAGCGCTGAGCGGCCGCTGGGATGCATGGTTTGAAAATCCTATCGAGCTGAAAGATGCGCGTGAGCTGGTCACCGATACCCGTAGCTATCTGTCAGGCGTACCGGAGCACACCAGCTTCACCAACGCCCAGCTGCTGGAGATCATGATGGCGCAGGATTTCCAGGACCTTACGGGCCAGGTTATTAAGCGCATGATGGACGTTATCCAGGAGATTGAACGCCAGCTGTTGATGGTGCTGCTGGAAAACATGCCGGACCCGGACGCTCGCGCAAAACGCGTCAACGAAAGCCTGCTCAACGGCCCGCAGCTTGACGCTACCGCCGCCGGCGTAGTGGCAAGCCAGGACCAGGTTGACGACTTGCTCGACAGCTTGGGGTTCTGATACCGGCGTCGCCTCTCCTGCGTGCGCGGGGGAGGCGGCTTCTTAACGCCAAAATAAACGTACAAAAACGTTTGTAATTCCTCTATTAGCCCAACCGTGCTCTGGCATGCTGTCCCTGAAATTGCGGCCACGAGATTGTTGCGGTGTCTGAAGATAGCGATCAGGAAAAAACAGAAGCCCCCACGGCCCACCGACTTGAAAAGGCTCGTGAAGAGGGGCAAATCCCGCGTTCCCGAGAACTGACTTCCCTGCTGATGCTGCTGGTGGGGTTGTGCATTATCTGGATGGGCGGCGCATCGCTTGGCAAGATGCTGGGCGCGATGCTCTCTGATGGCCTGCACTTTGACCATAAAATCATCAACGATCCCAGCCTTATCGTGAACCAGATTAGCCACCTGATAAAGCTTGCCGTGACGGCGCTGCTGCCGCTTATTTCGGGGCTGGTTATTGTGGCGATAGCCGCGCCGATGCTGCTGGGCGGCGTAAATTTCAGCGCGAAATCCATTCAGTTCAATCTCGGCAAATTAAACCCCATCGCCGGGATTAAGCGGATGTTTTCCATGCAGACGGCGGCGGAGCTGCTTAAGGCTTTGCTGAAAGCGATTCTGGTGGGCTGCGTTGCCGCCTGGTATCTGTGGCACAACTGGCCGGCGATGATGCGGCTGATGAGTGAATCCCCGGTCACCGCGCTGGCAAACGCGCTTAATATGGTGGCGCTATGTGCCCTGCTGGTTATCCTGGGGCTTATCCCGATGGTGGGATTTGACGTCTTCTTCCAGATTTACAGCCACATTAAAAAGTTACGCATGACCCGCCAGGATATTCGTGACGAGTACAAACAGAACGAGGGCGACCCGCATATTAAAGGGCGTATTCGTCAGCAGCAGCGGGCGATAGCCCGTCGTCGTATGATGGCCGATGTGCCGAAAGCCGACGTTATTGTGACGAACCCGACCCACTATGCGGTGGCCCTGCAGTACGACGAAAATAAGATGAGCGCGCCGAAGGTGTTGGCCAAAGGGGCCGGGCTGGTCGCTCAGCGCATTAAAGAAATTGGTAATGAAAACCGCATTCCGATGCTGGAGGCCCCGCCGCTTGCGCGTGCGCTTTACCGCCATGCGGAAATTGGGCAGCAGATCCCCGGTCAGCTTTATTCCGCGGTGGCGGAAGTGCTGGCCTGGGTCTGGCAGCTGCGCCGCTGGCGCGTGGCCGGCGGCTTAATTCCGAAGAAACCTGATAATCTTCCGGTGCCTGAGGCGCTGGACTTTGCAAACGAGAAGGACTCCGATGGCTAATCTGGCTGCGATGTTGCGCCTGCCGGGCAACATGAAATCAGGGCAATGGCAAATTCTTGCCGGCCCGGTACTGATCCTGCTGATTCTGTCGATGATGGTGCTGCCGCTGCCGCCTTTTGTCCTCGATCTGCTGTTCACCTTTAACATCGCGCTGTCGATTATGGTGCTGCTGGTGGCGATGTTCACCCAGCGCACGCTCGACTTCGCGGCGTTTCCGACCATTCTGCTGTTCACCACCTTACTTCGCCTGGCGCTGAACGTGGCCTCAACCCGCATCATCCTGCTCGAAGGCCATACCGGCGCGGCGGCAGCGGGTAAAGTGGTTGAGGCCTTTGGCCACTTCCTGGTTGGCGGTAACTTCGCCATCGGTATCGTGGTGTTTATCATCCTCGTTATCATCAACTTTATGGTTATCACCAAGGGTGCGGGGCGTATCGCCGAAGTCGGCGCGCGTTTTGTGCTGGACGGGATGCCGGGTAAACAGATGGCCATTGATGCCGACCTGAACGCCGGGATCATTGGTGAAGAGGAGGCGAAAAAACGCCGCTCGGAAGTGACCCAGGAAGCTGACTTCTACGGTTCAATGGACGGTGCGAGTAAGTTCGTGCGCGGCGATGCCGTGGCGGGGCTTATCATCATGGTGATTAACGTCGTTGGCGGCCTGATGGTCGGCGTGATCCAGCACGATATGGCGATGGGCGCGGCGGCACAAAGCTATACGCTGCTGACCATCGGTGACGGCCTTGTGGCTCAGATCCCTGCGCTGGTTATCTCCACGGCGGCGGGCGTTATCGTGACGCGTGTGGCAACCGACCAGGACGTCGGCGAGCAGATGGTCACCCAGCTGTTTAATAACCCACGCGTGATGCTGTTAGCCGCTGGCGTACTGGGTCTGCTCGGCATGGTGCCGGGGATGCCGAACTTTGTTTTCCTGCTGTTTACCGCCGCGTTACTGGGCCTGGCCTGGTGGATGCGTGGCCGCCAGATGGCCGCGCCGGAAGCGCCTCAGCCGGTGAAAATGCCGGAAAATACGCAGGCGGTGGAAGCGACCTGGAATGACGTTCAGCTGGAAGATCCGCTCGGGATGGAGGTGGGCTATCGCCTGATCCCGATGGTTGATTTCCAGCAGGATGGAGAACTGCTCGGGCGTATTCGCAGTATCCGTAAGAAATTCGCTCAGGAGATGGGGTTCCTGCCGCCGGTGGTGCATATTCGCGACAATATGGACCTGCCGCCGGCGCGCTATCGTATTCTGATGAAGGGCGTTGAAATCGGTAGCGGGGATGCCTACCCTGGCCGCTGGCTGGCCATCAACCCCGGCACCGCCGCCGGCACGCTGCCGGGCGAGGCGACTATCGACCCGGCCTTTGGCCTGGCCGCTATCTGGATTGAGAGCGCGCTGAAAGAGCAGGCGCAGATTCAGGGCTTCACCGTAGTCGAAGCCAGTACCGTGGTGGCGACGCATCTCAACCATCTCATCGGGCAGTTTGCGCCGGAGCTGTTTGGCCGCCAGGAGGCGCAGCAGCTGCTGGATCGCGTGACCCAGGAGATGCCTAAGCTGACCGAAGACCTGATCCCGGCGGTGGTGACGCTCACCACGCTGCATAAGGTGCTGCAAAACCTGCTGGAAGAAAAAGTCCCGATTCGCGACATGCGCACCATTCTGGAAACGCTGGCCGAGCACGCACCGATTCAAAGTGATGCACATGAACTCACCGCCGTCGTTCGCGTGGCGCTGGGCCGGGCAATCACTCAGCAATGGTTCCCGGGAACCGGAGAAGTCCAGGTCATCGGGCTGGATGCGGCGCTTGAGCGTCTCCTGCTGCAGGCGCTTCAGGGCGGCGGCGGTCTGGAGCCGGGTCTTGCCGACCGCCTGCTGGAGCAGTCTCAGGAAGCCCTGCAGCGCCAGGAAATGCTTGGCGCACCGCCGGTTCTGTTGGTGAACCACGCGCTGCGTCCGCTGCTGGCGCGTTTCTTACGCAGAACGCTGCCGCAGCTGGTGGTCTTGTCGAGCCTCGAGCTGTCTGATAACCGTAACATCCGTATGACGGCAACGATCGGAGCGAAATAATGAGAGCATTACTTTTGATGCTGCTGGTGCCGTTTGGCGCGCTGGCGCTGGGTGAAGGCTCATGGCAGGACAGCGGGATCGGCGTAACTCTGAGCAACCGTGGCGTGGCGGCATCTTCCCGCCCGCTGAAGCCGATGCAGCCCGTTGCCGGCAGAATGACGCTGATTGCCTGGACCTATGTGCTGGACGGCCCAACGCCCGCGGGGCTGACCGTCAAACTTTGTTCGCCCACCAACTGCACCCCGCTTGAGGGAGAAAACGGCACCACGCGAGGGCTGACCAATACCGATGCGAATCAGCCTTTACGTTTCGTCTGGGAAGTGCCGGGCGGCGGCGCAATGTATCCGCCGCTGCGGGTGCGCAGTAATCAGGTTATCGTTAACTACGTTCAGTGACTAGTCCTGATATAGGTTGACAGTTTTCTGTCTGTAAAACGCCTGATGAACATCATCGGGCGTTTTGTATTTCAGGGCCAGGTGTGGCCGCTCATGGTTATAGATTGCCACGGATTCTTTTACCATTTCCCGGGCCTGAGCCAGGTCTGCAGGGCGCGAGAGTAAAAATTCATTTTTCAGGATCCCGTTTACCCGCTCAGCCAGCGCATTCTGGTAGCAGTCATAACCATCGGTCATTGAACAGGTTATTCCATTTCTTTCATGAACTGACTGGTAAAGTACCGAACAGTATTGCAGTCCTCTGTCAGAGTGATGTACCAGCGGACCTGTCGTTTTTCTCCGCCTCAGAGCCTGTATGAATGCTTTTACCACGTTTTCTGTCTGCAGGTTTTCCCCGACATGGTAACCCACGATTTTCTGGAGCAGGCATCCGTGACCAGACTCAGATAAGCCGTGCCGCTGCGCAGCGGAAGATAAGTTATATCAGCGACCCAGACCTGCTCTGGCTCAAGGGCGGTGACCTGTTCAGGGCCGGGTTTCAGCAGATTAGGATGCCGGTAAAAGCGATGATGGCTGTTGGTGGTTTTGTGATATGCCCGTTTCACTGGCACCAGAAGCCGGTATTCATCCATCAGGTTAAACAGACGGTCTCGTCCAATATTCAGCCTTTTATCGGCCTGAGTGTTCAGCAGATAGTGCAGTTTACGCGTACCGATTCGCGGCTGACGGCACCTGACGCAGGCAACAAAATCAAGAACCTGAGCATGATGTTCCTGCCGTTTTCTGCGCCTTGTGTTGTCCTGATACCATGCCTGTCTGCTGTGCCCCAGGAACTGGCATACGCGTGTAACGGTTATTTTTGGGGCCGGACTTTGCGCGAGGACTTGCCGGGCCGCTTTTTTACGACACTCACCCCGTAATCATTTTTCAGGACATTGATAACCGACTCAAAAAACTCAGCTTTCTGGTTTGCCAGCTCAAGCTGTTCTTCAAGTTCCCTGATTCTTTGCTCGGGTGTAAGTGGGACAGTCGTCTGAGCCACAGGCAGTTTCCTCCTCACCAGGTCAGGAAGTCCGGGGCTCCAGTCAAGCCTGCCATATTTACGCAGCCAGACAAGAACGGTGGAGCGCCCCTGAATACCATACCGCTGCTGGGCCTGCTTGTAGGTCATCTCGCCTTTTTCAACCTGATCAACAACAGCTATTTTAAAGGATAGAGGATAATCGCGTTGGGTGCGTTTGAACTCAGTCATCATCACGTTCTCCAGATTTCAGTCAGGAACGTGTCAACGCTATTCAGGACGGGTCACAGTAAATAAAAAAGGCTCATCAAATGATGAGCCTTTTTAGTCTCTGAAGCGCGTTACTATTACATGCGCTCTACGGTTTCGATACCCAGGGTATCCAGACCCAGCTTGAGGGTTTTCGCGGTCAGCAGCGCCAGCTTCAGTCGGCTGTTGCGGGTGGTTTCGTCAGCGGCGCTCAGAATAGGGCAGTGCTCGTAGAAGCCGGAGAACAGGCCGGCAACGTCGTAGAGGTAGGCACACATCACGTGCGGCGTTCCGTCGCGGGCAACCACGTTCAGAGTCTCTTCAAACTGCAGCAGGCGAGCGGCCAGCTGGGCTTCGCGATCTTCAGTAATCACGACCTTCGCTTTCAGCAGCTCGGCTTCGTCGAGGTTCGCTTTACGGAATACGGAGAGCACGCGAGTGTAGGCATACTGCATATACGGCGCCGTGTTGCCTTCGAAGGCCAGCATATTGTCCCAGTCGAAGATGTAGTCGGTGGTGCGGCTCTTGGAGAGGTCCGCGTATTTCACCGCGCCAATGCCCACCGCCTGCGCCAGATTTTCCAGCTCTTCGGCCGACATCTCAGGGTTCTTCGCCGCCACCAGACCACGAGCGCGCTCCATGGCCTCATCCAGCAGGTCGGTCAGCTTCACGGTGCCGCCGGAGCGGGTTTTGAACGGCTTACCGTCCTTGCCCAGCATCATGCCGAACATCTGGTGCTCCAGCGTGACGGACTCAGGCACGTAGCCTGCTTTGCGCACGATGGTCCACGCCTGCATCAGGTGCTGGTGCTGACGGGAGTCGATGAAATAGAGCACGCGGTCGGCATGCAGGGTTTCGTAGCGGTATTTCGCGCAGGCGATATCGGTGGTGGTGTACAGGTAGCCGCCATCCTTCTTCTGGATGATAACGCCCATCGGGTCGCCGTCTTTGTTCTTGAACTCGTCCAGGAACACGACGGTTGCGCCTTCACTCTCTACCGCCAGGCCTTGCTCTTTCAGGTCGGCAACGATGCCCGGCAGCATAGGGTTGTAGAGGCTCTCGCCCATCACGTCATCGCGGGTCAGGGTCACGTTCAGGCGCTGGTACGTTTTCTGGTTCTGCGTCATAGTGATGTCGACCAGCTTGCGCCACATCTCACGGCAGTATTCATCGCCGCCCTGCAGTTTAACTACGTAGCCGCGCGCGCGTTCGGCAAAAGCTTCGTCTTCGTCATAGTGTTTTTTGGCTGCGCGATAAAACTCTTCCAGGTCGGCCAGGGCCATTTCGCCTGCGTTTTCCTGCTGCTGCTTCTCGAGGTAAGCGATAAGCATGCCGAACTGGGTACCCCAGTCGCCGACGTGGTTCGCCCGGATGACTTTGTGACCCAGGAATTCGAGGGTACGTACGGCGGCATCGCCGATAATGGTGGAGCGGATATGGCCCACGTGCATCTCTTTGGCCACGTTCGGCGCGGAATAGTCCACAACGATAGTTTGCGGTTCAGACACGCTGACGCCAACGCGATCGGACGCTACGGCCTCATCGATGTTTTTCGCCAGAAACGCCGGGTCGAGGAAAATATTGATAAAGCCTGGGCCTGCAATTTCAACTTTGCTGGCGATCCCGGTCAGTTCGAGATTTGCGATGACCTTCTCTGCGACCTGTCGCGGCGGCATGCCCAGCGTTTTAGCAACGGACATCACGCCATTGGCCTGATAGTCGCCGAACTGGACTTTTGCCGACTGACGAACCTGCGGCTCGCAGTCCGCGGGTGCGCCTGCAGCAATCAGCGCCTGGCTGACTTTTTCTGAGAGAAGAGACTGAATATTCACCGGGATACCTTACAATTTGTACTGGGCCGCCGCGTCTGGGGCCGCCTGAAAATGAGGAACGAAACAGGGCGTGAGTATAACGTTATTTACACTCTGACGTCAGCAAAAGCCTTGCTCACGGGGAGCGCAATTATTATTAACGGCGCAATGAATAACCATTCATCTGATTTTGAACCCGGCGGGGAGTTGGCTCCCTTCCTGGAACAGGGTAGATTACGCGCTTTCTAAAAAAGAGGATGGCGGCATGGCTAACTGGCAGGCGGTAGAAGAACTGCATGATATTTCGGCGGATCTGCCGAGATTTACGAAAGCGTTAACAGAACTTGCCACCCGAGTTGGGCTGGAAATCGCGCCGCTTGAGGCCGATCACATTTCTTTGCGCTGCCATCAGAACACGACCGCCGAGCGCTGGCGCTCAGGGCTGGAAAAATGCGGCAGCCTGCTGAGCGAAAATATTATCAACGGTCGTCCCATCTGCCTGTTCAAGCTGGATGAGCCGGTAAACGTAGAGCACTGGCAGTTTACGGTGGTGGAGTTGCCGTGGCCGGGTGAAAAGCGCTATCCGCATGAAGGCTGGGAGCATATTGAAATTGTGCTGCCGGGCGAACCGGCAACCCTGAATGCGCGGGCGCTGGACCTTCTGTCCGATGCCGGGCTGCGTGAAACCGGGATTTCGGTGAAAACCAGCTCGCCTAAAGGCGAGCGCGAAAGATTACCGAACCCAACGCTCGCGGTCACCGACGGTAAAGTCACTATAAAATTCCATCCCTGGACTCTCGAACAGATCGTCGCCAGCGAACAGGCCGACTGATTAACGCTGCTTCATTGCGTTCTGCAGGCGGCGGATAGCTTCATCAAGTACCGCCGCGGTACAGCCAAAGTTGATCCTTACAAACCGCGTCTCGCCGAAATCTGCACCGGCTGAGAAACCGAGCCCGGCGTCAAGGAAGAACTGCGCCGGGTTTTCCACGCCCAATTCGCTTGCGTCAACCCATCCGAGGTAGCTTGCTTCCGGGGGGTGGATGCTCAAGCCTGGAATGCCGTTGACCGCCTCGCTCAGTTTGTCACGGTTAGCGCGCAGATAAACCAGCAGCGCCTGGAGCCAGGGCTCACCTTCTCGCCATGCTGCGGCCGCCGCCGTCAGGGCAAGGATATCTACCTCAGGAACAATACCTGCGCGCGCGGCTTTGAATTTACGGCGCAGTTCAGCGTTTGGGATCACGGCGACCGATG
Source organism: Cedecea lapagei (assembly GCF_900635955.1). GTDB lineage: Bacteria > Pseudomonadota > Gammaproteobacteria > Enterobacterales > Enterobacteriaceae > Cedecea > Cedecea lapagei. The sequence goes on from NZ_LR134201.1 coordinate 1,761,069, forward strand.
CGCCAAGCCCGGCTATATTGAAGGTTTTAGACGGGGAGAGCAGGGTAATCGAACGCTGGGCTGCGTCTTCGCTTAACGTCGCGAAGGGGATATGTTTTGCACCTGGCTCAAGCAGCAAATCGCAGTGGATCTCATCTGAACAGACGGTTAAATCGTGGCGTTGCGCAAAAGTCAGCTGCTGTTCCAGCTCATCACGGCGGTAAACCGTGCCGCCGGGATTTTGCGGATTGCACAGCATCAACAGCTTTTCGCTGCCCGTTATGCTTGCTTTTAATGAGTCAAGGTCGATAACCCAGCGTTTTTCTTCCAGCCTGAGCGGCGCATTGAGCTGGGGACGCTGGGCAAGGAGAGCGGCTTTGCGAAACGGTGGATAGATGGGCGTCGGGGCGATGGTGGATTCAGATGCCGAGGTAAAGGCGCGAACGGAGAGGTTCAGCCCCGACACCACGCCGGGTAAAAATACCAACCACTCAGGCCTGATGCGCCAGTGATAGCGGACGGCAAGCCTTTCGGTGATGATATCGATAAGCTCAGTCGGACGCGCGCCATAGCCAAAAACACCGTGCTGGATACGCGCCTGCAGCGCCTCTGCGATGCAGGGCGGCGAACGAAAATCCATGTCGGCAATCCACATCGGTAGCACGTTTTGAGAAAATTTATTCCACTTCAGGCTATCGCTGTGACGCCTGTCGATCCCTTCATCAAAATTGAATGCCATAGTACGCTACCTTGTTGTGAATTTAGTTTCAGATGATCATCCCGGACCAGGGACACCACCGGTGAACTGCAGTTTTTTTAGGAGTTATCAATGGCTTTGCTTGAAATATGCTGTTATGGAATAGATTGTGCTGTCACTGCAGAACAAGCCGGCGCGGACAGAATTGAACTCTGTTCGGCGCCTAAAGAAGGGGGGGCTGACGCCTTCCGCAGGCGTTTTACGTCAGGTCAGACAAAAGGTCTCGATCCCCGTCCATCCGATTATACGCCCCCGGGGCGGAGATTTTTGCTACACCGACGGTGAATTTGCCACCATGCTCGAGGATATCGTCTTCGTGCGTGAACTCGGGTTTCCCGGCATGGTGATCGGCATGCTTGATGAGGACGGCAATATCGACCTGCCGCGAATGGAAAAGGTGATGCAGGCCGCCGCAGGGATGGCCGTGACGTTCCACCGCGCTTTCGATATGTGCCATCACCCTTTGCTGGCAGTCGAGCAACTTGCGGCATTAGGCGTGGCGAGAATACTGACCTCCGGCCAGCAGCAAACGGCCGAAACAGGAATCTCACTTCTTCGGGAACTAAAACAGCATTCCCGTGCTCCAATAATCATGGCTGGCGCAGGCGTGCGTCTCAGTAATGTGAGCAAGTTTGTTGAAAACGGTATTGAGGAGCTTCACAGCTCCGCAGGACGGTCGGTTCCCTCACCGATGCGTTACCGTAAAGCTGGCGTGTCGATGAGCGCTGATGCTGAGGCCGATGAGTTTAATCGTTACTGTGTGGATGCAGAGGCAGTGGCGGCGATGAAAAACGCGCTGGCGGGCGTAAAACCGTCGCACTGAAAAGATTTTTACCGTGCATCATGTCGCCCAATATGATGCTTGCTCGTACCAGGCCCCGGCGGATTGCTGGGGCTTTTTTTATTTTGTAACCCGCGAAGCGTTATGTAACCCGTTCTGCATTTTTTGTACACATTGTTTAAGTTCGTTTTCCAGTCACTTACGTTACAAAACACCTGATTGTGAATAATCCTCTCCGACAACTATCAACGTTAGAGGGAATTAAAAATGAAAAAAATGACTGCAACCGTGATCCTGGCTCTGTCATCCGTCTTTGCGTCAGCCGCTTTCGCTGCCCCACTGCCTGAACTTGTGAAGGATAGCCTCGGTGGCCAGGAGCAAATTGGTGTTGTATCCATCAATGGCGTGAGCGGTAGCACCGACGACGCCATCCATCAGCTGCGGGAGAAGGGCCAGGATATTGGCGGCAGCAAAATTCATATCACCAGTCTCGGTACACCGGGTGACTCCAGCCTGTGGAGCGGTACCGCGCAGGTTTATCGCTAACTGACGGCGAGAAAAGAAAACCGGCTTTCGCCGGTTTTTTTAAGTGCAGCTCAGGGCTTGCGGGCCACCAGTACGGCGCGGAGCGGAGCAGGGTAACCTTCTATGGTTTTACTGCCGTCGTTCGGATCAAGGAAATCGCCCAGTGATTCGGTGATCATCCATGATGTTCGACGCTGCTCTTGCTGGGTGGTGATGCTGTGGTCGACGATTTTCACGTCAACAAAACCGCATTTCTCCAGCCAGTTTTTCAATGCCAGCGCGGACGGGATGTAATAAACATTACGCATCTGCGCATAACGTTCACCCGGCACCAGCACGGTATTTTCATCCCCTTCCACCACCAGCGTCTCCAGCACCAGCTCACCCTCTTTGACCAGCTGATTCTTTAGCTGCCAGAGGTGATCCAGCGGCGAGCGGCGGTGGTAGAGCACGCCCATTGAGAACACGGTGTCAAAGGCGTTCAGCTCCGGAAGCTGCTCAATACCCAATGGCAGAACGTGCGCACGCTGATCGTTACCCAGCAGTTTACGTACGGCTTCAAACTGGCAAATAAACAGCTGCATCGGGTCGATGCCGACAGCAAGCTGCGCGCCTGCGCCAATCATGCGCCACAGGTGGTAGCCGCTGCCGCAGCCAACGTCCAGAATAGTGCGTCCGGCAAGCGGGGAGATGTGCGGCAGCACGCGATCCCATTTCAGGTCTGAGCGCCATTCGGTATCGATATCAACGCCGTAAAGTGAGTAAGGCCCTTTGCGCCACGGCATCAGATTTCGCAGCAGCTTTTCAATCCCCAGCTTCTGGCCTTCGCTCAGCGGAGCAGCCGCTTCGGCGGTCACGCTGTGCAGCAGGTCGAGACGGTGCGGCGTCATCTCCGGCAGATAGTTAACCGTGTTGTACCAGTGTTTGAACTGGCCGTGCAGGGATTCTCGCTGCCAGCTGGCAATCTGCGCAGGTAACGTTTCCAGCCACGGCGCAAGGTGGTTTTTGGCAATCAGTTGATAAAAATTACCGAAATCGATCATGCGATATCTCCGGATTTGACGGCGACCAGAGAGCCAAAATTAAAGCACTGGAACCACAGTTCGGCGTGCTCAAAGCCCGCTTTTTTGAGACGTTTTTTATGGGTTTCAACCGAGTCCGTCAGCATTACATTTTCCAGCATGCTGCGCTTCTGGCTGATTTCAAGCTCGCTGTAGCCGTTAGCACGCTTAAAGTCGTGGTGCATGTTAAACAGCAGTTCGCCAACCTCCGCGTCTTCAAAGCTGAATTTTTCCGAGAGAACCAGCGCGCCGCCCGGCTTCAGTCCCTGCCAGATGTTGTTGAGCAGCAGCTGACGATCCTCAGGCTCAAGGAACTGCAGCGTGAAGTTGAGGACGACCAGCGAGGCATTTTCAATGGTGATATGGCGAATATCACCTTCAATCACCTCCACCGGCGTCTGCGCTTTAAAGGCATCAAGATGGCGGCGGCAGCGCTCTACCATGGCAGGAGAGTTGTCGACGGCGATGATTTTGCAGCCGTCATGACGGATATTACGACGGACCGAGAGCGTTGCCGCGCCCAAAGAGCAGCCGAGATCGTAAACCTGGCTCTGAGGCTGTACGAAGCGCTCCGCCAGCATGCCGATCATGGAGATGATGTTGGAGTAACCCGGCACCGAGCGCTGGATCATATCCGGGAACACTTCGGCTACCCGTTCATCAAAGGTCCAGTCGCCCAGTTTGGCTATTGGGGCGGAAAACAGCGTATCGCGGTCAGACATAACGTTAAATCCGGAAATTCGAAAGGGGCGTATTTTGCGTTAATGGAGCGAGAAAACCAACTCCCATGGCATATACCATAAGTTGGCCAGCACCATCAGCAGCAGCGAACACCAGGTGGCGCCCATGCCGGAACGGCGCCAGCGAATCAGCCGGTGGTGGTATCCGTAGTAATGCAGCAGGCGTCCCGCCAGCAGCATAAGACCGCAAATATGCACCATCCAGGTCTGGGCTCCGTCCATCTCCATCAGCAATAAAAGCAGGAGGGCGATGGGAATATATTCAACCGCGTTGCCGTGAATACGAATCGCACTCTGGAGTTCACTAAAGCCGCCGTCGCCGTAGGAAACGCGGTACTGCATGCGCAGGCGAACGACGTCGAAGGAAAACTTAATTAACAGCAAAGCAGCCAGCACCGCATATAGCGCGCTTACCATATTAACTCCATGTCGAAACAGTTACGGCTTCCGCTATGATAGCTTGCAACCGGTGTGCTGTCGCTAGCGGTCAGAAAAGTGTGGCCTGCTGCGGGATGGCCGGAGGTGGGCCCAGTTCAGGGAAGGCCTGCTGCAGCGCGGGCCAGAGCGTATGTACCAGCTCCGGCGCCTGAGCGATGTCCGGGGTATGGAGAAACAGATAAGGCGTTGTCTTCGTAGACCAGTCGGGCAGCTTTTTTAACCAGACGTCAAACAGCGCGGCATTTTGCGCCATATTATCGCTGCCGATAAACCGCACCAGCGGGTTTGCCGCGGTCACGATGGCATGTACCGGGACTTTTGGCTTCTTGCGCTGGGCTTCCCGCACCGCTTCGTTGTGCGGTACGGCGCTGTGAATTGGCCGGCTATCGAGAATGGCGCGGTTTACTTTTCGTTCGTACAAACCGCGATTAAGCGCCTGTTCATCTGCCCCTTTACTGAAAAAGGCCGGGTGACGCACTTCTACGCCATAGGTAAAGTCAGCGGGCAACGCATCGAGGAAATTCCATAACGCCGGGAGGTCACCCGGCCCGAAGGTGGCCGGCAATTGCAGCCAGTATTGGCCTATCCTGCCCGCCAGCGGAGACATGCGGTCAAAAAACTCGGCGGTGAGATCCCCGCAGTTTCGCAGGGCAGCGTTATGAGAAATGGTGGCGGGAAATTTAAAACAGAAGCGAAAACTGTCGTCCGTCATCTCCCGCCAGCGCTGCACGGTTTCTGCCTTAGGCAAAGCGTACAGCGTGGTATTGCCTTCCACACAGTTAAAATGGCGGGCGTAATCTTCAAGCGAAGTGATGCCGAGCCGGTTCCATTTGGGGTGCTGCCATTGCGGAAGGCCGATATAAATCATAGCGCAGCGATAATTTCGTCGGTGCTGCGAATGCGGGCGATACGCGGGAAGATAAACTTCAGGCTATGGTTGTGCTGCTCGGCGCTGGCCGCGCTGCAGGCATCTTCTGCCAGAATTAACGAAAAGCCCATTTCCCAGGCGTTACGCGCGGTAGACTCGACGCCAATATTGGTTGAAATACCGCACAGGACAACAGTGTCGATGCCGCGACGACGAAGCTGCAGCTCCAGGTCGGTACCGTAAAATGCGCCCCACTGGCGTTTAGTGACTTCGATATCGCTCTCCTGTTTGCCCAGCGCAGCAGGGTAGCTCCACCAGTTTTCAGGCAGGGCATGGCCCGGAGGTGCGGTATCAACCGGCTGTTTCAGGGCTTCAGCGTAATCGGACGACCAGCCGACACGCACCATCACCACCGGTGAACCGTTGGCCCGGAATTTCTCTGCCAGGCGTGCTGCACGTGCCACGACGTCATTCGCGCTATGCGGGCCGCCGGCAAACGGTAGAATGCCGTCCTGCAGGTCAATCACCACCAGGGCAGTACGGGATGCGTTGAGTTCGGTCATTGTGACTCCGGTAAACATTGGGCTAAGGGTCAATACCTTACGCTGGAAGCCAGCTTGCTGAGTTTACAAATTTTGTTAATTTTTGTGAGAATCTGCAATACCGGCGCTGCGATTCGCGCCAGTCGGCGGTTTCGGGGTTATCGCCAGCCATTATTTCCAGTATAATAGCCCCCTTTTTTCATCCAGTTGTGACAGTCGAAATAGCTGCCACCAAAGCGCCTGCCGCCGCAGGTGGCGGGTCGCGTGCAGCTGATTAAGGGATATCTCATGCGTACAGTATATTGCGGGCAGCTCAATCAATCCCATGTGGGACAGCAAGTAACGCTTAGTGGGTGGGTCAATCGTCGCCGTGACCTCGGTAGCCTTATCTTTATTGATATGCGCGATCGTGAAGGCATCGTGCAGGTGTTTTTCGACCCGGACCGTCAGGAAGCGTTCCAGCTCGCCTCTGAACTGCGTAATGAGTTCTGCATTCAGGTTGTTGGCACCGTGCGTGCTCGCGATGAGCGCAACGTAAACAAAGATATGGCCACCGGTGAAGTTGAAGTGTTTGCCACCGAGCTGACCATCATTAACCGCTCCGACGTGCTGCCGCTCGACTCCAACCACGTTAATACCGAAGAAGCGCGCCTGAAGTATCGCTACCTGGATCTTCGTCGTCCAGAAATGGCTCAGCGCCTGAAAACTCGCGCTAAAATCACCAGCTTTGTGCGTCGCTTTATGGACGACCACGGCTTCCTCGACATCGAAACCCCGATGCTGACCAAAGCCACGCCTGAAGGCGCACGTGACTATCTGGTCCCTTCCCGCGTTCACAAAGGCAAGTTCTACGCGCTGCCACAGTCTCCTCAGCTGTTCAAACAGCTGCTGATGATGTCCGGCTTTGATCGCTACTATCAAATTGTTAAGTGCTTCCGCGACGAAGACCTGCGCGCTGACCGTCAGCCCGAATTTACCCAGATCGACGTAGAAACTTCCTTCATGACCGCACCGCAGGTGCGTGAAGTGATGGAAGACCTGGTGCGTAAACTGTGGATTAACACCATCAACGTCGACCTTGGTGACTTCCCGGTGATGACCTTCGCCGAAGCCGAGCGCCGCTACGGCTCCGACAAGCCTGACCTGCGTAACCCGCTGGAGCTGGTGGACGTGGCTGACCTGGTGAAAGACGTTGAGTTTAAAGTCTTCTCCGGCCCGGCGAACGATGCGAAAGGCCGCGTTGCCGCGCTGCGCGTGCCGGGTGGCGCACAGATCAGCCGTAAACAGATTGACGACTACGGCAAGTTCATTGAAATTTACGGCGCTCGCGGCCTGGCCTATATCAAGGTTAACGAGCGTGCTAAAGGCATCGAAGGGATCACCAGCCCGGTAGCCAAGTTCCTGAATGCGGACATTGTGGAAGCCATCCTGGCTCGTACCGGCGCGGCCGACGGCGACATGATCTTCTTCGGCGCGGACAGTAAAAAAGTGGTTGCCGACGCGCTGGGCGCGCTGCGCCTGAAAATCGGTAAAGATCTGCAGATTACCGATGAGAAAAAATGGGCGCCGCTGTGGGTGGTTGACTTCCCAATGTTCGAAGACAACGGCGAAGGCGGCCTGACCGCGATGCACCACCCGTTCACCGCGCCAAAAGATATGACGCCGGAAGAGCTGGCGGCGCAGCCGGAAACCGCGATTGCCAACGCCTACGATATGGTCATCAACGGCTATGAAGTGGGCGGCGGCTCGGTGCGTATTCACCGCGGCCAGATGCAGCAGACGGTGTTCGGTATTCTGGGCATCAACGAGCAGGAGCAGCGCGAGAAGTTCGGCTTCCTGCTGGATGCGCTGAAGTTCGGTACTCCGCCGCATGCAGGCCTGGCGTTTGGTCTGGATCGCCTGACCATGCTGCTGACCGGCACCGACAACATCCGCGACGTTATCGCCTTCCCGAAAACCACCGCGGCAGCTTGTCTGATGACCGAAGCACCGAGCTTCGCCAACCCGGCCTCTCTGGCCGAGCTGGGCATTGAAGTCATTAAAAAGGCAGAGAAGAACTGATGCCCTTTAAGCGTCCCGTTTCCGTTCTGGTGGTGATTTTCGCGCAGGATACTAAACGGGTGCTGATGTTACAGCGGCGCGACGATCCTGATTTCTGGCAGTCGGTTACCGGCAGCCTGGAGGAGGGGGAAAGCGCGCTGCATGCCGCGCAGCGTGAAGTAAAGGAAGAGGTCGCTATCGACGTGGTCAGTGAGCCGCTGCCGTTAGTTGACTGCCAGCGCTGCGTGGAGTTTGAGATATTTACTCATTTGCGTCATCGCTATGCGCCGGGCATTACTCGCAATACGGAATCGTGGTTCTGTCTTGCGCTGCCTCATGAACGCCAGATTACGATTACCGAACACCTGGCCTGGAAATGGGTGCCCGCCGAAGAGGCGGCCCTGATGACCAAGTCATGGAGCAACCGGCAGGCGATTGAAGAGTTTGTAATTGATGCCGCCTGATACAGGCGCTTTTGGAGATTGTTATGGCAGGTCATAGTAAGTGGGCCAACACGAAACACCGCAAAGCGGCACAGGATGCCAAGCGCGGTAAGATTTTCACCAAAATTATTCGCGAGCTGGTAACGGCTGCCCGTCTGGGCGGCGGCGATGCAGGGTCAAACCCGCGTCTGCGCGCAGCTATCGATAAAGCGCTGTCTAACAACATGACGCGCGATACCCTGAACCGCGCCATTGCACGCGGCGTGGGTGGCGATGATGATGCGAACATGGAAACCATCATCTATGAAGGTTACGGTCCTGGCGGTTCAGCCGTGATGGTCGAATGCCTGAGCGACAACCGCAACCGTACCGTTGCCGAAGTCCGCCACGCCTTCAACAAGTGCGGCGGTAACCTGGGTACCGACGGCTCCGTAGCTTATCTGTTCAGCAAAAAAGGGGTTATCTCCTTCGAAGCGGGCGACGAAGATCAGATCATGGAAGCGGCGCTGGAAGCGGGTGCTGAAGACGTTGTGACCTTCGACGACGGCGCGATTGACGTTTACACCGCCTGGGAAGAGATGGGTGCTGTGAAAGACGCGCTGGAAGCTGCCGGCCTGAAAGCCGACAACGCAGAAGTTTCCATGATCCCGTCAACGAAAGCCGACATGGATGCGGATACCGCACCTAAGCTGCTTCGTCTGATCGACATGCTGGAAGACTGCGACGATGTGCAGGAGGTTTACCACAACGGCGAAATCTCCGACGAGGTGGCGGCTACCCTTTAATGGTGCAGCCAATATCTGACCTGCGTGCAGGAGACGCGTGATGGCGATAATTCTCGGCATCGATCCGGGGTCACGCGTCACCGGTTATGGCGTTATTCGCCAGACCGGGCGGCAGCTTACCTATTTGGGAAGTGGCTGCATCCGGACGCAGGTCGCCGACTTGCCCTCGCGCCTGAAGCTAATCTACGCGGGGGTGAGCGAAATCATTACCCAGTTCCAGCCCGAGTATTTTGCCATTGAGCAGGTCTTTATGGCGAAAAACGCCGATTCTGCGCTCAAGCTGGGGCAGGCGCGCGGCGCGGCCATTGTGGCTGCGGTCAATGCCGATTTGCCGGTATTTGAGTACGCGGCGCGTCAGGTCAAGCAAACCGTCGTGGGGATCGGCAGCGCGGAGAAAAGCCAGGTACAGCACATGGTGCGTACTTTGCTTAAACTGCCTGCTAACCCGCAGGCGGATGCGGCGGATGCGCTGGCTATCGCCATTACGCATTGCCACGTCACGCAAAACTCGACCCAGATGAGCGAGTCGCGTCTCAATCTGGCCCGGGGGCGATTAAAATAATTAAGGCTGGATATCTATCCAGCCTTTTTTATATCATAGGCTTACTTTTTCGCGCATCAACGTACATACCCAGGAGCACAATGTGATAGGTCGACTCAGAGGCATCGTTCTGGAAAAGCAGCCCCCGCTGGTATTGCTGGAAACCAACGGCGTAGGCTACGAAGTTTATATGCCGATGACCTGCTTCTATGAGCTGCCGGATATCGGCAAGGAAGCGGTGGTGTTCACCCAGTTTGTGGTCCGTGAAGATGCCCAGCTGCTCTATGGGTTTAACAATAAGCAGGAGCGGACGCTGTTCCGTGAGCTGATTAAAGTCAACGGCGTGGGGCCAAAACTGGCGCTGGCCATTCTTTCCGGCATGTCTGCCCAGCAGTTTGTCAACGCGGTTGAGCGCGAAGAGATTGGCTCCCTCATCAAGCTGCCGGGCGTGGGCAAGAAAACCGCAGAGCGCCTGATTGTTGAGATGAAGGACCGCTTCAAAGGAATGCATGGCGACCTGTTCACGCCTGCCGCCGACCTTGTGCTGACCTCTCCGGATAACGGCCAGGCGGACGACGCGGAGCAGGAAGCCGTTGCCGCACTCGTTTCTCTGGGCTATAAACCACAGGAAGCCAGCCGCATGGTCAGCAAAGTGGGCCGTGCTGGTGCCGACAGCGAAACCCTGATCCGCGAAGCGCTCCGCGCGGCGCTATGAGGTAGAGGATGATTGAAGCAGACCGCCTGGTATCCCCAGGAAATATTACCCAGGACGAGTTAATCGATCGTGCGATCCGCCCGAAGCTGCTCGAAGAGTATGTCGGGCAGCCGCATGTGCGTTCGCAGATGGAAATCTTTATCCAGGCGGCTAAGCTGCGCGGCGATGCGCTCGATCACCTGCTGATCTTCGGGCCTCCGGGGCTGGGGAAAACCACGCTGGCTAACATCGTTGCCAACGAAATGGGCGTTAACCTGCGCACCACGTCCGGCCCGGTGCTGGAAAAAGCCGGAGATTTGGCGGCCATGTTGACCAACCTTGAGCCGCACGACGTGCTGTTTATCGATGAGATCCACCGCCTTTCCCCGGTGGTGGAAGAGGTGCTGTATCCGGCGATGGAAGACTACCAGCTGGATATCATGATTGGCGAGGGGCCTGCCGCCCGGTCGATCAAAATTGATTTGCCGCCGTTTACCCTGATTGGCGCGACCACACGAGCCGGCTCACTGACTTCACCGCTGCGAGACCGTTTTGGCATCGTGCAGCGTCTGGAGTTTTATCAGGTTGCCGACCTGCAGCATATCGTTGGGCGAAGCGCCAGCGTGCTTGGTCTGGAGATGAGCGATGACGGGGCGCTGGAAGTGGCCCGCCGCGCTCGCGGTACGCCGCGTATTGCCAACCGCCTGCTGCGCCGCGTGCGCGACTTCGCCGAAGTGAAACATGACGGCGCAATCACGGCAGACATTGCTTCTCAGGCGCTGGATATGCTGAACGTGGACAGCGAAGGGTTCGACTATATGGACCGCAAGCTGCTGCTGGCGGTGATCGACAAATTCCTCGGCGGCCCGGTTGGGCTGGATAACCTTGCCGCTGCCATCGGTGAAGAGCGTGAAACGATTGAGGACGTGCTGGAGCCGTTCCTGATCCAGCAGGGCTTCCTGCAGCGTACCCCGCGTGGTCGCATCGCCACGCCGCGCGCCTGGACCCACTTTGGTATTGTGCCCCCGGCTCAGCCTTAACAATGCCCCGTGTCCGGGGCTGGCTCACGTTTACCGGCAGCCGCCCCTCGATAATCTGAGAGGGCGGCTGCGGCCTGGCGGAGAGAAGCCAATAAAGGCTACTTCAGTGAGCTAACCCGCCAGATTGCGTTTCCTGCATCGTCGGCAATCAGTACCCCGCCTTCACTATCGGTTGCCAGGCCGACAGGTAAGCCGCGCACCTGTTTCTCGTCGTCGGTCAGGAACCCCGTGACTACCGGCTGGGGCTGTCCAACAGGCTTGCCGTTTTCAAATTTCACCCACACAACCTTATAGCCGTTTAACGGGGAGCGATTCCAGCTGCCATGCTCGCTGACGAAAGCGCCGCCCTGATACTGCGGCATATTGTCTGCGTTGTAAAACAGCAGTCCCAGCGGGGCAACGTGCGAGCTAAGCGCATAGTCTGGCTTAATGGCCTTCGCCACGAGATCGGGGCGCTGCGGGCGAACGCGATCGTCCACATGCTGCCCGTAATAGCTATAAGGCCAGCCGTAGAAGCCTTTATCCTGTACCGAGGTCATATAATCCGGCACCAGATCGGAACCAATTTCATCCCGTTCATTGACCACAGCCCACAGCTTGCCTGTTTTTGGCTCCCACTGAAGCCCCGTTGGGTTGCGCAGGCCGCTGGCGAAGATACGACTGGCGCCGGTGTTGGGGTCAACTTCCCACACAGCGGCGCGCATAAATTCGGCGCCCATGCCGTTTTCCGTAATGTTACTGTTCGAACCTACCCCCACATAAAGCTTGCTGCCGTCAGGGCTGGCAAGGAGCGATTTTGTCCAGTGATGATTAAGTTCGCCGCCCGGGAGCTCGGTAACTTCGACCGGGGCATCGCTGATGTGGGTTTGCCCCGTTTGATAAGGGAACTTGACCAGACTGTCCGCGTTCGCCACGTAGAGCGTATTGCCAATCAGCTGCATACCAAACGGCGCATTCAGGTGGTCAATGAAAAGGTGCTGCTCCCATTTACCGTTAACGTTTCGTAGCAGGGTGATGCGGTTGCCGCCGGCGCCGCCTTTTCCGGATGCTTTCTGGACGATCCCCATAATCAGTTCTTTAGGCGCGGTTTTGGGGTTAGGTACGCCGTTAGATTCTGCCACCAGCACATCGTTATTAGGCAGGACGTAAAGCTGGCGAGGATGCTTTAAATCTGCGGCGATTTTTTCGATTTTTAGGCCTTCGGCGACTTTAGGTTTTTCACCTTCTTTCCAAGCCGTTCCTTCCGGGACCTGCATTGGCGGCATGATGAAGTTTTTAGCCTGAGGGAGCTCGGGGTCCGGACCAATCTGTTTTTGTGGGTCGAGCGTCGAGCCGCTGTCGCAGGCGCTAAGCAATACAGCAAGGCTTATGGTACTGAGTAAACGGATTTTCATGGGCGACCTCCTTGTACGTTACGTTCACGCAGCGCCAGTTGTACGTTTGCAATCAACAGAAATACCACCACTAACGTCGATAACGTTACGCCAAGGGGCACTACAGCATAAGCATCACGGCTATGAATAAAGGCGTTTAAAATGGCCAGCACGATGGCGACGAGGGAAAGCCAGAAATGGAGCTTCTCGGCGGGTTTTGCGCCGCGGAACAGATAAATAAGGCTGGTGATTCTTGGCAGGATAGCTATAACAAGGCCCGTGGCGATAAGCCAGCTGGCCGCCTTGGTCCACATGACGATAAACGTTTGCAGATAGATAATATCAAATAGCCATGCGGCGAAAAAAAATCCCAGCGGTAGCGGCTCCAGTAATGCATACAAGGCTACGCCAAATACCGATCTTCCCGAATGATTATACATCGTCTTCCTCCTGTGACAGTTTTGACAAGATGCTTGAAAACCCGTTGTTTGAAACAGCGTTCGATTGAAGGTTAAATTTTAGTTATAAATGTTAATTATTGGGTGAGATAAGCAATTTTTAAGTAACAAAAATTTAGAATTTAGTTATTTCAAAATCTTGGACGCGCTTTTTTTGTAATAACCGATGGTTCATTTACCGCGTGATGTGGCGGAGGCATGGCTTTTACGGCCCGGTCACCAGTATTCGCCAGCGTCGGCGCTGCCGAAGAGATTGCAACAGCAGGCGTTCAATTTGTTCGGGTTCCAGACCGGCGATGGCGGTTGGCGTCAGGCAGGGCAAACCCTGCTGCTGGCGCAACCTTTGGGTTGCGATAGCTACATTACCGCCAGGGCTGCAGCATTCCCTGAGGGCCGTTTGTAGGGGCAAAATGTCGGTGATGCTCTGGGAACAAAGCTCGTTATGCATCTCCCGTAAAAAGCGTTTACAGTGACCAAGCAGTCTGCGCCAGGGGGTTGTTGGTGACTGTAACGCCAGCTGTAAGCCGTCAACATCCACCACGCGCTGGTAGCGTGCGGAGACTACATAACCGATTTGCTGCTTCACGCGTAAACGGTCGAAGAAAAGCGGCTCCATCAGCAGCGCCAGGGCACGAAGTGCGGCAAGGCTGGCATCATCACGCTGCGGTAGCGGAATAAACAGCAGAAGCGCTGAGTCTTCCCCACCACCGCCAGCATGCGTAATACCGCGTCGCAATTGTGGTGAGCAGGCCGGGCGAGGCGAGGGCGCGGCAAAGCTTGTTAATAACGGGGCCGCCCACTTTTGCAGCTGAATGTTTTCCCCGCACCAGGCGGCTAGCCATTCTGGTTTGCCATCAGCCTGTAAGAGTTGCCCTGGAAGGTCATGCAGCAGTTTTCGAATGGCAACATCTGGTGGGTTGTCTGCAAGCTGAGGAGATATTTCTGCCCGCAATACTTCCACCGCCTGCCGGAGACAGCTCATGGCCTCTGCCTGCGGGACAACAGGAAGGCCAAGTTCCAATTGCCAGACGCCGTCGACTTTGTGCCATCGGCCTCTTCCTCCGGCATGGCGAAGTGCTGCCAGAATGGGCCTCAATGCCCGCAGGCGCGTCAGGGCCCCCGCTTCATCATACGCTTGATAAAAAGTAGGTCTTAGCAGCAGCGTTTCAACGCAGGTTTGCAGGCTCTGTGCGGTAGCCAGCGGAGAATTAAATGTAAACGCTACTGCTGCAGGAAGAGCGGCGGCAGCAGGAGTCCAGGGCTGAGAACGCAGTTTGAATCCCTGGCTAAGATGCGTCTCGCCCGGAAGATTGCGCTGAGTCAGCAGGCGACTGTGAGGCTGATGCGGGATCGAGACGAGAAAATCTTTGACATGTTCGGGCGGGAACGAGGCTGGGGCGAAACTAAGCGCACGGCCTTGTAACTGCGCCAGCGGCGAGAGTGCAGCAAAATCTTCCTGCGCCAGCCGTGCATAATGCGACAGAATATTGAGACTGCTCACACCGATCTGGGACAGATATCGCCAGAAAAGAGATTCAATACGCCGGGTCATTTCTGGCGTGATTTTAGGCCCGCTAAAGCACAGGGCCAGCCAGCCGTGATGGGCGTCCTGCCATAGCCACTCCACGGCGAGTGATTCGCATAAGGTTTCTTCCCGCAGGTGTTCCATCAGGCCGCCGGGAGCTTCATCGAGACAAAATGCATTCAGCAGCGCAACGTGACTGCGGAGCAGGGGCTCGTCCCCCTCCAGCATCAGCGTCAGCCAAAAGCCCTCCTCAGCGTCAAGCTGGAGAAGGCGGTCTTCTGTCGGCGCGGGGAAATAGTTAGCCGCAGGCGCTTTGCTACCTTTGGGCAACAGAGCGCCATAGTGAGCGGCCAGCAGCTCGAGTTCATCAATCGGCTGCGGCCCCTGAAGCCACAGCGTCATCCCTGATGCGAGGTAGAAGCGGCGATGGTAGCGTCGTAATGCGGTTTGTAACTCCTCAAGATTATCGCCAAAAGCCGCACGGCTCCCCACCCGAAAACGCTGGTAGTGGGGCGGTAATTTTTCGAAAAGCGCCGCGTGGCTCAGCGTTTCCGGGTGGTTTTGCAGCAGCCGATATTCCGCTTCGATAACGGTGATTTCTTGCTGAATAGCCTGCAGGCTGAGTGAGGGGGGAGGCGAGCATATCGCACAGGCGGTGCAAGCCAGCCTCAAGGGTTGGCGGCGGAACTTGAAAAAAAAAGGCGCTGCGATTTAGCCGGGTGGTGGCATTGAGTTGCCCGCCCTGAGCCGGAACCCATGACATTAAGCCCTCGCGGGCGCTGAAGCCTTCACTGCCGCAGAACAAGAGATGTTCCATGAGATGGGCAAGTCCCGGCCACTCATCGTCTTCGTTCAGGCTTCCAGCCTCTACGCTTATCAGCGCGGCGGCCTGACGCGCATCAGGCTGATGATACAGTCGGCAAGTGAGGCCGTTCGCTAATTGCAGGCTTCGCGAGGTCATCCTGAGGCTTTTTGCTTAAAAATTAAGGCAGAGTTGGCGCGGTTGCGGAATTGTAGCTGCGCAATGTTGATGTCGCTGCAGCTGGCTTCGCCGCGGGCTTCGAGGATTTTGCTATGATGCGGCGATTTGCTGCATACCGGATCGGCGTTATCGGCATTTCCTGTCAGCATGAACGCCTGGCAGCGACAGCCACCGAAGTCTTTTTCTTTCTCGTCGCAGGAGCGGCAAGGCTCAGGCATCCAGTCATAGCCACGATAACGGTTAAACCCCAATGCGTTATACCAGATCTCCTCCAGGCTATGTTCCAGCACTGAGGGGAATGTGACAGGCAACTGGCGGGCGCTGTGGCAGGGGAGCGCGGTACCTTCCGGCGTGACGCTCAGGAAAATCGAACCCCAGCCGCCCATACAGCCCTTCGGGCGATCCTCATAATAATCTGGCGTAACAAACAGCAGGTTTGTCAGATTACCGCTGGCCTGAAGGCGTTCGCGATAAAGGGCTACCACCGCCTCGGCACGGGTTATTTGTTCGAGGGTCGGCAGCAGTCCCTGACGGTTAAGGTAGGCCCAGCCGTAAAACTGGCATGTCGCCAGTTCGACATCGTCCGCCTCCAGTTCGATGCACAAATCAATTATTTTATCGATTTGGTCAATGTTATGGCGGTGCAGCACAAAGTTCAGCACCATCGGGTAGCCGTGGGATTTGACCGCTTTTGCCATGGCCAGTTTCTGCTGAAACGCCTTTTGGGAACCTGCCAGCGCCGCATTCAACGTTTCATCACTGGCCTGGAAGCTTATCTGAATATGATCCAGACCGGCGTCTGCGAAGGTGTCGAGTTTTTTCTCCGTCAGCCCAATGCCCGAGGTGATCAGGTTGGTGTAAAAACCAAGGTCGCGAGCGGCTTTGATAAGCTCAGGCAGATCCTTACGGGTCAGGGGTTCACCACCGGAAAAGCCCAATTGAACGCTCCCCATGGCCCGAGCCTGGCGGAAAACTTCGATCCACTGTTCGGTGGTCAGCTCTTTATCCTGCTGTGAAAAATCCAGCGGGTTAGAACAGTATGGGCACTGGAGGGGACAGCGGTAAGTTAGCTCCGCCAGCAGCCACAGGGGCGGCGCGATGGCCGATTTATTCAGGGTCACGATATAAAATCCATTTTTGCTCTACTGCGGAGTGGAGAAAAGCTTTTACGTCATCATCAACGCCGCCAGCTTCCGGAAACCGCAAATTGAGGGTGGAGATAATGCTGGCTACGTTCTGCTTACCTGTCACCAGCTCGAGAATGACGGCAGCGCTTTCATTAAGTTTTGCCATCCCTTCGGGATAGAGAACAACGTGGCTATTTTGGGCCGGCTCCCACTGCAGGCGATAACCGCGGCGGAAGGTGGGGATTAGATTATCGATTGTCATGCTATATCAGCCTCGTGTGGTGCCATTCCGCGCGTTCGGTAACCGTGTGGTAAGGTGGGCGTTGCAGGGTGTATGCCATGGTCATGGCATCAAGCATGGTCCAGAGAATGTCGAGCTTGAACTGAAGGATCTCCAGCATGCGATTCTGCTGTTCCGCAGTCGTGAAGGTTTCCCGCGCCAGCGCCAGGCCATGTTCCACGTCACGGTTTGCCTGGCTCAGGCGGCTGCGGAAATAAAAATAGCCCTCTTCTTTGATCCACGGATAATGCTGCGGCCAACTGTCGAGACGAGATTGGTGAATTTGCGGTGCAAAAAGTTCGGTCAACGAGCTACAGGCCGCTTCCTGCCAGCTTGCCCGGCGGGCAAAGTTTACGTAGGCATCCACCGCGAAACGGACGCCCGGCAGAACATGCTCTTCGGATAATAGGGCTTCTCTTGTAAGGCCTACGGCCTCGCCCAATCGCAGCCATGCTTCGATACCGCCTTCAGCCCCTTGGCTACCGTCATGATCCAGAATGCGCTGAACCCACTTGCGGCGCGTCGCAGGATCCGGGCAATTGGCCATAATGGCCGCATCTTTTAGAGGAATGCTGGTCTGGTAATAAAAGCGGTTCGCCACCCAACCCTGAATCTGCTCCTGCGTTGCTTCCCCGTTATGCATTGCAATGTGGTAGGGGTGGTGAATATGGTAAAAAGCCCCTCTGGCACGCAGCGCCTGCTCAAAAGCGTCCGGCGTTAATGCTTCGGTAATCTTCACAATAGTGACTCCTCGAGATGAATCAACATGCCGTCCCGGCTCACCTCAATGCCCCGCTGCGTCAGAAACTGACGCTGCGGCGACCGCTCGTTAAGGATGGGATTAGTGTTATTGATATGGATAAGGATCTTGCGCTTTGCGGGAAGAGAGGCAAGCAGCGCGATAAGCCCCTTCTCTTCGGCTAACGCCAGGTGGCCCATGGCCTGGCCAGTATTTTTCCCCACGCCAGCGGTGAGCAATTCGTCATCGTGCCAGACCGTGCCATCAATCAGCAGGCAGTCTGCTTTCTGCAACCACGGCATAATGACCTCATCCGGCTGCCCCAGCCCGGGAGCGTACAGGAGGCTCTGACCGTTAGCGGTATTTTCGATAAAAAGCGCGACGTTATGCCCGGGTAACGGACGATCGCGCCAGGGAGAGTAGGGCGGTGCGTTGCTGAGGATCGGAATGGCAGTGAACTGAAGGCTGCGGCACACATCCACCCTAAACGACTCCAGAGGGGTTAGCGCGCGGTGCTTAAGCCCGCCATTCCAGTGCTGCAGCATGGTAAAAATCGGGAAGCCGCTGGTGAGGTCAGCGTGTACTTCAGGGGTGCACCAGACTTGATGCGGACAGCCCTCACGCAGGCTCAATAAGCCAGTGGTGTGGTCTATCTGGCTGTCCGTCAGAATGATGCTGCCGATGGCGGTGCCGCGCAGCACCCCTTTTTTGACCAATTCTGGCGTGCGGGCAATTTGCTGCCCGATATCCGGCGAGGCGTTACACAACACCCACTCTTCGCCGTCATCGCTGATGATAATAGAGGATTGGGTGCGAGCCTCAGCCTGAAGGGTACCCCTGCGCAGGCCGCTGCAATTTTCGCAGTTACAATTCCATTGCGGAAAGCCGCCGCCCGCCGCCGAACCGAGAACTTTAATAAACATGAGAGAGACCGGCAATGAAAAGCCCGCACGAATGGCGGGCGAAAGGGTTTAGCGGTTCGAGATGTAAAGCGTGACTTCCAGCCCAAGACGCAGAACGGTAAATTCAGGTTTTTTCCACTGAGACATAACTTCTCCTTAATCAATCTGAAATGAGCAGCCTGTTTTGCAAAGGGTAGCTGACAATTGCCCCAGGAGATGATCCCCTGGTCGCGATTGGCACTACAGTGTTGCCAGAATGTAAATTCTTGAGCAACCCGGCAAAAGTAAGCATATTTATCTATGCTCCCCAACTCTGCCGTAACACGCGCTGCCAATTACCCCAGGCAAGTTTTTGAATCGAGTTTTCAGCATAGCCCAAAGTTCGCAATAGCGCATAAAGCCGGGGTAATCCGGTAACATCTTCCAGCTCGTCGGGCACGCAGACGCCGTCAAAATCGGATCCCAGACCGACATGCTCAACGCCCATTTGAGAGATTAAGTATTCGATATGGTTAACAATCTGTATCAAAGCTGTGTCGCTGTCGCGTTTTCCATCGCTACGTAAAAAGGCGTTACCGAAATTCACACCCACTATCCCGCCGCTGTCCCGGATGGCGTGTAGCTGGTCATCTGTCATGTTTCGCGGTTGGGCGCAAAGGGCATGGGCATTGGAATGGGTGGCGACAAGCGGGGCAGTGGAGAGGCGCGCGGTATCCCAGAATGCCTTCTCGTTCATGTGTGAAACATCAACGACCATCCGGAGGTGATTGGCTTTGGCAATAAGATTTTTTCCTGCCTCGGTGAGCCCCGGGCCGCTATCAGGCGAGCCGGGAAACGCCCCGGTCACGCCTTCGCCAAAAAGATTGGGCAGGTTCCAGAAGGGCCCGATACTTCGCACACCTGCCTCCCAAAAGGCTTGCAAAACGTCACCGTTCGCATCGAAACCGTCAGCACCTTCTATGTGCGCAACCATTGCCAGCGCACCCTCGGCACGACAGGCGGCTATATCTTCTGTGGTCAGACATAACCGTGCGTGTCCGTCGGCATTAGCGACCAGCGCTTTGAGGATATCGAGCTGCTGCCAAAGGATCTCGAGCGGTTGCCATTTTGCGTGCGCATACTGCGGCGCCACTTCCTTTATGTAGCGTTGTGGCGGGACAAAAAGTGCGAAGAGTCCGCCGGCGAAATTGCCTTGCTGCATTCGTGGGAAATCAAGATGACCTTTTCTGACACCGCTAAAAAAAGCCCGAACCGGATCGTCACGGTGGCGCAACCATAAATTAAGCAGCAGGTCATTATGACCGTCGAAAGTATAGGGAAACATAGCCTTAGCCAAATGAAAGCACGTGCAGCTATGTTAGGTCTGAAGACGTGATTTGGCCAAACCGTTGCGCACCTTACGGTAAACGGTTCGGCCTTTGTCGGGCAGTTATTCGGGACTATGCAGGCTGTTTCTTCACCATGCTTAGAACAAACAATCCTGCGGCGACCAGCACAACGGACGGGCCAGCGGGTGTATCGTATAGCGCCGAGAAGGCAAGCCCACCGGTCACCGCCAGGATGCCAGCCAGCACCGCAAAGCCCGCCATTTGCTCCGGGGTACGCGCGAATCGGCGCGCCGTTGCGGCAGGGATAATCAGCAGCGAAGTAATGATCAGCGCGCCAACAAACTTCATTGCCACGCCGATAGTTAACGCCGTCACCAGCATCAGCAGCATTTTGACGCGCTGCAGGTTTACGCCATCGACGTGGGCCAGGTCCGGGCTGATGGTCATCGCCAGCAGGCTACGCCACTGCCACGCCAGCACGCCAAGCACCACCACAACGCCAGCGGTAATGGAAATAATATCCGGCAGCGTTACCGACAACAAATCGCCAAACAGGTAGGCCATCAGGTCAACGCGCACGTTCGACATCAGGCTGACCACCACAAGGCCGAGCGACAGGGCGCTGTGCGCCATAATGCCGAGCAGGGTATCGATGGCGAGGTGAGGGCGCTTTTCCAGCCACACCAGGCCTATCGCAAGCAGCAGCGTTACCGCGATAACAGCATAAAATGGGTTAACGTTTAGCAGCAGACCGAACGCTACGCCAAGTAACGAAGCGTGGGCCAGCGTATCGCCGAAGTAGGACATGCGGCGCCAGACCACAAACGACCCGAGTGGTCCCGCCGCACAGGCGAGCAAAATCCCGGCCAGCCAGCCGGGTAACAACAATTCAAGCATTACTGTCCATTCCCTCTGCGCAGAACGATGCGACCCTGCAGATCGTGACGATGATTATGGTGGTGGCGATAGATGCCCAGCTGTTCGGCGCCGATAGGGCCAAACATTGAGATAAATTCAGGGTGGGTAGAGACAACTTCAGGCGTGCCGGAGCAGCAGATATGGTGGTTAAGGCATAGCACTTCATCGGTTTTCGCCATGACCAGGTGAAGATCATGAGAGACCATCAGCACCGCGCAGTTTAGCTCGCGGCGAAGCTGGTCGATCAAATTGTAAAGCGCCAGCTGGCCATTAACGTCCACGCCCTGGGTGGGTTCGTCCAGCACCAGAAGGTGAGGTTCGTTAAGTAGCGCACGAGCCAGCAGGACACGCTGGTTTTCACCGCCGGAGAGTTTTTGCATCGGGGCATGAATCAGGTGTGCCGCCTGCACGCGTTTCAGCGCCGGGAGAATGTCTGCTTTTTTCACGCCGGGACGCAGGCGCAGAAAACGGCTCACCGTCAGGGGCAGCGTGGCATCCAGGTGCAATTTTTGGGGCACATAGCCGATGCGCAGATGCTGGTCGCGCTTGATAACGCCTTTGTCCGGCGTGACCAGCCCGAGTACAACCCGTACCAGCGTCGATTTCCCTGCGCCGTTAGGCCCGAGCAGCGTAAGAATACGGCCAGGCTGTAGCGCAAGGGAGATATCGGACAGCACGCGACGCTGGCCAAAAGAGACCGAGATATTTTCCAGTTCTACCAAATTTGTCATGACAATTTCAGGGGTTGCATAAGTTAACGAATGTTATAATATCACAATTACTCTGGTTATCACGATGATAAGTTGCATTATGTTACATAAAAAGACACTTCTTTTCGCTGCATTTTCTGCTGCCCTTTGGGGCTCTGCCGCCACCGGCGCCAGCGCCGCCGTCGTTGCCTCCATTAAACCCCTCGGCTTTATCGCCTCGGCCATCGCTGATGGGGTGACGAGCACGGAAGTATTGCTGCCTGATGGCGCCTCTGAGCACGACTACGCTCTGCGTCCGTCTGATGTAAAACGCTTACAGGGCGCGGACTTAGTGGTTTGGGTCGGGCCTGAGATGGAAGCCTTTATGCAGAAGTCGGTGCGCCAGCTTCCTGAGCAAAAGCAGCTTGAACTGGCCGCGCTGGCCGGCGTCAAACCTTTGCTGATGAAAGGCAGCGACGACGACGACCACGACCACGGTGATGAGCATGCTCACGGGACAAAGAGTGATGAAGATCACCATCACGGCGAATACAACTTGCACATTTGGCTCTCCCCAGAAGTGGCGCGGCTGTCAGCGGTTGCAATCCACGATAAATTAGTGGAACTTATGCCCGAAAATCGAGCCAAACTTGACGCCAACCTGAAAGATTTCGAGTCAGGCTTAGCCGACGCGGACAAACAGGTAGGTTCCGTGCTGGCACCGCTGAAAGGAAAGGGGTATTTCGTTTTTCATGACGCCTATGGCTACTTTGAAAAACACTACGGTTTAACGCCGCTCGGCCACTTTACCGTTAACCCTGAAATACAGCCTGGTGCGCAGCGTTTACATGAAATCAGAACACAGTTGGTTGAGCAAAAAGCGGTTTGCGTTTTTGCTGAACCACAATTCAGGCCAGCGGTAATCAACGCCGTTGCCAGAGGCACTAATGTTCGCTCCGGCACTTTAGATCCTCTCGGCATTGAAGTCGCACTCGGGAAAAACAGCTATATGCAGTTTATGACCGGCCTTGCGAACCAGTATGCGAGCTGCCTGAAAGGAGATTAACGAGGAAGTGAATACGTGCAACAGATAGCCCGCTCTGTCGCCATGGCATTTGACAATCTTTCACGACCCCATCGCGTTATGCTGGGGTCGCTTACGGTTCTCACTCTCGCGGTCGCGGTATGGCGACCGTCCATTTACCATCCCCAGTCCAGCCCGATGTCTAAGACCATCGAACTGGAAAAAAACCAGATTCATTCGCTGCTGCCCGAGGCCAGTGAACCTCTTGACCAGTCCCCGGACGCCGAAGATGACACCCTTCCTCAGGATGAGCTGGATGAAAAAACGGCCGGCGAAGCGGGCGTTCATGAATATGTAGTCTCTACCGGCGACACGCTGAGCAGCATTCTGAATCAGTACGGTATCGATATGGGCGATATCAGCCAGCTCGCCTCGGTGGACAAAGACCTGCGTAATCTTAAAATCGGTCAGCAGCTCTCCTGGACGCTGACCGCCGATGGCGATCTGCAAAGATTGACGTGGGAAATGTCGCGGCGTGAAACGCGAACCTATGACCGCACCGACAACGCCTTCAAAATGAGCAGCGAAACCCAGCAGGGCGATTGGGTTAACAGCGTGCTGAAGGGCACCGTAGGCGCCAGCTTTGTTTCCAGCGCGCGTGATGCTGGCTTAACCAGCGCTGAAATAAGCTCAGTTATCAAGGCAATGCAGTGGCAGATGGACTTCCGTAAGCTGAAAAAAGGCGATGAGTTCTCGGTACTGATGTCCCGTGAAATGCTCGACGGCAAACGCGAGCAAAGCCAGCTGGTGGGCGTGCGTTTGCGCAGCGACGGCAAAGATTATTACGCCATTCGTGCGGAAGACGGTAAATTCTACGATCGCAACGGCTCAGGCCTGGCAAAAGGCTTTATGCGTTTCCCAACCGTGAAGCAGTTCCGCGTTTCCTCGAACTTCAACCCGCGCCGCCTCAATCCCGTGACGGGCCGCGTCGCGCCGCATAAAGGCGTTGATTTTGCGATGCCGCAGGGAACGCCGGTGCTGGCCGTCGGTGACGGTGAAGTGGTGATGGCGAAGCGCAGCGGCGCTGCGGGATTCTTCGTTGCTATCCGTCACGGCCGCACCTATACCACCCGCTATATGCACCTTAAAAAGCTGCTGGTGAAACCGGGTCAAAAAGTGAAGCGCGGCGATCGCATTGCCCTTTCCGGCAACACCGGGCGTTCTACTGGCCCACATCTGCACTACGAAGTATGGATTAACCAGCAGGCGGTTAACCCGCTGACGGCGAAACTGCCGCGTTCTGAAGGCCTGACCGGGTCAGACCGAAGCGACTATCTGGCGCAGGTGAAAGAGGTGCTTCCGCAGCTGCGCATTGACTGATTTAGCCGCATGATGAAAAGCCGGTACCCGTGACCGGCTTTTTCTTTTGTCTGTCGCTCGTCGCCCCGCTAAAATAACGATAAATTCGTCTCGCCAGGCCGCTGGCGACCTATTGAGAGCCGCATGGAAAAAGCAAAAAAAAACCACAGTGAGTTTATCCCTGAATTTCAAAAAGCCTTTCTGCACCCGCGTTACTGGGGCGCATGGCTTGGCGTAGGCGCGTTTATCGGACTGGCGCTTCTGCCTCCGGGACTCCGGGATCCTTTGCTGGGGAAAGTGGGGCGCTTAGCGGGGCGTCTTGGGAAAAGCGCCAGACGTCGCGCGCAAATTAACCTGCTTTACTGCTTCCCGGAGCTGCCGGAAGACCAGCGTGAGGCCATCATTGACCGCATGTTTGCTACCGCACCGCAGGCGATGGTGCTGATGGCTGAGCTGGGCCTGCGCGATCCGAAGAAAGTGATGAAGCGCGTCGACTGGCACGGCAAAGAGATCGTTGATGAGATCCGGGCGCAAGGGGAGAACGTGATTTTCCTTGTACCGCACGGCTGGGCGGTAGATATTCCGGCAATGCTGATGGCTTCCGAAGGCCAGAAAATGGCCGCAATGTTCCATAACCAGGGCAACCAGCTGTTTGACTATGTCTGGAACACCGTGCGTCGCCGTTTCGGTGGCCGTATGCATGCCCGCAACGACGGTATCAAACCGTTTATCAGCTCCGTGCGTCAGGGCTACTGGGGCTACTATCTTCCGGATCAGGATCACGGCCCGGAACACAGCGAGTTTGTCGATTTCTTTGCCACCTATAAGGCCACGCTGCCGGCGATTGGCCGTCTGATGAAGGTATGCCGAGCGCGCGTGATCCCGCTGTTCCCGGTTTATAACAGCGAAACCCACCGGCTGGATATTTTTATCCGCCCGCCGATGGATGACCTGATGGAGGCCGATGATCACACCATCGCCCGCCGCATGAACGAAGAGGTGGAGCTGCTTGTTGGCCCGCACCCTGAGCAGTACACCTGGATCCTTAAGCTCTTAAAGACCCGCAAAGAGGGCGAGACAGAGCCTTACTGCCGGGACGAATTGTTCCCGAAGAAGAAAAAATAGCTTTCTCCGCCCTGCTAAAAACCGCGCCGCAGCATACCCGGCGCGGTTTTTTTATCAGGACTTCACCAGCACCGGATCTACGCGCCATAGCGCAGGGAAAAGCTGCTTAAGCTGCTCAACTTTGGGTATATCGTTGATAACGATGTAGGGATAGTTTGGGTTGTCGTTAAGGAAGTTCTGGTGGTATTTCTCTGCCGGATAGAAACTGGCATGCTCTTCCACCGTCGTCACCAGCGGCGCACTAAACTTATGGCTGGCATTAAGCTGCTCGATATAAGCTTTTGCCACTTTTTCCTGGCTATCGCTGAGTGGAAAAACGGTCGAGCGATATTGCGTGCCATAATCCGGCCCCTGGCGATTTAGCTCGGTAGGGTTGTGTGCGACGGAAAAGAAAATCTGCAGTAGCTGGCCGTAGGTGACTTTCGTCGGATCAAAGATAACCTGCACGGACTCGGCATGTCCGGTCATCCCCATGCTTACCGTCTCATAATTTGCCGTGCGTGCTTTGCCGCCCGCGTAGCCGGAGATTGCGCTGGTCACGCCTTTTACATGCTGAAAAACGCCCTGAACGCCCCAGAAGCAGCCGCCGGCAAAGACGGCGGTTTCCAGCTTAACGCCTGAGGGCAACTCGTCCTGAAGCGGGGCCGGAATAGCAACCGCAGGTTCGGCCTCTGACCACGCAGTGTTCTGGAAGACCAGCGCGGCGATCACCAGTGCGGGCGCGCAGCACAACGCTGTGCGGCGTTTTGCGGCGGCAGCAATAGTCGTTTTCATCTTAAACCTCCTGGTTAACCGAACGTAAAGGCGTAGGCGTTAACGCCGGCGTCTTCAAACTCAATGCTGAACGTGTGCTCTCCGCTGCCGCCAGACTGGCGAATCAGCTGATACAGACGCTGGTCCGTCACCGTGCCGCTGCCGTCAGGCGCCACGTCTGAGCCATGAACGCTGCCCGGAGCCTGCCCGTCGATAGTGATTTTAAAATGAACCGGTTTACCGTCAGCGCCGGGGCCGAGTACCAGATGCAGGTCCCGGGCATGGAATTGATAGAAAATCCGGCCATTCGCCCGGTTAAGCGTGATGTTCTCGCCGCCGATGGTCCAGTTTCCCTCCAGCCCCCAGCTATCCAGCGGCAGCGCGGAGGGCCGACGGTAATCAGCTGGTTTATCCCCGCTTATCTCGCCTGAGGCAAAGTTTTGGGCTCTCATATAGCCAAGATAGGTTTCCGGAGAAATATCATTCTGGCCGCTCGACGCCTGCTCTACGCCGCTGGCTGAAACCGTGCTGATCCCGCTGTTGACACCTTTTGCTCCTGCCTGGCGCAGCAGCGCCTGAATGACTTGCTCGGATTGCGCATAATCCCCTTCGCCAAAGTGTTCGTAGCGAATGTGTCCGCTGGCATCAATAAAATAGTGCGCTGGCCAGTACTGGTTATTGAACGCCCGCCAGATGCTGTAATCGTTATCAATGGCGATGGGGTAGGTGACACCCAGCTTTTTTGCTTCTTTGGTGACGTTATTGATATCACGTTCAAAGGCAAATTCCGGTGCATGTACGCCGATGACAACGAGCCCCTGGTCGCGATATTTCTCTGCCCAGGCTTTCACATAAGGCAATGAACGCAGGCAGTTAATGCAGGAGTATGTCCAGAAATCGACCAGCACCACTTTCCCTTTCAGGGATTCTGCAGTGAGCGGCGGCGAATTCAGCCACTGCGTCGCGCCGTTAAGCGAAGGCATTACGCCAGCATCGGTCAGCGCCGGGATAGCGCCGTCGTCTGAGGTTTGCACTGCTGAAGCCGGTGAGGGGGTGTTGGCGATATTGTCCGGGGAGAGACGTTTAACCAGAGCCTGCTCAATACCGCCGGTGGATGCCGTGGAGAGGCGAGCCAGTACGCCAGTATCTAAGCCAAAGGTAATAGCCACGACGCCGAGCAGCATGCCGGCCCCGAGAAGACGACGGATCCATTCCCCCACGCCGAGAGAGCGTTTCATGGCGCTAAAGACTTTGCCGCCAATCAGCAGCGCGAGCGCGAGCGAGGTGGCGGCGCCTGCAGCGTAGGCTAACAGCAGCAGCGTAGAGCCGACGTTTGCCCCCTGCAGAGCAGCGCCGGTGAGCACCAGTCCGAGGATTGGGCCTGCACAGGGCGCCCAAAGCAGCCCGGTAGCAATGCCGACTAAGAACGAACCGCCAGGCCCTGCGGGCTGGCCGGGCGCCACCCGATTGGCCAGAGAGTTGCCCACGTTAACAAGAGGGTGCATCACGCGCTCAGCAAGGCGAGGAAACAGGAGCGTGATGCCAAACAGCGCCATCAGCACCAGCGCCACACCCCGGCCATACTGGTTGGCCGCCACCACCCAGCCACCGCCGACGGCCGCCAGGGTGGCAAATAGCGTGAAGGTTAATGCCATACCTGCAAGCAGCGGCAGGCCGGTGCGGGTAAAAGGCTGGTCTGAGCGGGCAAATACAAACGGCAGCACCGGCAGGATACAGGGGCTGGCAATGGTTAACAGGCCGCCCAGGTAAGCAAGAATAATGACCAGCATCATGATGTTCCTGTGTCAGAGAGTGCGGAGAGCGCAAGGCTTTTAATCAACGTCGCATGCACTTTATTAAGAGAATACTCACTAAATCCTCTTCAAGAGTTAACAAATTCGTGACAACTTCAGCAGCACAGCGCAGTCAGGCCGGACCTTTCTGCGCCGGAAGTTAAGGATGGGGACGTTGGCGAAGGGCGAACAGAAATACCGGGACGCCGATCAGCGCCGTGATGAGCCCCGGAGGAAGCTCTCGCGGGGCAAATAGCGTACGCGCCAGCGTATCGGATACCAGCGTCAGCATTGCTCCGCAGAGAATACAGGCAGGCAAAGTCCACTGGTGACGATTGCCGAAGATCAGTTTTGCCAGATGGGGCACGGTCAGGCCGACAAAGCCGATGGCCCCGCAAAACGCCACTAGCGTAGCGGTAAGCAGCGTAATAGCCAGGTAGAGCAGTATTTGCAGGGCGATAACGTTAACCCCCAGCCCCTTAGCGGCGATATTTCCCAGAGCCATCACGTTCAGCGTTGGCGACATCGCCAGACAGAGCGCACCGACAAAGAATAGCGCAGCGCTACAGACGGCCACCTGCGGCCAGGTGGCCTGCCCAAACGCCCCCAGCAGCCAGAAAGTAAAACCGCGAGAGGTGGTCGCATCCGTTTGCCAGAAGACGATCAGCGAAGTTAGCGCGCTCAGCAATTGCCCAACTGCTACGCCCGAGAGCATAAACCGGGAGGGCTGCGTGATGGTTCGTCCGGCAAGCAGCAGCACGAGCCCAAATGCGGCCATCGCCCCGATAAAGGCCCCGGCGGGCATTGCCGTCAGCAGCGGCTGCACGCCGAGGGCAATGATTGTCACCGCGCCCAGGCCAGCCCCGGAGGAGATGCCTAGAAGCCACGGGTCGGCCAGCGGGTTACGGGTCAGGGTCTGGAGCACGGCTCCCGCCAGCGCCAGTCCGCCGCCGCAGGTCATCGCCAGCAGCGCCCTCGGTAAGCGTAGTGACCAGATTATCTTCTGGTATAACGCCATGCGGGGCTCCTCTACGGGAGCCGGATGCAGAAGCTGAATGACTTCGTCCAGGGTGAATGTTACGGCCCCAAAGCGCAGGCTATAGATCAGCGCCAGCAGAGTCGCAATGCCGCAAAACAGCAGGCGCAAAGGCTTCACAAACTTATTTCCATCCGGCAATCAGGTAATCGTCCATCAGCTGCCACAGCGTGCCGGTTTCGCTGAAGCCGGCCTGGCTGAGGCTTGCCAGTTGAAAGGCCAGCGTCGTTGGAGGCGGAACCGGACGGCCAGAGAAAATAGCGTCACGGGCGGGGATCAAATTGGCAATCTCCGGTATCTCTGTGGCCAGGGAGAACCATCCGTCCCAGTCCACCACGCCTTTAGCCCAGGCCTGCTGCTGGGTCTGAGCATCATGACGTTCGCTGATGGCCTTTTGATTGCCGTCTGCCGCGTTGAAGCGCTGGTGGTCGGCATTGAGGAACAGGCCGTTATCGGCCAGCAAGGCCAGAAGCTCGCCGTGCAGGGCGTGCTGCCTGTCAGGCATCAGCCAGTGCAGCGCGGTACTTGAGACAATGGCGTTCGGGCGAAGACCGATGATTTTTTTCTGCCAGTCCGGTGTCACCAGGTCCGCCGAAAGAATGCGTACCCGGTCGCCAAAGACCGAGAGGGTTTCGCGAGCAATGGCCAGCATTACCGGATCCACATCCAGGGCGGTGACGTGTGCTGCAGGGAAACGCTGAAGAAGGCGTCTTGTCAGGGAACCTGGCCCGCAGCCAAGCTCGAGCAGTGAGAATTCTCCCTTGAACTGCAGGGCAAGCACGTCCATCAGGGCCTCAAAGCGTGCTTCCCTGCTGGCGATATAAGCGCTTTGCTGCTGGTCCCAGAGCGTGACGAGAGTATTCCATTTAGTATCAGTCATGATTTTCCTTAGCAGAGAGTGAGGTAATAAGCCTGTCCAGCGCATCCACTGAGCGGACAGAGGGATCCATGTCATAGCCGGGCAGGATGATAAATTTCTTTTCTTTTACGGCGCGAAGGCCGGAGGTAAGCGGAAAGTGTTCGAGGAAGGCTATTTTATCTTTAGCGCTGTCGCCGGCGCCGCCGCGCGGTAAATCGGCCAGCACCAGAATGTCCGGCTCCCGACGGGCGATCTCTTCCCACGCGACGTTTGGCCACAGCGCAGAGATATCCGAGAAAAGATTGTGGTTGCCGCTTTCTTTACTCAGCATTTCAGGAACGCCGCAGCAGCCTGCAACATAGGGCGAGTCCGTGCCGGAATACCACCAGAGCAGGCGGGACGGAGCCAAACGAGCAGCGCGCTGGCGCAGGGCGGCGAGCCGTTTTTCCTGCTGGTTAACCAGCGTCTCGCCCCGTCCCTGCAGATGGAGCATTTGGGCCAGATCTCCTAGTTCCCGAAACAGGGCAGCAAAGCTGATTTTTTCCTTCGCCGCACTTTGCTGGCCGCCGCAGGCGCCGGGGGAGAGCCAGCTTGCGATGCCCCAGGACGTTATTTGGTCGCGCGTAGCCCCTTCCGGTGACCAGAGCCAGTACCAGCTTGAGGAGTAGACCAGATCGGGGCGCAGCATCAGCAGCGCCTCGGCGGAGATCGGCCCTTTCCCTGCAACCACAGGCAGCGAAAGGGCATGGCGGGCAGCGAAGCCAGTAGGATCGCTAAGCGGGTCGTACCCGACGACGCCAACAATTTTATCCCGAACTCCCAGCGCCAGCAGATTTTCCAGCGATGGATTGCCGTAAACCACGATGCGCTCAGGCACAGCGGTAAACGTCTGCGGCTCACCGCAATTGGTGAGCGTAACGGCAAACGCGTCGAAGGAAAGGAGAAGGCCTGTTGCCCCAAGAGCAAAAGCCGTCAACATCCTGCTCAGAACCATACCGTGACCCAGCCTTCCCAGGTGCGTGAAGGCGCAATCAGGGCCTGACCGTCGTAAGTACGCTGGTAGGCATAAAGGGTATCGGTCAGGTTGCGTACCCGGGTTCCGACGGTAACTTTGGGCGTCAGCTTATATTCCGCCGCCAGGTCGAGCGTGATGTAGTCGTCCATTTTTTGGGTATTGCGGCTGTCGTTGTAGCTGCTGCCGACATAGCGTAAATCGCTCCTCAGGCTGAGAGGCACGATGGGATGCCAAGTCAGGGCCAGATTGCTGGTCCAGGTCGGGACATACGCGGGTTGGTTGCCGTCCAGGCTTTCAGGCGGGGAGCCTTCGCTGAAGCGATCGAATCTTGCATGCGTCCAGGCAACGTTGCCGGTCACCTCCCAGCTATCGGTTGGCCGGGCCGTTGCCGAGAACTCAATTCCCCTGGAGGTTTGTTGCCCTACGGCGAGGAGTTCACCCGGTACGGTGCCTGAAGGGGTAAAGAGGTTATTTTTACGCAGCTGGTAGAGAGCAAGGTTTACGGTTGCTTTGTTATCCCAGAGCTGGCTCTTTATGCCGGTTTCCCACTGCTGGGAGCGCGTCAGCGGCAGATGGGTCTGCTCCGCGCTAAGGAAGAAAATATCGCCGCCGGCCTCTTTGCCGTTAGCGTAGCTGGCATAGAGCGTGGTGCCGTCAGTGATATCCCAGTTCAGACCAACGCCGGTGTTCAGGAAGCTGCGGTTCTGGCTTTCGCTGCGGGCCGGAGTGAAGTAACGCCAGTCCATATCCAGCCTCGTAAAGCGCAGCTGGCTGAGCAGGCTAAGGCGGTCGGTGAGCTGCAGGCTGTCTTCCATAAAGGCCGCATACTGATGCTGAGTGACCCGGCTCCAGGGACTGCGGCCAATGTTGGTTTCGGCGTTGAACGGTTCACGCGGAGGGTTCAATAACGGGACGTCCTGCGAGCCGGGAAAACCGTTTTTTTGGTAGTCAAAGCGGCTCGTCTGCAGCTCTATTCCGCCGACAGCGCGGTTATCAAAGCCCAGCAACGGATGGTCTATTGAGACGCTGGAGCGGTTGGCCAGCAGCGTGTTTTTATGGCTGAGATCGCCCCAGGAGTCGCGGTTCACGGTCTCTGGCGAGGCTGAGCTGTAGCGATAGCGCTCAACGTTGCGCCAGTAACGATAGCCGTTGTAATACCAGGTGTGGTTATTAAAGGCGATCCCCTGGGCGAGATCGCTGTCCAGCACGGCCTGGAGTGCCGTGGCGTGGCTGGCAATTTTAGCGTCGGTCAGGTTGTTATAGTTGATGCCGCGCAGCTGTTCCTGCACCTTGCCGTCAATCAGCGGCGTGCCGTAGTAAGGGTTGTCGCTGCTGTTGTTCATTTTGTCGCCGAACAGCGTCAGGGTGGTTTCATCGGTCAGGCGAAAGAGCAGAGAGCCGCTGATCCTGGACTGCCGGTTGCGCTCATGCTGCACCTGGCTGTTACCGTCGCTGCCTGAGGCATCAAGGCGCCAGGCTATTTTGTCCTGCATCAGCGTCCCGCCGCCGCCGCCCTCCAGGGTCTGGGTGCTGTAACTTCCCAGCCGATAGCTGAGCATCGCAGGGGAGTTCACAAAGCTGGGCTGCTTTGACACCAGGTTGACGCTGCCTGCGGTCGCGCTCAGGCCATTCAGCGCGGAGCCGGGGCCATGTAAAATATCCACCTGCTGATAGTGAGATGGATTGCCAAGCTGGAGCGTGCTGCCCGGCATTTCCAGACCGTCAAGCAGCCAGCTTACCGGCATAAAGCCGCGCAGAGAAAAGCTATTGGACAGCGTCGGGGAGGAGACGCCGGACATGCCGGTTGCATGGCTGACGGTATCGGCGAGCGAGCGGTCGCCCTGGGCCTGGATTTCCTTTTGTGTAAAGGTTTCCACGTACCGCGGCGTCTCTTTGGCCGTCAGGCTCAGGCGAGAGGCGGTGCCGCTGGCAGGAGGAAGCTCAGCGGGCGTTTTGCTTACTACGGTGATGTTCTCTTCGCACGATGCCGGGTTGCAGCCCGCGGCCAGGTTCGGCTGAGAATAAAGCGTAAAGAACACGCCGGAATAGAAGAGGATGCGTTTATTTTTCATGGTGTCTGTATGTACTCAATTGAACGTGCCTGTTCAGAAAGTGGCGGCCTGAAGCCTCAGGTAGCCACTAAAAATATTATGTTATAACATAACAAATAAGGCTGACTATAAATTTAAGACGATGAATAAAGTGTGGATTTAGCGGAGGGGTGCAAATGGGAAATAAAAAAGCCGCGACGTTATGTCGCGGCCTGAACTTGTTATCCGGAGGTGAGAATTACTCGACGCAAAGGATGCGGGTGGTGTTGGTGGTGCCGATGGTGCTCATCACGTCGCCCTGGGTGACAATGACCAGGTCGCCGGAGATCAGATAGCCCTTATCACGCAGCAGGTTTACCGCATCGTGCGCGGCAACTACGCCTTCACTCGCGCTGTCAAAATAGACCGGCGTTACGCCACGGTACAGCGAAGTCAGATTCAGCGTACGTTCATGGCGGGATAGCGCAAAGATAGGCAAACCGGAGCTGATGCGTGACGTCATCAGCGCGGTGCGCCCGGACTCCGTCATCGAGATGATAGCGGTAACCCCTTTCAGGTGGTTCGCGGCATACATCGCGGACATGGCAATGGCTTCTTCGACGTTATCGAACTGCACGTCGAGGCGGTGTTTAGAGACGTTAATGCTGGGGATCTTTTCTGCGCCCAGGCAAACGCGAGCCATAGCCGCGACCGTTTCGGCAGGATACTGGCCAGCGGCGGTTTCTGCCGACAGCATCACCGCATCGGTTCCGTCCAGCACGGCGTTTGCCACGTCCATCACTTCCGCACGGGTTGGCATCGGATTGGTGATCATCGACTCCATCATCTGGGTGGCGGTGATCACGGCGCGGTTAAGCTTACGGGCGCGGCGGATCAAAGTTTTCTGGATACCGACCAGTTCCGGGTCGCCGATTTCGACGCCCAGGTCGCCACGTGCAACCATGACCACGTCGGAAGCGAGAATAATGTCGTCCATTGCGGCTTCGTCGCAGACGGCTTCCGCACGCTCTACTTTGGCAACGATTTTAGCGTCGCAGCCCGCGTCACGCGCCAGGCGACGAGCGTAATTCAGGTCTTCACCGCAGCGAGGGAAAGAGACGGCAAGGTAATCAACACCGATTTTTGCCGCGGTAACGATATCCGCTTTGTCTTTGTCGGTCAGCGCTTCGGCCGACAGGCCACCGCCCAGCTTGTTGATCCCTTTATTGTTGGACAGCGGGCCGCCCACGGTCACTTCGGTAAAGACCTTCAGGCCCTGAACTTCCAGCACTTTGAGCTGAACGCGACCATCGTCGAGCAGCAGAATGTCGCCGGGAACGACGTCGGCCGGCAGGCCTTTGTAGTCGATGCCCACTTTTTCTTTGTCGCCTTCGCCTTTACCCAGATTGGCATCCAACAGGAATTTGTCGCCGAGGTTAAGAAAAACTTTGCCCTCTTTGAAGGTAGACACGCGAATTTTAGGGCCCTGCAAATCGCCGAGAATCGCCACATGGCGCCCCAGTTTAGCGGCAATCTCACGCACCTTATCCGCACGCAGCTGGTGATCTTCGGGGGAACCGTGGGAGAAGTTCATGCGCACCACGTTAGCGCCGGCGGCAATAATCTTTTCTAAATTATTATCGCGGTCGGTTGCCGGGCCTAAAGTGGTAACGATTTTGGTTCTACGTAGCCGTCTGGACATGTATTACTCCGTTGACTGAAACAACTTGGTGTTGCGTAAAGAAAAACTCGGTGGGTCAGGGTGTGCTGTGAACACCCATGACAACGTAACCGAACAGCCTAATAAGTTACAACTTTGTTATCAAAAATTAATGTTCATCGCCTGAGTGAAGGCGTTCTTTATCAAAGCGCGATTCTTTGAGCGCTTCCTTGACTCGCTTCAAGTTATCCCTGAATTTTGCCCCTCTGCGCAAGGTAAAGCCCGTCGCCAGAACGTCAATCACGGTCAGCTGCGCAAGGCGAGAGACCATGGGCATATAAATATCCGTATCCTCGGGTACATCAAGCAGCAGAGAAAGCGTGGCCTCGCGGGCAAGCGGGCTGCCTTCGGAGGTGATGGCCAGCACGATGGCGTCGTTTTCACGCGCCAGCCGGGCGAGTTCCACCAGATTTTTAGTTCGCCCGGTATGGGAGATCAGCACCACAACGTCCTGCTCGGTACAATTCATACAGCTCATACGTTGCATAACAACGTCATCGGAGTAAATCACCGGAACGTTAAAGCGGAAGAACTTATTGGTGGCGTCGTGGGCGACGGCGGCAGAGGATCCCAGGCCGAAGAAGGCGATTTTTTTGGCCTGGGTAAGCAGGTCGACGGCGCGATTAACGGCGGACATATCCAGCGACTGGCGAACCTGGTCAAGGCTTGCCATCGCGGACTCAAATATCTTGCCGGTGTAGGACTCGACGCTATCATCTTCATCAACATTCCGGTTTACATACGGCGTGCCATTCGCCAGACTCTGAGCTAAATGCAGTTTAAAATCCGGGAAGCCTTTGGTTTCCAGGCGGCGGCAGAAGCGATTTACGGTAGGTTCACTGACGTCTGCACTGCGGGCAAGCGTGGCGATGCTGGAGTGAATGGCATCCTGAGGTGCGGCGAGAATCACTTCTGCGACTTTGCGTTCCGATTTGCTAAGGTGTTCCAGCTGGGACTGGATTTTTTCCAGCATATTCATAAAGAGGGGCGCTCATGGGGTTTAGCGATTTCAGTAAAAGAAGAAATCGTGGGCCGATTTAGCAAGAATATACGCTTGCTAAAATCTGAAAGGGCGAGTCGCTGGCGTAATGTTGTTGTTTTTTTTCATTACATGATCGGTGTCTAACTTTGGCAACGGTTACATCGTACAAAAAAACGCCATCAAATGACGCTTTAGTGCGGCATTTTGGGAAAAGTTAGCAATTGAGGCGGTCAAACCGGGGTTAACGGTTGTCCTCAATTCAGCAAAAGCAGTACATTGCAGCGTAATAAAATTACAAGAGTTGCCTGGCTTAATGCTATCCGCGCCCCCGAGGGCCGGTAACAGCCGGGATATCCGAAACGAGGAGACAAACATGGCGGTAACGCAAACAGCCCAGGCGTGCGATCTGGTCATTTTCGGTGCAAAAGGCGACCTGGCGCGCCGGAAACTGTTGCCATCCCTGTATCAGCTGGAAAAAGCAGGTCAAATCCACCCGGAAACCCGAATTCTTGGTGTTGGCCGTGCGGATTGGGACAAAGAGGCATACACCAAAGTCGTTCGCGAAGCGCTCGAAACCTTCATGAAAGAGAAGATTGACGAGAGCCTGTGGGACAAATTGAGCGGTCGTCTGGATTTCTGCAACCTGGACGTTAACGACACCTCTGCTTTCACCAAGCTGGGTAAAATGCTGGACCAGCAGAACCGAGTGACCATCAACTACTTCGCTATGCCGCCAAGCACCTTCGGGGCAATCTGCAAAGGGCTAGGCAAGGCTAAGCTGAACGCTAAACCGGCTCGCGTGGTGATGGAAAAACCGCTGGGTACCTCCCTCGAAACCTCTCAGGAGATCAACGACCAGGTCGGCGAGTTCTTCGAAGAGTGCCAGGTGTACCGTATCGACCACTATCTGGGTAAAGAAACCGTTCTTAACCTGCTGGCGCTGCGTTTTGCCAACTCCCTGTTTGCCAACAACTGGGATAACCGCACCATCGATCACGTGGAAATCACCGTGGCCGAAGAGGTGGGGATTGAAGGACGTTGGGGTTACTTCGATCAGGCCGGGCAGATGCGCGATATGATCCAGAACCACCTGCTGCAGATCCTGTGCATGATTGCCATGTCTCCGCCGTCCGATCTCACCGCTGACCATATCCGCGATGAGAAGGTGAAAGTTCTGCAGTCGCTGCGCCGCATCGACCGCACCAACGTGCGGGATAAAACCGTGCGTGGCCAGTACACCGCCGGCTTCGCGCAGGGTAAAAAAGTGCCTGGCTACCTGGAAGAAGAGGGCGCAAACAAAGCCAGCGCGACCGAAACCTTCGTCGCTATCCGCGTAGATATCGATAACTGGCGCTGGGCCGGCGTGCCGTTCTACCTGCGTACCGGGAAACGTCTGCCAACCAAATGCTCTGAGGTCGTGGTTTATTTCAAAAACCCTGCGCTGAATCTGTTTAAAGATTCCTGGCAGGAGCTGCCGCAGAACAAACTGACCATTCGTTTGCAGCCGGACGAAGGCGTGGATATCCAGATCCTGAACAAAGTACCGGGGCTGGAGCATAAGCATAATCTGCAAACCACTAAGCTGGATCTGAGCTACTCCGAGACCTTCAACGAGTCTCATCTGGCGGACGCCTATGAGCGCCTGCTGCTGGAAACTATGCGGGGCATTCAGGCGCTGTTTGTGCGCCGTGATGAAGTGGAAGAGGCATGGAAATGGGTTGACTCCATCACCGGAGCCTGGGCTGCTGATAACGACGCGCCGAAACCTTATCAGGCAGGGACCTGGGGACCTGTCGCCTCCGTGGCGATGATCACCCGTGACGGACACTCCTGGAACGAGTTCGAGTAACGCCCGGAGAATGTTGCCGGCAAAAAAGAGGCCCAGCGGCCACGATTTTACCGGTAACATGATCTAACACAGAAGTGGCATAGATTTTTGTGAATAATAGCCCCGCGTGGATTCACCCGCGGGGCTTTTTTATTTACACTAGCTGAAGCGATTTTGCTCCCGAGAGTCAGGTGTGACGGGCGACACGGTTATTTTTAGCGGCCCGGAACATGATGATGCTAACGCGGGGGGAACAGCCACTTTCTGAGGACTTTTTATGCATCCAAATTTGTTACGGGTAACATCGCGCATTATCGAACGCTCCCGCCCAACGCGTGAAGCCTATCTGGCACGCATCGAGAAAGCCCGGAGCAACACGGTTCACCGCTCGGAACTTGCCTGCGGTAACCTGGCGCACGGTTTCGCTGCCTGCCAGCCGGACGATAAGGCGGCGCTGAAAAGCATGCTGCGTAACAATATTGCGATTATTACCTCCTATAACGACATGCTGTCCGCCCACCAGCCATACGAACACTATCCTGAAATAATCCGCCAGGCGCTGCACTCCGTGGGCGCCGTAGGGCAGGTTGCCGGTGGCGTACCGGCGATGTGCGACGGGGTGACCCAGGGGCAGGATGGCATGGAGCTTTCGCTGCTGAGCCGCGAAGTCATTGCCATGTCTACTGCCGTTGGCCTCTCCCACAATATGTTTGACGGTGCTCTGTATCTCGGCGTGTGCGACAAAATTGTGCCGGGGCTGACGATGGCCGCGCTGTCGTTTGGGCATTTACCCGCGCTCTTCGTGCCATCAGGCCCGATGGCCAGCGGCCTGCCAAATAAAGAGAAGGTCCGCATTCGTCAGCTTTATGCGGAAGGTAAGGTGGACAGGCTGGCGCTGCTGGAAGCCGAAGCGGCTTCTTACCATGCACCGGGTACCTGTACCTTCTATGGCACGGCGAATACCAACCAGATGGTCGTCGAGTTCATGGGCATGCAGCTGCCGGGCTCGTCGTTTGTTCAGCCCGATGCAGAGCTGCGCCACGCGTTGACGGAGGCTGCAGCGCGGCAGGTTACCCGTCTGACCGGTAACGGCAACGCATGGATGCCGCTTGGCAAAATGATCGACGAGAAGGTTGTGGTAAACGGTATCGTTGCGCTGCTGGCAACCGGCGGCTCGACTAACCACACTATGCACCTCGTCGCGATGGCCCGAGCCGCCGGGATCGTTATCAACTGGGATGACTTCTCCGACATTTCAGAGATTGTGCCGCTGCTGGCGCGTTTGTATCCGAACGGTCCTGCGGACATCAACCACTTCCAGGCCGCGGGCGGCGTACCGGTGCTGATGCGCGAGCTGTTGAAAGGCGGCCTGCTGCACGAAGACGTCAATACCGTAGCCGGTTTTGGCCTGCATCATTACACCATGGAGCCGTGGCTCGACAACGGCCAGCTTGCCTGGCGTGAAGGCGCCCGCGAGCCGCTGGACCGCGACGTTATCGCCACCGTGGATAAACCGTTCTCCCGCCACGGTGGGACCAAAGTGCTGAGCGGAAACCTGGGCCGTGCGGTAATGAAAACCTCAGCGGTGCCGGTTGAAAACCAGGTGATTGAAGCGCCGGCGGTAATTTTTGAAAGTCAGCACGACGTTTTACCGGCGTTCGAAGCCGGCAAGCTGGACCGTGACTGCGTGGTTGTGGTGCGTCATCAGGGGCCAAAAGCGAACGGCATGCCAGAATTGCATAAACTTATGCCGCCGCTTGGAGTATTATTGGACCGCTGTTTCAAAATTGCTCTGGTGACGGACGGCAGGCTGTCCGGTGCCTCAGGTAAGGTGCCTTCGGCGATCCACGTGACCCCGGAAGCGTACGACGGCGGGCTGCTGGCGAAGGTTCAGGATGGCGACATCATTCGCGTTAACGGCCAGACCGGCGAGCTGACGCTGCTGGTTGATGACGCCGTCCTGGCGGCACGTTCCGCCTATCACCCGGACCTCAGCGCCGAGCGTGTAGGGACCGGACGTGAGCTATTTGGCGCGCTGCGCGAACAGCTTTCGGGCGCAGAAACAAGGCGCAACCTGCATTAAATTTTAAACCCGCGGCGGCAATGTTCCGCGGAAAACAGATTAAAAATGGCTAAGAGACGCTCAGATGAAAAATTGGAAAACAACAGCAGAACAGATCCTGAAAACCGGCCCGGTCGTTCCGGTTATCGTCGTTAACAAGCTGGAACATGCTGTACCGATGGCAAAAGCGCTGGTAGCCGGTGGCGTTCGCGTGCTGGAAGTCACGCTGCGTACCGCCTGCGCCGTCGATGCGATTCGCGCGATTGCCAAACAAGTGCCTGAGGCTATTATCGGCGCGGGTACCGTGCTGAACCCACAGCAACTGGCGGAAGTGACCGAGGCGGGGGCGCAGTTTGCCATCAGCCCGGGCCTGACCGAGCCATTGCTGAAAGCCGCCACCGAAGGCAGCATCCCGCTGATTCCGGGCATCAGCACCGTTTCAGAGCTCATGCTGGGTATGGACTATGGCCTGAAAGAGTTTAAATTCTTCCCGGCGGAAGCCAACGGCGGCACCAAAGCGCTGCAGGCCATTGCAGGCCCGTTCTCTCAGGTGCGTTTCTGCCCAACCGGCGGTATCTCTCCGGCCAACTACCGCGATTACCTGGCGCTCAAAAGCGTGCTGTGCATCGGCGGCTCCTGGCTGGTACCGGCGGATGCGCTCGAAGCGGGCGACTACGACCGCATCACCACGCTTGCCCGTGAAGCCCGTCGAAGGCGCTAAGCTGTAAGAAATAAAAAAGCCCCTTATTTAGCGGGGCTTAGTGATTAATCGCTCTCATTCGAGGGCGATTTTTTTTAACCTTCGATTTTGACCTGCGCGGCGGATGCCACTGCTCTGGCGATAGCTTCGTCGACGCTGTTGCCGGTTGCCAGCGCCACGCCCATACGACGTTTGCCCGCAATCTCCGGCTTGCCAAACAGGCGAACCTGTAAACCGCCGCCCAGCGCTGCGCCTACGTTGCTGAATGTGACGTTGTCGCTGTGCAACTCTGGCAGGATCACCGCCGAGGCTGCCGGACCGTACTGCCGAATATCCCCGATGGGAAGGCCGAGGAAGGCGCGTACGTGCAGAGCAAATTCAGAGAGATCCTGTGAGATCAGCGTGACCATGCCGGTATCGTGCGGGCGAGGGGAGACTTCACTGAAAATGACCTCGTCACCACAGACAAACAGCTCAACCCCAAACAGACCGTGGCCGCCCAGGGCGGTAACCACTCTCTCAGCAATCTCTTTCGATCTTGCCAGCGCGACGTCGCTCATCTGCTGGGGCTGCCAGGACTCGCGGTAGTCGCCATCTTCCTGGCGATGGCCGATGGGGGCGCAAAAGTGCACGCCGTCAACGGCGCTGATGGTCAGCAGGGTGATTTCGAAATCAAAATTAACCACGCCTTCCACTATAACCCTGCCTTTACCGGCGCGCCCGCCAAGCTGCGCGTATTCCCAGGCCTTCGCCAGCTGGTCGGCGGTGCGGATAAAGCTCTGGCCTTTGCCGGAGGAGCTCATCACCGGTTTGACAATGCAGGGCAACCCAATCTCCTGTACGGCCTGCTGGAAAGCCTCTTCGCTGTCGGCAAAGCGGTAAGCGGAGGTGGGTAACTGAAGTTCCTCTGCCGCCAGGCGGCGGATCCCTTCGCGGTTCATGGTCAGCTTAGTCGCGCGAGCGCAAGGGACTACCCGCTGCCCCTGCGCTTCCAGCTCCAGCAGGGCCTCGGTGGCAATGGCTTCAATTTCAGGAACGATAAAATCGGGCATTTCGGCGGCGACGAGCGCTTTTAACGCAGCGGCGTCCAGCATATTGATGACATGGCTGCGGTGCGCGACGTGCATCGCCGGTGCATTGGCGTAGCGGTCGACGGCGATAACTTCTACCCCGAGGCGCTGGCATTCAATGGCCACTTCTTTACCCAATTCACCGGAACCCAGCAGCATAACTCGCGTAGCTGCCGGGCGCAGAGCGGTTCCCAACGTTGACATGTGATTTAGCCTTAAACAAAGAAAAAGACCCGGGCAGTATAAACGAAAACGATTGCGTTGGCAGCGGCTTTACGGCTTGTGTGGTAGAATGAATGTCGATATACTGGATAAATAAACAGGTAAAGCGGAGCTGCAAAATGGCGGTCGAAATTAAATATGTTGTAGTGAGAGAGGGACAAGAAAAAATGGCCTTTGCCAGTAAAAAGGACGCTGATGCTTACGACAAAATGTTGGATCTGGCTGAAGTGCTGGGCGACTGGCTGCAGCAGAGCCCGCTTGCCCTTGATGAAGGGCAGAGCGATACCCTGGCAATGTGGATGGCGGAAAACAAAGATCTGCTGGCGGGCGTACTGAAAAACGGCAAGCTGCCGGAGCCAGAGACAAATCCGGCCGAGCCAGCAGCATCTGCCGAGGCTGAGCAGGCACCTGCGGCGGAAGATAACGTCAGCGAACACCCTGGGCGCAAGCGTACCAAAGCGGCGTAGTTCAGGCTGCGGGCGCCGGGCTGCCGGCGCTGTTCTTTTCCCATCTTTAGCGCCGTCCGACGTTTCTTGACATCCTGTGGCCTACTCTCGACGGATTAAGCCAAATAAGGGTCTCCGTCATGAATAACTGGTTACAGCAGCTTCAGTCGTTACTGGGGCAATCCACCTCCCCTCAATCCTCGCAGCCTGCAGCCGGTAACGGCCCTGAAGGGATCGGTAAACTTCTGGTGCCGGGCGCGCTGGGCGGGTTAGCCGGACTCCTGCTGGCAAGCAAGTCTTCACGCAAGCTGTTAACCAAATATGGCACCAGCGCCCTGCTGGTTGGCGGCGGGGCCGTCGCGGGCAGCGTGCTGTGGAACAAATATAAAGAGCGGGTTCGGCAGAGCCAGCCTGCTACTGAGGGTTATAGCGAGCCACACTCGTCAGTTGATGTCCGGACTGAACGGCTGATCACCGCCCTGGTCTTTGCCGCAAAGAGCGACGGTCATATTGATGCGAAGGAGCGTCAGTTCATCGATCAGCAACTGCGCGAAGTCGGTATCGATGGCGAAGGTAAAGCGCTGGTTCAGCGCGCCATCGACAGGCCTTTAGATCCGCAGCTTCTGGCTCAGAGCGTAAGAAATGAGGAAGAGGCGCTGGAGGTTTATTACCTGAGCTGCACCGCTATCGATATCGATCACTTTATGGAGCGCAGCTATCTGAGCGCGCTGGGCGATGCGCTAAACATTCCGCAGGATGTGCGGTCTGGCATCGAGCAGGATCTTCAGCAGCAAAAACAAGCGCTCCCGGTTTAATCCTCTCAGGTTTACGATTTGCCGGGTTATGCCCGGCATTTTCGTTTAATCCCTCACGTTCCGCTTGCAAGCCCGGCTGAATTTGCCACCCTTACGGGGTGTTAAACGGAAAATGATGAATGTGATGCCGCCAAAAGCCAAAAAAATTCCCCACGCTATGACGCTTCATGGCGATACCCGCATAGATAACTACTACTGGCTGCGTGATGACGATCGCGCCGATCCTGATGTTCTGGAGTACCTCCAACAGGAAAATGAGTATGGCAAAAAGATAATGGAGAGCCAGAGAGCCCTGCAGGATCAATTGCTAAAAGAGATGATCGCCCGGGTTCCGCCGCACGATGTCTCTGCGCCTTACGTGAAAAACGGTTTTCGCTACCGCCAGGTTTATGAGAAGGGAAACGAGTACGCGATTTATCAGCGGCAGTCTGTGGTCCGGGAAGAGTGGGAGAGCTGGGAAGTCCTGCTGGATGCCAACCAGCGTGCCGCCCACAGCGAGTTCTATACCATGGGCGGGCTTGCGATCGCGCCAGACAATACCGTTATGGCGCTGGCGGAAGATTACTTGTCCCGCCGCCAGTTTGGTCTTCGCCTGCGTAATTTAACAACCGGGAACTGGTATCCTGAACTGCTGGAAAACGTTTCCACCAGCTTTGTCTGGGCAAATGACTCCGTCACGCTCTACTACGTAAGAAAACATCCCAAAACCTTACTGCCTTATCAGGTCTGGCGGCATACGCTTGGCCACCCGATTGGCGATGACCAGCTGGTGTACGAGGAGAAAGATGAGACCTTCTACGTCAGCGTGCATAAAACGACCTCACAGCATTTTGTTATCATCCACCTGGCCAGCGCGACGACGAGCGAGGCTTTATTGCTGGATGCCGAACTTGCTGACGCCGAGCCCCGCCTCTTTTCCCCTCGCCGTAAAGATCATGAGTATACGGTCGATCACTACCAGCACGGTTTCTACATTCGCTCCAACAAAGACGGCAAAAACTTCGGCCTCTACCGCAGCGCCGTTCGGGATGAAAAGCAGTGGGAGACTCTGATCGCCCCACGGGAGCAGGTGATGCTGGAAGACTTCACCCTGTTCCGCAACTGGCTGGTGGTTGAAGAGCGGCAGCAGGGGCTAACCAGCCTGCGCCAGATTAATCGTCATACCCATGAGTCCACGGGCATTGCTTTTGACGATCCGGCCTATGTCACCTGGCTTGGCTACAATCCCGAGCCCGA
Organism: Cedecea lapagei; assembly: GCF_900635955.1. Taxonomy (GTDB): domain Bacteria; phylum Pseudomonadota; class Gammaproteobacteria; order Enterobacterales; family Enterobacteriaceae; genus Cedecea; species Cedecea lapagei. Next base: position 1,804,699 of record NZ_LR134201.1, read on the forward strand.
AACCTCTCACCTGCGCTACGGTTACTCCTCAATGACCACGCCGGATACGCTTTTTGAGCTGGATATGGACAGCGGCGAGCGCAAGGTCATCAAGCAAACCCACGTTGCGGGTTTTGAGGCCAGCAACTACCGCAGCGAGCATCTGTGGGTTACGGCTCGGGATGGCGTTCAAGTCCCGGTGTCGCTGGTTTATCACCGCAAGCACTTTCGCCGTGGAAAAAGCCCGCTGCTGGTGTATGGCTATGGATCCTACGGCAGCAGCATGGATGCGGATTTCAGCAGCAGCCGTCTGAGCCTGCTGGACAGAGGTTTTGTCTATGCGATAGCCCACGTTCGCGGCGGCGGTGAGCTGGGGCAGCAATGGTACGAAGACGGTAAATACCTCAAAAAAATGAATACCTTTAACGACTATCTGGACGTGTGCGACGAGCTGCTTAAGCAGGGATACGGCGATCCGAAGCTGCTTTTTGCAATGGGGGGGGAGCGCAGGCGGCATGCTGATGGGCACGGCAATCAATATGCGCCCTGAGCTCTTCCATGGCGTGGTGGCTCAGGTGCCGTTTGTCGATGTTGTGACGACGATGCTGGATGAGTCTATTCCGCTGACAACCGGCGAGTTCGAAGAGTGGGGTAATCCCCAGGACGAAGAGTATTACCGCTATATGAAGCAGTACAGCCCCTACGACCAGGTTAGCGAGCAGGCCTATCCCCATCTGCTGGTCACGACCGGTCTGCATGATTCACAGGTGCAGTACTGGGAGCCTGCGAAGTGGGTCGCCAAATTGCGTGACTATAAGCGGGATGAAACGTTACTGCTGCTTTGTACCGATATGGACTCGGGGCACGGCGGCAAGTCAGGGCGCTTTAAAGCTTACGAAGGCGTGGCGCTGGAGTTTGCTTTCCTGATAGCCCTGGCGCAGGGAACGTTGCCAGGGCGGGCGCATTAATCAGCCGCCCTGGCGGCAAGATAATGCTTTAAGGTCATACGAAGATCCGGCGTGAGCTCCTTGATGTTGTTAAGCATCCAGCGCAGATAACCCGGATCGTCTTCGGCGATTTCCGCAATCGGCTTACCCCGGTATTTACCGAACATCATCGTGGTCACCAGGGCAGGGCGCCCGGTGATCGTGACCATCTCTTCCGGCGTCCAGCCGGACACGTCCATAATTCTCAGCAGCAGGGCCGCAGTGATGTAGCAGTCGAACAGGGCGCGGTGATGATGAAGCCCGGCAGGCGTGTCCACGTGGAGCTTCAGTGATTTATACAGCCCCATATTGCTGTATTTGATGCCCGGCCACAGGCGACGCGCCAGCTTCACCGTACAAATCCAGTCGCCCTGCATTTCCGGCAGCATACGGCTATCAAAGCTGGCGTTGTGCGCCACATAATAACGGCTACCGAGATAGCGAGGGATCACCTCTTCAATCCAGGGTTTGTTGGCGACCATCTCTTCGGTAATTTTATGGATGGCCATTGCCTGATGGCTAATCGGGCGGTCAGGGCGAACAAGATCGCTCATCGGGTTCACAATCTTGCCATCAAGAATATCGACAGACGCGACTTCCACCACGCCACCCTGTAATCCACAGGTTTCCGTATCAATAATGCGCAGCATCGCAGGCTCCGTTAACAGGCTTGAGGCTACTAGCGTAAAGGAATGACCTCGCCGTGCCAACCTCTCTCGTCCCGACGGTCAATCGCCAGCCGCTCGCCCTTATACTAAGTGAGTAAATTCTTAATCTTTTATTTTTGCTTAGGTTCGTACGGCAGACGCGAGAGATTCACCGACGCCAGCCGATGGGCTATTAGCCTTTCGCGAAACCAGTTACGGAGATGTTCCGGCTGTTCACGCTCCACCATCTCTGCGACGACGGGCATGTTATAGCGCTCTTTAAACGCCACCCCGGCAGCCGCAAGATCGACGTTAACTTTATCCATTTCTTCCTGGGGTAAATCGGCGAGATTGTAGCTCATCATATCCTCCTGCAATGCCAGCGCAGAAGTTACTGTTTTGCGCTGCGGATGACAAGCAACAATAGCTTTTCCCGTCTCGACTTGCTCCCGGACCGGGGTTATCCTTTGCGCCTTAAGGCATAATAAAAAGGAATAGTTAATATGGCGTTCATCTCCTCCCGCATCGCAACCGTCGCGGCATTTGTCGCTGCTATGGCCGTTTCTCCAGCCGTATTGGCCCATGCTCACCTGAAGCAGCAGTCCCCGGCAGCCGATTCCGCCGTGACGGCTTCTCCGCAGACGCTGACCCTGAGCTTCTCCGAAGGCGTGGAGCCTAACTTCAGCGGCGTAAGCGTCACCGGGCCGCAAAAATCCGCCGTGAAGACCGGTAAAGTCAAAGTCGCTGAGGCTGATAACAAACAGCTGATTGTGCCGGTAGAAGAGGCCTTAAAGCCGGGTGACTATTCCGTTGACTGGCATGTCGTGTCGGTAGACGGGCATAAAACTAAAGGTAACTACCACTTCTCAGTGAAGTAAACGCTGTGCTGTCGGCGTTTTACATCGCGCTGCGTTTTATCCACTTCACGGCATTGATGGTGCTGCTGGGCAGCGCCATCTGCTGTTCGTTACTTGCCCCGCAGCAGTTTAAGCCGGTGCTTGTGCGTCGCCTCAGAGCGCAGTGGCGGCCTGCCGTTTGGCTGTCGCTTCTCAGCGCCTGTCTGCTATTTATGGCTCAGGCCGGGCTAATGGGCGACGGCTGGCGCGATGTGATTTCTCCGGCCGTGTGGCAGGCCGTGCTCTCCACTCGCTTTGGCTCCGTCTGGATATGGCAGCTGTTGCTTGCCCTGGTGACGCTTGCCGTTGTGCTCATCGGGCCGCGAGCCATGCAGGGATTGCTGATGCTGTTTGCCGCCGCTCAGCTGATTGTTCTGGCCGGAGTCGGCCACGCCGCGATGCATGACGGTGCGATTGGCGCATTCCAGCGTATTAACCACGCCATTCACCTGTTGAGCGCAGCCTGGTGGGTTGGCGGCCTGCTGCCTTTGCTGGTCTGTATGCATATGGCGCACAAGCCGCGTTGGCGGGGGCCAGCAATTACCGCGATGATGCGCTTTTCGCGTTATGGCCACCTTGCCGTAGCTGCTGTGCTGGTGACCGGCGTTGTTAACGGCCTGCTCATTCTTGGCTGGTCGCTGCCGCTGGAAAGTGGTTATCTGCGTTTACTGGCGTTGAAGGTTGGGCTGGTGCTGGTAATGGTTACGCTGGCGCTTATCAATCGCTATATACTGGTGCCGCGTTTTGAGACGGCGCAGGCCGATGCGCGGCGACGCTTTATTCAGCTGACCTGGCTGGAAGTGATTTTATCGGTAGCGGTACTGCTGCTCGTCAGCATATTCGCCACCTGGGAGCCGTTCTGACGGCACTAATTGGTTATATGAGAGACTCATGAAAAAGAGCATTTTGACTTTACTGCTGCTGGCCTGCGCGGGCTCGGCGCTGGCTGCCCCGCAAATTATCACCGTCAGTCGGTTTGAGGTGGGTAAAGACAAATGGGCATTCAACCGTGAAGAGGTGATGCTGAGCTGCAGGGCGGGAAACGCGCTGTTTGCCATTAACCCGAGTACCCTGATGCAGTATCCGCTGAACGCCATCGCCGAGCAGCAGATTAAGAGCGGTCAAACGAGCGGGCAGCCCATCAGCGTGATTCAGGTCGACGATCCGCAGCATCCCGGCCAGAAAATGAGTCTCGAACCTTTCATTGAGCGTGCGCAAAAGCTGTGTAGCGAATAAAAATCACACATTTTTTGTCGTAAAAAAAACAGCAATAGCCTCAACGGGATATTGCTGTTTTTGCATAAACAGTCACCTGAAACGCGGCTTTTTTCTGACCACTTTTGTTGCGGACTGGAAAACCTGCGTCGGTAATCTATTCTTAAGAGGCAAGGCGACTTAGCCTGCATTAATGCCAACTTTTAGCGCACGGCTCTCTCCCAAGAGCCATTTCCCTGGACCGAATACAGGAATCGTATTCGGTCTTTTTTTATTCGGGATCCGGCGAGCCCGCCTGCGCGTGAAGCGTTTCCCATAACGCTTCGGCTCTGCCTGTGCACTAAAACCATACCACACCTTAATAGCTCGCCGTCCAGCGTTTTTTGAGTGAAGTTGTTAATTATTTGTTGCGCAAACGGCGGGGCGCGCAACGGCAACGCGGTAACAAGTGATTTAGGTCACAAATACTCGCATCACCATGGCGACAAGGCTACAATTCCGGCCTTACTGACCGCGTTCCCACAGAGACGCGGCATCCATGACTATAAGCCTGCATTTCTCTATGACAAATCAAACCGAGCTTGCCGCTCAACATGCTCAAGAAAATAGCCTGCGCGCTGTGATCCGCTCTCCAAGGCTGATCCAGCGAGAGGTGCTCGCCGGGGTTGTTACCGCCCTGGCGCTGATCCCCGAAGTGATCTCCTTTTCTTTAATTGCCGGCGTCGATCCCAAAGTCAGCCTGATAGCTTCCATTGTGCTCTGTTTCGCGATGTCAATCCTCGGCGGCCGTCCGGCGATGGTCACCGCCGCCGCAGGATCGGTAGCGTTAGTGATTGGGCCGATGGTCCACCAGTACGGCGTCGGCTATATCCTGCCTGCGGTGGTGCTGGCCGGGGGGATCCAGATCCTGTTCGGTGTCACCGGGCTTGCGCGCATGATGCGTTATATACCGCTTTCGGTGATGACCGGCTTCGTGAATGCGCTTGGTATCCTTATTTTCTTTGCCCAGGTCCCTCATGTCTGGGGGCAATCGCCGCTGGTTTGGGGGCTGTTTGCCGTAACGCTTGGTGTTGTGCTGCTGCTGCCGAAGGTGCTGAAATCAGTCCCTTCGCCGCTGGTGGCTATCGTGCTGGTGACCGGCCTGAGTATGGCAATGGGCTGGGTATTGCCCACGGTCGGCGACAGCGGGCCAATGAAGGCAGGGCTACCGGGATTAACCGAGCTTATGGTGCCGCTTAACCTCGAGACGTTACGCATTATCTGGCCCTGCGCGTTAAGTATCGCCTTCGTTGGTCTGATGGAATCTCTGCTGACCGCGAAGCTGGTGGATGACCTGACGGACACGCCGTCCAGCAAGCGCCGCGAATGCTGGGGACTCGGCGTTTCCAATATTTTCGCCGGTTTTTATGGCGGCATTGCGGGCTGCGCGATGATCGGGCAAACCATTGTTAACGTTGAGTTGGGAAGAGGGCGCACGCGGCTTTCGACCGTCGCCGCTGCGCTGGTGCTGCTGCTGCTGGTGACCGCCCTTAGCGAGGTGATGGCCAAAATCCCGATGGTGGTGCTGGCCGGGATCATGATGATTGTGGCGGCGAAAACATTGAACTGGCACAGCATCTCTCCCGCTACGCTGCGGCGTATGCCGCTTCCGGAAACGCTGGTGATGATTACCACCGTCGCCGTTACGGTTTATACCGACAACCTGGCGCTTGGCGTGCTGGGCGGCGTCATTTTTGCAATGATGCTGTTTGCTCGCCGTATTGCCCATGTCGTCCGCGCCGAGCGGCAGCTTGCAGAAGACGGTAGCGAAGTCATTTACCGGGTGCGTGGGCCGCTATTCTTTGCCAGCAGCAACGATCTGGTGGAGCATTTTCATTATGCCGACGATCCGCAGCGGGTGATTATCGACCTCACTCATGCGCAAATTTGGGATGCCTCCACCGTTGCCGTGCTCGACGCCGTTGAGACGCGTTATCAGCGCTACCGGGCGCACGTTGAGATTAGAGGTCTCGATACCCACAGCGCCGATTTTCATCAGCGCCTGAGCGGTAAGCTTTAACGCTTTGCCGGCGGCGTTCGCTGCCGGTTCTCCTTGCTTTGCCTCAGCACGAAATGCCGCTTTTTGCCGGTGCGATCGCAATTTTCTACTACTTTCCGCTGCCCTGTTTACGGTTTAAATGACAAGCTGGTGAAATAAACATTTTCGTAACATTTACGTTGCCAGCGAATACGGAATAACTTATTACTATTTAACCGCTTAGTAATATAAGCGGCCCTTCCTCCACTATAACGATAAATAACAGGACACTTTATGACGACAAACGATGCCGTCCGTGAGGACGCTGCGCGCGGTTTTTGGCCGACGGTAAAAACTTTTCCTGCAACGGTGATTGCGCTGCTTTTTTTTACCCTGGTGATTCGCTTTAGCTATTTTATGGCGTGGCCGTTTATGACGGTGATCATGACCCGTAATTATCATCTCTCGCCGATCTCCGTCGGGGTAGCAATGACCAGCAGCGCACTGTTGGCCGTGGCGCTGGGGATGTACGGCGGGCAGCTGTCGGACAAGTTAGGCCGTCGTGGCGTGCTTTCGCTTGGCTGTGCGCTGTCGTTTGTGGGCTATGCGCTGCTTGGACTGGCGACGGGAATGGCGTTATTTATCATTGGGCTAATGATTGTTGGCGTCTGTTTTGCGTGGGTAGAGCCTCCAACGCGTGCCCTGATGAGCGACTTGCTGGGCGACCGTCGCCGCCGCGCTCTGGCGCTGCAGATTCGCTACTATCTGGTGAACGTTGCGGCGGTTACCGGGCCACTTGTCGGCATTGCTTTTGGGCTGACGTCGCAAAAAGGAACCTTTGTAATAACCGCCATTAGTTATTTGCCGCTGCTGGTTTATACCTTACTGTTTATTCCTGCCGGAAAGCTGGTGGCAGATGTAAGTGAATATAAACCTGCAGCAAGATTGCACGAAGTTATGCTGATTATTGCCCGGGATAAACTTTTTGTCGCGGCGCTACTCTGCAGCATGCTGTGCGCCGTGGTTTTTGTTCACTATGAATCCGTGGTGCCGCTTTATTTACTGACCCTGGACGCGGACGCGGCGGTGAAGCTTATTACGCTGATTCTGGTGTCGAATGCCTGTACGGTATTAATAGCGCAGCTATTCCTGGTTCGTTTTTTGGCGCAGGTCAGCCTGCCTAACCGGATTTTACTGGGCGGCGCTATCTTTGCGATTTCACAGCTTCTGTTCTGGTCCGTGAGGACGCCGGATGCGTTGATTTGGGTGGGTGTGACGGTCATTTTCAGCATTGGCGAAGCGATCCTGATGCCAAATCTGAATATCCTGCTGGATCAGCTGGCGCCGGATGAGCATCGAGGGGCCTACCTCGGGGCCTCTACGCTGACCACCTTAGGTATCGCGTTGGGGCCGTTGATCGGCGGCGTTATGCTGACCCTGACCGGTGCGGGCGTGTTTTTGGCTACCATGCTGTTTAGCCTGCTGCTGTGCGCTATTATTTACGGCTGCAAATCCGGCCTTAAACAACGATTACAAGAGTAAAACTGAGCGGAGTCATGATGGTTACTGAAGCACCACGTCTTGAAACGGAACGCCTTATCCTGCGCCACTTCACGCTGGACGACTATGACGCGCTGGTTGCCTGTTGGTCAGACCCGGAGATGGTGAAGTTTATCGGCGGCGGGAAACCGCAGGACGGCGAGATGAGCTGGGGACGACTGATGCGCTATATTGGCCACTGGCAGGCGCTTGGCTACGGTTACTGGGCTTTGTTTGAGAAACAGAGCGGGCGATTTGTCGGATCGTTTGGCTTCCAGGAGGTTAAACGAAATCTTACGCCAGCGCTGGAATACCCGGAGGCGGGCTGGTCGCTCATTCCCGCCGTACACGGTAAAGGCTATGCGGCTGAGGCGCTTAGCGAGATTTTACGTTGGGCGGATAATCACTTCGAAGGGCCTGTTTGCTGCATTATCGATGACGACAACCAGCGCTCAATTGGGCTTGCGGAGCGATTCGGCTTTGCTTTCCGTCATTATGTTGAGTACCACGGCAAACCGGTAAGAATGCTGGTGCGCCCGCTAAACCGCTAGTGTGCCCTGGCGCCTGCTCAGAAGTCGCTGTACTGCTCGGCAGGCTGCCAGAACCCGTCGATAAACCCCTCAACCGGGTAGCATCCCCCGTGCCGCATACGCTGTTCGCTCATTGCGCTCAGGCACTGGCGCTCGGTGGTGAATACCTCCAGCACCAGATCGTCGCAGCCGCCGTCCAGGTAACAGACAAATAAAACCAAAGCAAACATGAGCGCCTCAGAACCGCTTCGTTTCGATTAAGTGTAGGGGAGCCTGAGGGAGTGGGGGAAATAAACCGCTAAAATAACCCGTCTCGTGGACGGGTTCATCTTGAGTTATGCAAGACGCATGACCCAGGCATCACGCTGCTGATCGTAATGTTGCAGGTAAAGGACGGAGTGTTCGCCATCAAGTACGGCAGGAATAGAGGTTTCACCATCCCAGGCATCAAGCTGCATGCACAGGTCAGGGTCAGACTTGCAGGGGATGCTTAACGTTCGATCCCCCTGGTGTTCACCGTGTAATTCGGCATCGTCGATCTCGAAGATGCCGATCCGGACGTTGGTTTTTGTCATCTTTGACTCCTTGTTAGCTGCGGCAGGTGGTATGACCAGTGGTCACCCCATTTTCAGCGTAGTCAAGGCAGCACAAATTGCCAACTTAAAAAGTGCTTATTTCATCAGCCAGCCTGAGGCGCAGCAAAAAGCTTGCCGTCGCGCACCAGCTCTCTTGGGTAGCTGTTCTTCAGGCGCGAGCCCACTTTGCGAGCGAGTCCAAGGGGCTGATCCTGAAAAGTGACAATAACCTCATCGCGTGACGGTGTCACTTCCGGGTAGATGTCACGCCCACGATACCACTCTTCGGCCTCAGCCTCGTTCAGCGGGAAGCACAGTGGGTTGTCACTTTTTACCAGGGCAACCACGGCTTCATGCTGCCAGCGAAAGCCTTTATTGTGCTGTTCGGCGAGCTTAAGGCCAATGCGGGAGAAGCGTACTTTACCGATAAGCGGTTCAATCCCGGTCGGGAACAGCCAGATCTCTTTATCGCGCAGCCACAGGCGTAGCTCATCGCCCCAGCACAGGCCCGATTTTTCCGCCGCGGCGGTCACTTCCGCTGCGGGTTTGCCTTTCATTGGCACGAAGGGGAATTTCCCCACTTTATAGCCGGGAGCTGGAAGTGGCTCAATGGAGGCAGTTTTACGTAAACGAGCGACAAAAAAGCCTTCGCAGTCGTAAATCTGCGGGAAGACGTGCAGGAAACCTTCCGGCGTTAGCGCGCGAGCCGCGTCCGGAAAAAGCTCACTGAGGGGAGCGACTTCCGCTGCGTCCGGCCAGGTATCCAGCAGCCACTGGCAAATTTCCTGGTTTTCCTGGCGATTAAGGGTGCAGGTTGAGTAAACCAGCGTGCCGCCCGGGCGCAGGGCGTGAAACGCGCTTGCGATCAGTTCGCGCTGGGTATTGGCTATTTCGGCCGTACTTTCTGGCGACCAGTTGCGCAGGGCGTCCGGATCTTTCCGCACCACGCCTTCGCCGGAACAGGGCGCATCAAGCAGAATGGCGTCGAAGGATTCCGGTAAGGCTGCACCAAACACGCGACCATCAAAATGGGTAAGCGCCACGTTGCTGATGCCGCAGCGGCTGATGTTGGCGTGAAGCACCTTTACGCGGCTGGCGGAATATTCGTTCGCCAGGATAGCGCCTTTATTGCCCATGCGGGCGGCAATCTGGGTGGTTTTCGAACCAGGTGCAGCGGCGACGTCCATGATGCGCTGCGGATCATTGCCGTCGGCAAACAGGGCGGCTACGGGGAGCATCGAGCTGGCTTCCTGAATATAGAACAGGCCGCTCAGGTGCTCGGCGGTGCTGCCAAGCGGCAGGGTTTCTTCATCATCTCGCTCAATCCAGAAACCTTCTTCGCACCAGGGAACTTGCGTCAGGCGCCAGTTGTAGGGGGCAACAAGTGCCAGAAAGTCGGCAACGGAGATCTTCAGCGTGTTAACGCGCAGGCTGCGGCGCAGCGGCAGCTGGCAATACTCGATAAAACTTTCCAGCGTCTGATCGGCGGGCAGCGCCTCGCGAATAGCCTCGAGAAAAGATTGCGGAAGATAAACGGCAGTAGATTGAGCCATGAAAAACGCCCCTGGAAAAATGAAGGGGCGCAGTTTAACACGGAATTGCCCGGGCGGCGCACCGCACCGGGCTTGAGGGTTAGCGCGGCAGGGCCGTTCCCCACTGGCGCCACTCTTTCGGCTCACTTTCCTGCAGCAGGAAATGTTTACCGGCTTCGGCCTTCGGCGAGAGCGGGATACCCGGTGGCGTCGCAAAGGCGATACCGCCGCGAATAAACTGGTTGAAGGTCCCGGTTTTCACCACGCCGCCGGTTAAGCCAAAGTCCAGGCTGTAGCCGGAAGCCAACCAGAATACAGAGCTGTCCCGCACCAGATGCTGGTAACGCTTGCTGATGCGCAGGCCAACCATCACGCGGTCTGAGAGATTGCCGAGCGTCATGCCGGTCACCGTCCCGACTTCAATTCCGCGGAACAGGACCGGGGTGCCGATGCTAAGCGAACCAGCTTCCGGCACTTCGAGCACGATGTTCAGGCCGTCGGAATAACGGGAGTCAGTGATTGACGCTTCCTGCAACTCAAAGTCACGACGCGGGTTGCCGTTGCCCGGCTCAACGTTGATATAAGGCTGTAAAATCGTATCGAGATGATCGACCCCTGCCGCGGAGATTTGCGGCGTCACCACGGAGAAGCGGGTGCCGCTGCGGGCGAAAGTGGAAACATATTCAGGGTAGAGAACGGCTTTCGCTTCGACTTCGTTGCGCGACTTTGTCAGGTTCAACGACTCAAGCTGACCGATATCAATCCCCAGATAGCGGATGGGCATACCAGCTGAAAGCTTCCCTGCGTCGAACGTATGCAGAGTGATCTGGCTACCTACGGCCCGCGCAGCGGTTTCAGAAGCATAAAGCACGCGCTTCTCGCCTTTCACCAGGCCGACGCTCGCGCCGCTCATATTGTCAAAGCTGATGGCGCCTTTCAGCGCCCGCGAAAGAGGAGAGGCCTGAACGGTGAGCCCGCTACCGTTTAGCTGTACGCGTGCGCCGCCCTCGGCCCAAAATACGGTGTTGGGCGTCAGCAGCTTGCGATATTCCGGCTTGATGTGAACATCAATATCAAAGTTATCGGCACGAGGACGAATGGTGATAATTTCCCCAACCTGGAATTTGCGGTAAAGCACCACCGAGCCCGTTTGAATATCCGGCAGGCTGGACGCCGTCAGCGTTAACGTTGTGGTCGGGATATCGCTGAGGCTGTTTTCGATGGCTTTTTCCATGTTGGCGTAAAGCGGATAGCTGCTTTTCATCTCGCCTTTACTGCCCGGAAGGACGCGGATGCCGCCGTTTACCCATTCGCTGGCGCTGGCGCCAAGGAGCTCGACGCCGTCCATGCCGAGCTTAACGTCAATGCGGCTGTTGACGACAAACTTGCTGTCGCCCTGCAGCAGATGGCGATACTGCGGCTCGATGGCGACGGAGAAGGTGACGCCTTTTGCCGAAAGGTTACGCTCTACCACCTGGCCGATTTCTATTCCGTGCAGGATGATGGGCTGCCCGGCATCAATGCCGTAGCTTTCCGGCGCGCTCAGGGAGAGCGTTAATACGTCAGGCTTCTGTAGCGGCGTTTTGTCGCTCGCCACCACGGTAAATTTATTCTGCGGTTCACCTTCTCCGGGGACAAGCTCAAAGGTGCTGCCGGTGAGCAGGGTACTGATGCTCGGATTATCGAGGGAGATTTTAGGGCTGCGAAGCTCAATGCGGGTACCGCTACGCATCAGGCTAACAACGCCAGGGTCAACGGTCATTTCGCCGGTGACGGCACCGCCAGGGTTGAGGTTGAGCTTAGTGAGCGAGCCCACTTCCAGCCCCTGGTACATCAGCTTTGTAGAGCCTGCTTTGAGGCCATCGCCGCCCGGAAGGTCGAGGTTAATAATTACGCCGCGCTGGCTGTGGGCCAGGTCTTCATACAGCCCAAATTCATCATCGGCTTTTGCCGGCTCTGAGTTATCGGGGGAGTCGAAGGCGATAGCGCCATTCACCAGGGCCGCCAGGCTTTCAAGCTGAACTTTTGCGCCGCTTAATCCCACATCGGCCTTCACGCCGGAGACGTTCCAGAAACGGCTGCCTTTTTTCACGAGGTTTGTGAAACGGCGATCGATAAGCACGTCGACGGTAACGCCCTGTTTGTTCTGATTTATCGAGTAGTCATAGACGCGGCCAACCGGAATTTTACGGAAGTAGACCAGCGAGCCGCTGTTCAGGGAGCCTAGATCAGGAGCGTGCAGGTGAATCATCAGCTCGCCGTTATCAAGCCGGTATTTGGGCTGGGTATCGAGCGCGGCGAAGTGGTCGCTTGGCTCACCTTTGCCCGGCATCATGCCGATGTAGTTCCCTCCGACCAGCGCATCAAGACCGGATACCCCTGCGAGCGAGGCCTTCGGCGTCACCAGCCAAAACTGCGTATCCTTACGCAACGCGTCCTTCATGTCGCTTTTGATGCTGACTTTAACTTCGATTTTACGCAGGTCATCGCTCAGACTGATGTTCTGCACGGTGCCGACTTCAACCCCCTGATAGCGCACGGGCGTGCGGCCGGCAACAATACCGTCGGCGGAGATAAAATCGATGGTCACGGTGTTACCGCGCTCCTGATAGGTCGTCCAGATCAGCCAGCCGGCGATCAGCAACGCAATAATAGGTAACAACCAGAAAGGAGAGATCCGGCGTTTCGTTTTAATTCGCGCTTCAGTCGGTGAAGCGGGCGTTTCCTGACTCATGTGCGTCCCAAAGTAGTCGGCTATCCAGCCATTCGACGGCAAGAATAGTTAATATAACCGCCGCACCAAAGAAGACTGCGGCGGGACCCATCGTAAAGGCTAACAGCTGGTCACGGTTAACCAGTGACATCATCAATGCAATGACAAACAGATCGAGCATAGACCAGCGGCCAATCCAGGTGACAAAGCGCAGCAGTAAAATACGGGTTTTGAGCCCCTGCTGGCATTTGAAATGAATGCTGATAAGAAGCGTAATCAATACAATAACTTTAGTAAACGGCACCAGGATACTGGCGATAAACACCACCGCGGCGACGGCGATATTGCTGTGCGCCAGAGAGATAATGCCCGACATAATAGTGTCTTCCTGCCGTGCGCCGTTGACGTAGATAACCGAAATAGGCAGCAGGTTTGCCGGCAGCAGAAAGACCAGGGAGGCAATCAGCGCGGCCCAGGATTTCTGTAAGCTGTGCTTTCGACGTGCGTAGAGCGGCACGTGGCAGCGAGGGCAGCGGCCTCGCTCGTCGGGCACGCCGGTGAAATGGCAGCCCAGGCAAACCCGCAGCTGTGCGTTAAAGGCGCGCGCCGGACGCTGTGGGTAGAAGCGTTCCCAGAGTTGCTCAATGTTCAGGTGGATCATCGTCAGCAGGCTCAGCACAACCAGCGCGATAAAGGCGATAAGGCCGGGGCCTGGCTGGATAAATGCGTACTCGCGAACCTTAATACAGGCCACGCCTATGCCGACCAGATAGATATCCAGCATCACCCACTCTTTGAGCTTATCCAGCATCAGCAGCACTGGCCGAAGGTTCATGCCGAGAATATTGCCGAAACAGAGGTAGGCGATAGCCGCGACAAGCGTAGCCGGCGCTCCGACGACGCAGAAGAGCACCGCGGCGGCGGTGAGCACGTCTCCCTGACTCGCCATCTGCCAGATCCCCTGCATAACGTTGGCGTCAATCCGGGAACCCAGCAGATAAATGCGCAGCAGCGGATCGGAGAAGGCGACCGGCATCAGGACCAGCATCGCCACCGCCATGGCTCCCAGGCGGGTTAAAGACCAGTCCCGGCCATGATGCACCCGTGCCTCGCAGCAGGGGCAGTAGGCACTTTGTGTTGATTTGACCGGCGGCAGTGAGAAAAGGGTATCGCATTGAGGACAACGCTGATAACGTGCCTGAGGCAATGCCTGACTAATGGCGTGTATTTTCATAGTGCGTCGTGAGCCGGGAGCGTTGTTATCTGAATTATTCATTTAGCCTATCGTAATTCATAAAATGATACACCTTGTGGCACAGCGCATTTAATGCTTATTTTAGTATGCTACGAAGTAAAGTAAGACAACATAACGGTTATTTAATGAGCAAAGAACAATTTTACGCGGATCTCAACCGCGATTTTAGTGCGTTAATGGCAGGTGAAACCAGCTTCCTCGCAACCCTTGCGAATACCAGCGCTTTGCTGTTTGAACGCCTGGACGGTGTGAACTGGGCAGGATTCTATCTGCTTGAGGCGCAAACGCTAGTGCTGGGTCCCTTCCAGGGCAAAATTGCCTGCGTGCGGATCCCGGTAGGCAAGGGCGTATGCGGTACGGCCGTGGCCACAGGAACAATTCAACGAGTCGAAGACGTGCACGCCTTTGACGGTCACATCGCCTGCGATGCCGCCAGCAATTCTGAAATTGTCCTGCCGTTGACGGTAGATGGCCAGACAATCGGCGTACTGGACATCGACAGCACCGAGTACGGCCGTTTTTCAGAAGAAGACGAAATCGGCTTAAAAACTCTGGTTTCAGGGCTAACAGATGTGCTAATCGGCACTGATTTTAAAAAATTCTTCCCTCGATAGCATGATAAGCAACGGATAACGTGGCATTTAGCGATGGCGTCATTATAATGTCGCCTGTTCATGCCTGCGACTTATTGGCAATTCCGTTGTAATCAGGAAATTTCATGGAAAATCAACCTAAGTTGAATAGCAGTAAAGAAGTCATCGCATTTTTGGCCGAGCGTTTTCCACGCTGTTTTAGCGCTGAAGGTGAAGCTCGTCCGTTGAAGATTGGCATCTTCCAGGATTTGGTCTCCCGTGTTGAAGGCGAAATGAGCCTCAGCAAAACTCAGCTTCGTTCGGCATTACGCCTCTACACTTCAAGCTGGCGCTACCTGTACGGCATCAAAGCTGGCGCGACTCGCGTTGATCTTGATGGCAACCCGTGCGGCGAGCTGGACGAACAGCATGTAGAACATGCTCGCCAGCAGCTTGAGGAAGCGAAAGCCCGCGTTCAGGCCCAGCGCGCTGAGCAGCAGGCGAAGAAACGCGAAGCGGCCGCAGCTGCAGGCGTAACGGAAGAGGCTCCGCGTCGCGAACGTAAACCTCGCCCGGCCGGCGCCCCCCGTCGTAAAGAAGCCTCTGAGCGCAAACCTCGCGCGGAGAAACCGGCACCGAAGGCACCTCGCGAAGAGCGCCGTACTCCGGTCACGGATATTGCTGCTCTGCAGGTTGGACAGGCCATTAAAGTCAAAGCCGGTAACAACGCAATGGATGCTACCGTACTGGAAATTACCAAAGATGGCGTCCGTGTACAGCTGACTTCTGGTATGGCAATGATCGTACGCGCAGAACACTTGCAGTTCTGAAACGGAGGCCTGACTCAGGCATGAACAAACTCTTTAAGCTTACGGCTATCGCCAGCCTGCTGTTCGCGGCAGGCAGTGCCCTGGCCCTGGACAACATCACTCGTGCTGACCAGATCCCGCAGTTGAAGGAAGAGGCTCAGCACGCGACGGTAAGTGAGCGAGTCACCTCTCGCTTTACCCGCTCACACTATCGCCAGTTCGATCTGGACGCTAACTTCTCGGCAAAAATCTTCGACCGTTACCTGAATCTGCTGGACTACAGCCATAACGTGCTGCTGGCCAGCGACGTTGCGCAGTTTGCCGCGAAGAAAGGGCAGATTGGCGATGAGCTGCGTAGCGGTAAGCTCGACGTCTTTTATGATTTATACAACCTGGGTCAGAAGCGCCGCTTTGAACGCTATCAGTACGCGCTGAAGGTGCTGGCGAAGCCTATGGACTTCACCGGCAACGACACCATCAATCTGGATCGCAGCAAATCGCCGTGGCCGACCAGCGTCGAAGAGTTGGACAAACTCTGGGATGCAAAAGTTAAGTACGACGAGCTGAGCCTGAAGCTTGCCGGTAAAACCGAGCAGGAAATCCGGGAAACGCTGACCAAACGCTATCAGTTCGCCATCCGCCGCCTGGCGCAAAGCAACAGCGAAGATGTCTTCTCGCTGGCGATGACCGCCTTTGCTCATGAGATAGATCCCCATACCAACTATCTCTCTCCGCGCAGCACCGAGCAGTTCAACACCGAAATGAGTCTCTCTCTGGAGGGGATTGGTGCGGTTCTGCAGATGGACGATGACTATACGCTGATCAATTCGATGGTCGCGGGTGGCCCTGCAGCTAAAAGCAAGGCTATTACCGTGGGCGATCGTATTGTCGGTGTCGGCCAGACGGGCAAACCGATGGTTGACGTCATCGGCTGGCGTCTGGACGACGTGGTGGCGCTGATTAAAGGGCCTAAGGGCAGCAAAGTTCGCCTTGAGATCCTGCCTGCGGGCAAAGGCACCAAAACCCGTACCGTGACCCTGACCCGCGAGCGTATCCGTCTTGAAGATCGTGCGGTCAAAATGTCCGTGAAGACGGTCGGTAAAGATAAAGTTGGCGTGCTGGATATTCCAGGCTTCTATGTTGGCCTCACCGATGATGTGAAGGTTCAGCTGCAGAAGCTGGAAAAACAGAACGTGAAGAGCGTCATTATCGATCTGCGCTCTAACGGCGGCGGTGCGCTGACCGAGGCTGTCTCTCTGTCCGGCCTGTTCATCCCGAGTGGTCCGGTGGTTCAGGTGCGCGACAACAACGGTAAAGTCCGTGAAGATAGCGACACCGACGGCGTGGTCTACTACAAAGGGCCGCTGGTGGTGCTGGTTGACCGCTTTAGCGCCTCGGCCTCTGAAATCTTTGCAGCAGCGATGCAGGATTACGGTCGTGCGCTGATTGTCGGCGAGCCGACCTTCGGTAAGGGCACCGTGCAGCAGTATCGCTCTTTGAACCGCATCTACGATCAGATGCTGCGCCCTGAGTGGCCGGCGCTGGGTTCCGTTCAGTACACCATCCAGAAGTTCTACCGCATCAACGGCGGCAGTACACAGCGTAAGGGTGTGACGCCGGACATCATGATGCCTACCGGTACCGAGCAAACGGAAACCGGCGAGAAGTTCGAAGATAATGCTCTTCCGTGGGACAGCATTAATGCTGCGACCTACGTGAAGACCGGTGATTTGACGCCGTTTGAGCCTGAGTTGCTGAAGCTGCATCAGGATCGCATCGCAAAAGATCCGGAATTCCAGTACATCATGAAGGACATTGCACGTTTCAATGCCCTGAAAGAAAAACGTAACATCGTTTCCCTCAATTACGCTCAGCGCGAAAAAGAGAACCAGGAAGACGACGCTACGCGCCTGGCCCGCATTAACGATCGCTTCAAGCGTGAAGGCAAAGCGCCGATTAAGAAACTCGACGACTTGCCGAAGGACTACCAGGAAGCCGATCCTTACCTCGATGAAACGGTTCACATTGCCGTCGATCTGGCGGGAATGGAGCATGACAGGCCGGCCGAACAGCCGGCACCGGCGAAGTAATCCCCTGATGGGCACCCTACGCGGTGCCCATTTTTTTACCTCTCTCCCTCGATGTAAGACAAATGCATACAAAATGTAAAGTTATGTATTATTAATCACTTGGCGGCGCCAGATGCTTGAAAATGTGCGGCGCGCCCCTACGATGTTGTGGAGCGCAAAGAGCGTGTTTTTAACCGAGGTAAAAAGAAAATTATGATGCGTATCGGGCTTTTCCTGCTGACCAACCTTGCGGTAATGGTCGTTTTCGGGCTGGTGCTAAGCCTGACGGGGATCCAGTCAAGCAGCGTTCAGGGTCTGATGATCATGGCGGTGCTGTTTGGCTTCGGCGGCTCATTTATTTCCCTGCTGATGTCAAAGTGGATGGCGTTGCGTTCAGTAGGCGGTGAGGTGATTGAGCAGCCTCGTAACGAAACGGAGCGCTGGTTAGTTGATACCGTGCGCCAGCAGTCGCAGCAGGCGGGCATCGCTATGCCGCAGGTTGCGATTTATCATGCGCCAGACATCAACGCTTTTGCTACCGGGGCGCGCCGCAATGCCTCTCTGGTGGCGGTGAGCACGGGTCTGCTGCAGAACATGAGTCGTGACGAAGCCGAAGCGGTTATCGCCCACGAAATTAGCCACATCGCCAACGGCGACATGGTGACCATGACCCTGATTCAGGGGGTGGTGAACACCTTTGTTATCTTTATTTCCCGTATCATCGCGCAGGTGGCTTCCGGTTTCCTCTCCGGGAACCGTGATGACAACGAGAGCAGCAACGGTAACCCGCTGATCTATTTTGCGGTGGCAACGGTACTTGAGCTGGTGTTTGGTATTCTGGCGAGCATCATCACCATGTGGTTCTCTCGTCATCGTGAATTCCACGCTGACGCCGGCTCCGCGAAACTGGTGGGGCGTGAGAAGATGATAGCCGCCCTGCAGCGCCTGAAAACCAGCTATGAGCCGCAGGAAGCGAGCAGCATGATGGCGTTTTGCATCAACGGTAAGGCAAAGTCCATGAGCGAGCTGTTCATGACGCACCCGCCGCTGGACAAACGTATTGAAGCGCTACGCAGCGGTGAATACCTGACGTAGCAGAGAGGCTGAAGTCAAAAAGCGTGCCCTGGCGGCACGCTTTTTTTATGCCTGAGCCCGAGGCTGGGACATTCTCAGGCCGCTGACAACGGCGGCTACGGTTGCGAATATCCCGGCCAGTATCAGAGAAGCGTGAGTTCCGCTGGCGCCAAACAGGTTAAACATCAGCGCCACCAGCGCGGCTCCGCAGCTCTGGCCGAGCAGTCGGGCCGTTCCCAGCATGCCGCTGGCGCCGCCGCTACGGTGGCGTGGCGCGGAGGAGATAATCGTGTGGTTATTAGGGGACTGGAAGAGGCCAAAGCCTGCGCCGCAGAGCACCATACGCCAGATGATATTGATATCGGACGGGTCGTGCGGCAGCATCGCCAGCGCAAACAGGCCGCACGCCATCACCACAAGTCCGACAGCGCCCATCAGGCCGGCGTGAACTCGCTCAATAAGATAACCCGCCAGCGGGGCCATCACCATGGTTGCCAGCGGCCAGGGGGTTAACAGCAGCCCCGTTTCAACTTCACTTCGTCCCAGCATGGTTTGCAAGAAAAAGGGCAGAGAGACCAGCGCCAGCATCTGAGCGCCAAAAGAACATATTGAGGTACCGATAGACAGCGAAAAAATCGGGATCCTCAGCAGGTCAACCGGCAGCAGCGGGAACGGAAGGCGAAGCTGGCGGCGAATAAAGAAATAGCCAATCACCACCAGGGCGACCAGTTCGCCAATAACCACCGGGCCCGGCTGGCCCTGTGAAAAACCACCGATTGCCGAAATCAGCAGGCCGAAGGTGAGGGCGTTCATTATTGCGCTCGGCACGTCAAAGCGCTGGCCCTGCGATTTCTGCTGATTAGGCGGTAAATAGCGCAGCGCTAAAACCAGAGAAACAATGCCGATCGGCACGTTGATTAAAAACAGCCACTGCCAGGAAGCGACGGAGAGGATTGCGGCGGCTACGGTAGGGCCGGCAGCCGACGAAACGGCAACGATAAACGAATTGACGCCCATCCCCCGGCCAAGAAAGCGCTGCGGATAAATAAGGCGAATCAGGGCCGTATTGACGCTCATCAACGCCGCGCCGCCGAACCCTTGCAGCACTCGGGCAAATGTCAGCATCGGCAGAGATGTTGAGGTGGCGCAAAACAGCGACGTCAGGCAGAACAGCACCAGCCC
Organism: Cedecea lapagei; assembly: GCF_900635955.1. Taxonomy (GTDB): domain Bacteria; phylum Pseudomonadota; class Gammaproteobacteria; order Enterobacterales; family Enterobacteriaceae; genus Cedecea; species Cedecea lapagei. Next base: position 1,824,289 of record NZ_LR134201.1, read on the forward strand.
GCACTGATAGATGCGGCGGTAGCCGAAAATATCGCCGAGAAAAGAGAGCGACAGCAGCGAAACGATAATGGCTATTTGATAAGCGTTCACCACCCAGATCGATTCTGCCGGGCTGGCATTTAAATCATGGGCAATGGTGGGCAGGGCGACGTTAGCGATAGCGCCGTCCAGAACGGCCATCATAATCCCGAGCGCGATGGTGAGAATGGCACCATAGCGCTGGGGCGCAGGCAGGCCGTCGGAGACGAATTTATCCATACTTGAAATAAGCTGTCTGAAGTCGTTAGGAGGGCAACGATTTTATCATCAATTAATCCCGTCAACGCTGCAGATTTGTAACGAATCAGCAGGCTTTAATTGCGGCCCCGCAGGGTCATCCATATACTAAAAAGCTGTTCCGATTTTTATAAAACAACGATGCCCGAGGTGATAGATGGCACTCTCAGACCCCGATAAACAACCCGATTCTGTCTCTTCCGTGCTGAAAGTTTTTGGCATCCTGCAGGCGCTTGGCGAAGAAAAAGAGATTGGGATCACCGAGCTTTCCCAGCGTGTGATGATGTCCAAGAGCACCGTATATCGCTTTCTGCAGACGATGAAATCCCTGGGCTACGTCACTCAGCAAGAAGAGTCGGAAAAATATGCTCTCACGCTGAAGCTCTTTGAGCTGGGCAGCGGCGCTTTGCAAAACGTGGACCTTATCCGTAGTGCGGATCTGCAGATGCGCGAGCTTTCGCGTTTGACCAGAGAGGCCATCCACCTTGGCGCGCTGGACGACAGCAGTATTGTTTATATCCATAAAATTGACTCGCTCTATAACCTGCGCATGTACTCCCGGGTAGGCCGACGTAACCCGCTCTATAGCACGGCTATCGGCAAGGTTTTGCTGGCGTGGCGAGAGCCAGAGGAGGTGCTCGATATTCTCTCCGGCATTGAATATGTCCGCAGCACGGATCGCACTATCCTCAGCACCGAGGCGCTGCTTCCCGTCCTGCAGCAGGTTCGTGAGCAGGGTTATGGTGAGGATAACGAGGAGCAGGAAGAGGGGATTCGTTGTGTCGCCGTGCCGGTATTTGACCGCTTTGGTGTCGTTGTTGCCGGAATGAGCATTTCGTTCCCAACGCTGCGCTACACCGAGGAAGGACTTAGAGAATACGTCGACAGGCTTCAGCAGGCAGCCCGCACGCTTTCACAGCAAATGGGCTATCATCACTACCCTTTCTGAGCGTGGAGAGGGCCGCACCGTCGGCGCGGCCCTGCCACCTAGCCGTTATCAACAGGCCTGTCGACTTTACGAAGCAGCGGGCAGTCGGTCAGACCAATAATCCCGCTGTCGGTGTGAATAAACTGTGCGGTCACGGTATTGCGCGCCGTCAGGTACTTACACTGGAGTCCAAGCCCGGCAGCATTTTCTTTGCTGCCTATCAGTACACCGTAGCCGGAGAGCAGGAGCCCAATCCAGATGATGGCGATAATAACAATCGTACGGAGAATCACGCGCATGCCCACCTCAAACATCAATTAATTCCTCTGTTAAGCTTAACTAACATAACAGGCGGCACAATCTGATGATTCTGAAATAAAACAGCAGGAATCGTTACTTATGGTTTAATTGGATAGTGTTAAATTAGCAAAACTCTTGGGTCATGAGGTGACGTTGTAGTGAGAAAGTACAGATGGGTGATTGTGTTTATCATTGTTGTTACCTGCCTGCTGTTATGGACTCAAATGATAAATGTGATGTGCGACCAGGATGTGCAATTTTTCAGCGGCGTTTGTACCATTAATAAATTTATCCCCTGGTAGTGATTCTTCTCTCTCTGCCTCAGGTGTAGAATGCCTTTTTTTTGAGGTGGTAAGATGAACGAATTGGGTTTTAGTGCAGTAAATATCATGCCGCTGGCTATCTCGCTGGTGACCTTGATAGTCGGTCTTGTGTTGTGGTTTTTTGTGAATCGTTCCAGCAGCCGCGCAAACGATCAGATTGCGTTGCTTGAGGAGCTGGTCGATCTCCAGAAGCGTCAGAATGCTTTGCTGCGTCGCCTGTGCGAAGCCAACGAACCGGAGCCGGAAAAGCCTGCTGCGGCTGCGCAAGAAGAGAATGATGACGACTTTGTTCGTCTGGTAGCGGAACGCTAACCAGGCCGGAGGTGGGATGAGCTGGAAAAACCCCTGGTATAACCCGCAGTTATCCCACCATCTGCCCGATGGGTTCCGAAACACGGAGCCTTCTGAGCGGCAGCCTGGGGACCTCAAACGCTGGCGGCAGGAGCGCAAAGCGCAACATCTGCCGCAGCCGCCGGGCGAAGGTTACTCCGCTTTTATCAAACGCTGGTGGCAACAGGCAGACCTGAGCGGTACCGACGACCGCGTTTGGTGGCTGGGGCATGCCACTTTATTACTGCGACTCAATGGCTACATTTTGCTGACCGATCCCGTTTTCTCCCGTCGGGCATCCCCCGTTTCTTTTGCCGGCCCTTCACGGCAAACCGAAGTGCCGCTCGCTCTCAAACAGTTACCCCGACTGGATGCGGTGTTCATTTCGCATAACCATTATGACCATCTGGACAGCAAAACCGTACGCCGGTTGTTCAAACGTTTCCCGAACGTGCATTTCTTTGTGCCGCTTGGCCTGAAGAGGTGGTTCAGTCAACGGGGAATAGAGCAGGTGACGGAGCTGGACTGGTGGCAAAGCTTTAACTGGAGCGGCATGGTTTTCACTCCCGTGCCGGCGCGCCACTGGAGTATGCGAACTTTCTGGGATCGTAACCGGTCGCTGTGGTGCGGCTGGGTTATTGAGCATGGCTCGCTGCGCTTTTGGTTCAGCGGTGATTCCGGTTACACCGAGTCTCTGGCAGAGATCGCCCGGCGATTAGGGCCGTTTGATATGGCGGCCTTACCTATCGGCGCCTATGAGCCCCGCTGGTTTATGGGGGACCACCATATGGATCCCCAGCAGGCGGTAACCCTCTGGCAAGCGATCGGCAAACCAACCACTATTCCTATCCACTGGGGAGTATTTGAGCTTGCCGACGAGTCGCTCGATAAGCCGCCTCTGGAATTGCGTAAGGCGCTGGAAGCGCAGGGCGAAACTGATGCTGCGTTCTCGCCGCTGCGTATTGGACAAAGTTTGCCCTTAACGAAAAAATAAGTATTTATTATTATCGCGCTTTGTGATGATTTTATTTCTATTTATCCCGCTTAAAACATCTGCATTCTCTTTTTCCGCTAGCGAAACGTTTTTATTGCCTTATGCTGGGGCACGGTGTCATTAAAATTTCATTATTTTGGTGCAATATATCAGGACCACTGTACAAGCTTTATTCTGCTGTACGTTTTAAATACGCGGGGCTAAGCCCGTAAACGGACACGGTGATTGGCCTTAGGTTAATTTGTGCATAGATATGCATAAAAAATTCTAAGGATATATCCTTACGCCAGGATTTTATTAATCTGAAATCTGGACGAAAAGTGCGGTTTACGCTAAGGTTCAGACGTCGCCAGAATATTGTTGAAACACAAGCTGTTGCAGCAACTTTCAGGGTGAAAATTAATGTTTAAAAGTGCAGGCTACTTTCTCAAAGTAACCGTGTAATTTTCTGAATCTGTGCGGCAGATCGACACATGCTTAAAAATGGCTTGCCATTGGTAACGTTGTGTGTGATAACACATTGGGTTAAACGAGGTACAGTTCTGTTTATGTGTGGCATTTTCAGTAAAGAAGACCTGAGTAAACACGTTGTCGTTGAATACCGCTTCTCTGCCGAGCCTTATATTAGTGCCTCATGCAGTAATGTCTCTGTTTTATCTAAGTTATGCCTGCGGGCGAAGAATACAATCTAAGGAATTTGCAAAATGGCAAAGATTAAAGGTCAAGTTAAGTGGTTCAACGAGTCTAAAGGTTTTGGTTTCATTACTCCAGCTGACGGCAGCAAAGATGTATTCGTACACTTCTCTGCAATCCAGGGTAATGGCTTCAAAACTCTGGCTGAAGGCCAGAACGTTGAATTCGAAATCCAGGACGGCCAGAAAGGCCCTGCTGCAGTTAACGTGACTGCCATCTAATTCTGCTGGATTAGAGCTCAGGCGCGAATAACGCCGAATTGTGCCAGAAGCCTCGTTTCGACGGGGCTTTTTCACGTCTGCAGCCCATCGACGTTTTCAGGTCATTAACAAACTGAATCATTTGTTGCCTCTTGTTGCAAAGCTGCGAAGGTATTAGCACTGTTCTCCCGGTAAAAATGCCCGAATCTGGTTAAATCTTTCAATCGCTTAGGCTGTTCAAGGAGTGGTTGTGAAGAAGGGTGTACCTGCTTTAACCGGTAATTTTATCCAGTGGCGTTTTGGGCTACTGTGCGTGGCTATCACCGGAAGTCTGATTTTCCTGCTTGGGCGTATCGCCTGGCTGCAAATCATCTCGCCTGATAATCTGGTTAAGCAGGAGGATATGCGCTCCCTGCGCGAAGAGCCGATTGAGGTGCCTCGCGGAATGATAGAGGACCGCAACGGTAAACCCCTGGCCGTCAGCGTGCCGGTTGAGGCGGTGTGGGCTGATCCGAAAACGGTGATGGAAAAGGGCGGTGTGCTGGTCAACAGCCGCTGGCAGGCCCTGGCCTCTGCGCTTCATGTTCCCCTCAGCGAAATCGCCGCACGCATTCACAGCAACGAACGCGGACGTTTTATCTATCTCGCCCGCCAGCTTGATCCCCAGCAGGCGCAATACATCGACAAACTTAATATTCCCGGCATCGCCCTGCGCGATGAGTCACGCCGTTTTTATCCCGCCGGGCGAGTGGGCGCCAACCTGATTGGCTTCACCAACATTGACGATCAGGGCATCGAGGGTATCGAGAAGAGCTTTAACCAACAGCTCACCGGCAAAGAGGGTGAGCGCCTGGTGCGTAAAGACCGCTACGGTCATGTGGTAGAAAATATCACCGAAAACCCGGCCAGTCCGGCGCACAATATTCAGCTCAGTATCGATGAACGGCTGCAAACCGTTACTGAAGATGCCCTGAGCAACGCCGTGTCGTGGAACAAAGCAGAGTCCGGTGCGGCGGTGGTCATTGACGTGCAGACCGGTGAAGTGCTGGCGATGGCCAACTATCCCACCTTTAACCCAAACAATCGTGATGACGCAAAGCTTGATGATTTCCGCAACAGGGCGATAAGCGATACCTTCGAGCCCGGCTCAACGGTGAAGCCGATGGTGGTGATGACGGCGCTGCAGCAGGGGATTGTCCGGCCCGACAGCGTGATCGACACTCATCCGTTTACCCTTGATGGGCACCATATTCGGGACGTGGGTTTTTATCCGCAGCTGACGTTAACCGGCGTGCTGCAGAAATCGAGCGATACCGGCGTTTCCCGCCTTTCACTGGCGATGCCCGTCCAGCATATCTGGGACACTTACCATAAATTTGGCTTCGGGGTACCGACGGCTATCGGGCTTACCGGGGAAAGCCGCGGTCTGCTGCCGGTGCGCCAGCGCTGGGGCGAGCTGGACAGAGCGACCTTCGCCTTTGGCTATGGGCTGATGGTGACGCCGCTTCAGCTTGCTCACGTTTACGCGACTATCGGCAGCTTTGGTATTTCACGCCCGCTCTCCATCACGCGCGTCGATCCGCCGGTCGAAGGGCAGAGAGTGATGCCGGAAGAGATTGTTCATGAAGTGGAGCATATGATGGAAAGCGTGGCGCTTCCGGGCGGCGGTGGCGTTAAGGCAGCGGTCCACGGCTATCGCGTTGCGGTAAAAACCGGGACGGCGAAAAAGATCGGCCCGGATGGAAAATACATCGACCAGTATGTTGCCTACACGGCAGGCGTGGCTCCTGCCAGCAATCCTCGCTATGCGCTGGTGGTGGTGATTAACGATCCTTCAAACGGTAAATACTACGGCGGCGCGGTTTCGGCCCCGGTATTCAGCCAGATTATGGGAGATGTTTTGCGCCTTGAAAATATTGAACCCGACGGGCTGCCGGCAGGAGATAACAGCGTGTTGGTATTGAATAAAATGGAGAATGACCACGCCGCTATGTAGCGGTTTCGCAAAGGGGCCATTTGGCGTTACACTTGCGCCCTTTATTGCCTCCGGAGTTCTCTATGTCCTGGCTTTGCCCACTCTGCCATACCGTGCTTGCCGCCAGCGCGAACAGCTATCGCTGCCCTCAGGGGCATCAATTTGATATGGCTAAAGAAGGCTATGTTAATTTGCTGCCCGTTCAGCATAAACGTTCGAAAGATCCGGGCGACAGCGCGGAAATGATGCAGGCTCGCCGGGCTTTTCTGGACGCCGGGCATTACCAGCCCTTACGCGAAGCGATCTGCCAGATTCTAAAGGCGGCTACGCCGTCTGCCTTACTGGATATAGGCTGCGGTGAAGGCTATTACACGGCGGGATTTGCTGAGGTTGTGGCAGAGAAGGGGGGAGAGACCTGGGGGCTGGATGTTTCAAAGGTCGCCATTCGCTACGCGGCGAAACGCTACCGCGAGGTTAAGTTTTGCGTAGCTTCAAGCCACCGCCTGCCGTTTGCCAATGAGAGCATGGATGCGATTGTGCGCATCTTTGCGCCCTGTAAAGCCGAAGAGCTGGCGAGGGTGGTGAAGCGAGGCGGCATGGTGGTGACGGCTACGCCTGGTCCACGCCATCTGATGCAGCTGAAAGGTTTGATTTATCAGGATATCGTGTTGCACAGCGAGGAAGTGGAGGCGATGCCCGGCTTTAGCCTGCAACAGACGCTGCAACCCGGCTGGGCGATGAGCCTGCGCGGTGATGAAGCTGCAGCCCTGCTGCAAATGACGCCGTTCGCCTGGCGCGCTCGCCCGGAAGTATGGCAAGCGCTGAAGGAAGAAACGGCGTTTAGCTGTGAAACCGATTTTGTGGTGCGGGTCTGGCAGCGCGATTGATCAGCTAAACGGTGCGAAGTGGCTGTACATAATCTGGCAGCCAATGCCTATCAGCACGAGACCGCCGAGAATCTCTGCACGTTTCCCCAGTATTGGGCCGATAAAGCGGCCAACCATCATACCCAGCGTCGACATAATTGCCGTGGCGCAGCCGATGGCCAGTGCGGTCTGAACGATATTGACCTGCAGGAAGGCAAGGCCGACGCCCACGGCCATCGCATCCAGGCTGGTGGCAATCGCCGTTGTTACCAGCAGCCAGAAGCCGTGGCGATGAATTTTCGGGGCGTCTTCCTGACTTGTGCCGCGGAAACCTTCCAGCACCATACGTCCGCCAAGGAATACCAGCAATATAAAGGCAACCCAATGGTTCCATTCGAGCACGACCTGGCTTGCCAGCAGGCCAAGTCCCCAGCCGATGAGCGGGGTTATCGCTTCGATAGCGCCAAAAATAAGGCCGGTGCGCAGGGCTTCGGAAAATTTGGGTTTATGGAGCGTGGCGCCTTTGCCGATGGATGCGGCGAACGCGTCCATGGACATGCCGAAAGCGAGCAGGATAGTTGCGGAGAGATTCATCATGTTGCCTCAGTTGGGGATATCCATATACACGCAGACCATCCCCAACTTTACGATGGCGCGTGCCTATGGTCTCGCCTACTCAGAGCTCTGAGGCGTACATGCCACGTTAATCTCAAGGGCGGATATAACGAGTATGTTGACATGTACATTTCTGCCTATGGCAGAAATCGGCTACTCCCCAACGACGGGCGCAACCTTAACATATTTTTTTAAATTAAAACAATCTTTGAATTCTATTTTTCGCATTATTTCTTGATAACGATGGGCATTTCACCGCATATGCAAATGAAACGTTAAAATAAAGCCATATAAATTTTATGAAATAGCAATGGCTATGTTTTGCTGACCAAAAATAAGCCACAAATATAGACGTTGCTATAATTGTAACTTACTGAGTTGAAACCATTAATTTGTATATTTTTTCAAGGTCATCAATATTCTTTACCCGAATCAGTAAGCGTCGCTGCTCTAATTGCATCACCAGCACGCCATCCTCAGATAAATTCATCTCTTTAATACGGTTATATTCCACCCAAACATTGGCGAAGAAAAAACCATGGCTTTTGAACACGATCTTCGGCTGCCTGAACCATGACAGATAAATGGCCATCAATGCCAGGGCAGATAATAACCACGTGGTCAGCGGGGTGCCGTGAGCCGTGATGTTGTTGTAGATGAGGATGCCGATGAGAAAGACAAAGATGGCGCTGTCGACACGGTTGCGGCGTAGCAGGGGGATTTTAAGCAGGGTTTTGCCCTTAAGTCTGTCCATCACAAATTCATCGTAAACAGCAAAAGCCAGCAGCAGCGCGATGAAAACAACCAGCACGACATCCGTCAGCGTCATGAAACCTCCCGTTAAAGATAAAAAAACCGGGAGCTAAATGCCCCCGGTTGGCAGTTCAAATTACAGACCGAGCAGGCCGATAGCGTAACCGACAATCCCGATAACGAAGAAGCCCATAATGATCCACAGCGCGTTGACTTTTTTGCGCAGCAGCCACATACAGGCGAAGGTCAGCAGCAGCGGGACCAGGCCCGGCATCAGCTGATCAAGGATTGTCTGCACGGTGGTAACCTTAACCGCGCCGGTCTGGTCGGTGATTTTCGACACCACCAGCGGGATATTAACGTGCGTCCACTTGTTGACCAGCGCCCCCATGACAAAGAGGCCGAGAATAGACGCCCCTTCCGTCAGTTTTTGCAGGAAGCCGCCGCCCATATCCTTAACGATATCGACGCCTTTGCGGTAGCCGTAGGCCACGCCGTAATAGCGAGTCAGCAGGCGCACCGCGTTGAACAGGATAAAGAACAGCAGTGGGCCAAGCAGGCTGCCGCTCATGGCAATCCCGGCGCCCAGGGCAGCGAAGACCGGCCGTACGGTACCCCAGAAGATAGGGTCCCCCACGCCTGCCAGCGGTCCCATCAGGCCCACTTTGATGCCGTTTATCGCACCGTCGTCAATCTCTGCGCCGTTAGCACGCTGCTCTTCCATCGCCAGCGTCACGCCCAGCACCGGAGCGGCAACGTAAGGGTGGGTGTTAAAGAACTCCAGGTGACGCTTGATCGCCTGGCGGCGGGCGTCATTATTTTCCGGATATAAGCGTTTGATTACCGGAACCATACAGAAGCAGAAGCCTAAGGCCTGCATACGTTCGAAGTTCCAGGATCCCTGGAACAGGTTAGAACGCAGGAATACGCCACGAATATCACTCTGGGTGATCTTCTTCTCAGTCGCTAATTTAGTGGAATCAACCATTTCGCTCACCTGTTAGTCCAGTTCGTTATCAAGATCGTTAGCGGCAGCAGCCTGGGCCGGAGCGCCTGCGCTGCGGTTGTATTTAGGGCTCAGCTGGATGTAGAGGATGGCCATGACTGCGCCAATCACGCCCAGTGCCACCAGGTTGAAGTTGGTGAACGCTGCGGTAACGAAACCGAGGTAGAAGAACGGCATCAGGTAGCCCGCACGCATCATGTTGATGACCATTGCGTAACCGACAACCACGATCATTCCGCCCGCGATGTTCAGGCCGCTGGTAACCACCTCAGGAATGGCGTTCAGCATGTTCTGAACTTCACTGGTGCCTACGGAGATGGCGACGATAACCGCTGGAATAGCGATACGCATTGCCTGCAGGAACAGGGAGGAGACGTGGAGCCAGGAGAGCGCCGTCAGGTTGCCGTTATTGGCGGCCCTGTCCGCGGCGTGCTGGAAGCCCACGGTAATGGTACGTACGATAATGGTCAGTACCTGGCCTGCGGCGGCCAGCGGAATTGCCAGCGCGATACCGGCGCCGATGCTTTGATGCCCGGCGATAACCAGAATGGTAGAGATAATTGAGGCGAGGGCGGCATCGGGCGCAACGGCGGCACCGATGTTCATCCAGCCCAGGGCAATCATTTCCAGCGTACCGCCGATGATGATGCCGGTTTTCATGTCGCCGAGCACGGCGCCGATTAAGGTACAGGCGATAAGCGGACGGTGAAACTGAAATTCATCGAGCACCGACTCCATACCTGCGATACAGGCTACGACAAACACCAGCACAATCTGAAGAGTGGTAATCTCCATTGTACTTCTCCTATTGACGATGACTTATGTGTGAAATCTGAGCAGTATTATTAGTGATGACAATCATTTAACTTTAGCGATCAGATCCATCATTTTCAGTTTTTGATCGGTAGACACTTTCCGTGCTTCCAGCTCAATACCGCGGTCATTCAGTTTTTTGAAGGCTTCGATATCTTTATCATCGACGGAAATCGCGTTGTTCACCTGGGTTTTGCCCTGGCGGAACGCCATGCCGCCGATATTAACGGAGGTGATTTTTACGCCCCCCTCAACGATGCGCTCCACGTCAGTGGGGTTGGTGAACAGCAGCATCACGCGCTCACCGGCATATTTAGGGTTGTTGTAAACGCGGATCATTTTCGCGACATCCACGACGTGAGCGGTTACGCCCGGCGGTGCAACCTGAGTCAGCAGCGTTTTACGAACCGTATCTGCTGCGACCTCGTCACTGACCACGATGATGCGGGTCACGTTGGTTTCTTTCGTCCAGCGGGTGGCTACCTGGCCATGAATTAAACGGTCGTCGATACGTGCAAGACCGATATTCATATAGTCGTTTGGCCCCATAGGCCTGGCCGGTGCGGCCTTGACGGCAGCGGCGGGGGCCGGTGTGGGTTTTTCTGCGGCTTTGGCCTTGAGCGCTTTCACGCCTTCGCGGCCGGTTTCTACAGCGTGTGCGACCAGCTCATCGAAGGTGGGGTTGTCGTCTCGCGACATCAGGGTTTCGACCAGCATCGGGATATTGACCCCGGCGACCACTTCATAGTGCTCTTTGTCTACAACGATACGACTTGCGGCATTGAATGGACTGCCGCCCCAGGTATCCACGAGGAATAACACGCCCTTGCCGGTGTCCAGTTTCTCCAGCTGTGCGTTATATTTCTCTATCAGGGTTTCAGCATTTTCACCCGGAACGAAATCTATCCAGCCAACGTTCTCTTGTTCGCCCAATAGCATTTCGGCGGTTTTCAGCAATTGTTCCGCTGCCCAGCCATGTGTGCCTATGACAATAGCAATAGTCACTTGCTACCTCCTGTTTTTGTCATTACAACACCCCTCGAAGGGTGCGGTGATGTATCGGTCTCGTTTTTAGCGAATCGATTCAGATAACGCGCTTAACGATGAAAAAAACGATTTACCAGAATTATTTTAGACAGTGAAAAAATAATTTATGTGATGAAGCTCCGTAATTTAACTTTGTCACTAATTCAAACAATTACGCTGTAAAATATGCTTAGCGTAAGTTGCAAAAAAATTGCAAATTCAGGTAAATCTTTGCCAAAGCCCGGTTTCCTTTGATAATGTTAGCGTCCGATTCACTTTCAGGAGTAGCGGGCAGTAGCCCACCCTATGGACCGTCACCGACGTCTTTTCACTGCAGGGATGCCTAAATCCCCCCTTCTTAGCGGCGTTTCGCGCCCGCAAATACGAATCACAGGCTGTTTTGCCTCCGTTACTGACGGAATGCATATTTGCCGCGCCCGGCACGGGAGTCTGACATGGAACTGTTAATGGACCCGCAAATTTGGGCCGGTTTACTCACGCTTGTGGTGCTGGAAATCGTACTGGGTATTGATAACCTGGTCTTTATTGCCATTCTTGCGGACAAGCTTCCGCCGAAGCAGCGCGATAAGGCCCGGCTGATCGGCCTGTCGCTGGCGCTGGTGATGCGCCTGGGGCTGCTGTCGCTGATCTCCTGGCTTGTGACGTTGACGAAACCGCTGTTCAGCATCGCGGATTTCACGTTCTCGGGCCGGGATCTGATTATGCTGGTGGGGGGCATCTTCCTGCTGTTTAAAGCCACAACTGAGCTGCACGAGCGCCTTGAAAACCGTCAGCACGACGACGGCCACGGTAAAGGCTATGCCAGCTTCTGGGTGGTGGTACTGCAGATTGTGGTGCTTGACGCCGTCTTCTCGCTGGATGCGGTGATTACCGCGGTAGGGATGGTGAACCATCTTCCGGTGATGATGGCTGCAGTCGTCATCGCTATGGGCGTCATGCTGCTGGCCTCCAGGCCGCTGACCAATTTTGTGAACCAGCATCCGACGGTGGTTGTGCTCTGCCTGAGCTTCCTGTTGATGATTGGTTTGAGCCTGGTGGCGGAAGGTTTTGGCTTCCATATTCCGAAAGGTTACCTGTACGCGGCCATTGGCTTCTCGATAATTATCGAACTGTTTAACCAGATCGCGCGTCGTAACTTTATTCGCCATCAGTCGCGTCAGCCGCTGCGTGCCCGTACCGCCGACGCGATTCTGCGCATGATGAGCGGCAAGCGTCAGGAGCGTACCCAGAACAGGGAAGACAGCAAAACAATGACGCCTATCGAGGCCGAATCTTTTGCAGAAGAAGAGCGCTACATGATCAACGGCGTGCTGACGCTGGCGTCCCGTTCACTGCGCAGCATCATGACGCCGCGCGGCGAGATCTCCTGGGTTGATGCGATGAAAAGCGTCTCGGAGATCCGCGAACAGCTGCTGGAGTCTCCACATAGCCTGTTCCCGGTGTGCCGTGGTGAGCTGGACGAAATTATCGGCGTCGTGCGTGCTAAGGAGCTGCTGGTGGCGCTGGATGTCGGCGTTGATGTGGCTGCTATTGCTGCTCAGTCGCCGGCGATTGTGGTGCCGGAAACGCTGGATCCTATCAACCTGCTGAGCGTGCTGCGCCGTGCTCGCGGCAGCTTCGTTATCGTGAACAACGAATTTGGCGTGGTGCAGGGGCTGGTAACGCCGCTGGACGTGCTGGAAGCGATTGCCGGCGAGTTCCCGGATGCGGACGAAACTCCTGAGATCGTGCGCGACGGCGATGGCTGGCTGGTAAAAGGATCAACGGACCTGCATGCGCTTCAGCAGCGTCTGGACATTCACCGTCTGATGCACAACGAAGAAGATATAGCTTCTATCGCCGGTCTGGTGATTTCGGTGAACGGCCATATCCCTAAAGTAGGCGAGGTCATCGAGGTGCCGCCGCTGCGTATTCAGATCGTTGAAGCGAATGATTACCGGGTTGATTTGGTTCGCGTGGAGAAAGAACGCTCTCCACACGAGGATGAAGAAGAGTAATCCACGCGCTAAATTAGATAAAAAAAACGCCGCATTAGCGGCGTTTTTTTATTACGAGTTAATCGCACTGAACCTTAATGGCCAGGCCGCCTCGCGACGTTTCGCGATATTTAGCGTTCATGTCTTTGCCCGTTTCGTACATGGTTTCAATAACCTTATCGAGCGAAACGCGTGGCGCGCTGGTACGGCGCATTGCCATACGGGTGGCGTTAATGGCCTTCACCGAGGCGATAGCATTACGCTCGATACAAGGAACCTGAACCTGCCCGGCAACAGGGTCACAGGTCAGGCCAAGGTTGTGCTCCATGCCGATTTCAGCTGCGATACAAACCTGCTCAGGAGAGGCCCCCATAATTTCAGCAAGGCCCGCGGCCGCCATCGAACAGGCAACGCCCACTTCACCCTGACAGCCCACTTCCGCACCGGAAATAGAGGCGTTCATCTTGTAGAGCACGCCAATGGCACCCGATGCCAGGAAGTAACGAATCCAGGTATCAGGCGTGACCGGCTCAATAAAGTGGTCGTAGTAGGCCAATACCGCCGGCACAATCCCGCAGGCGCCGTTGGTTGGCGCCGTGACGACGCGGCCACCGGCGGCATTTTCCTCATTCACCGCCAGGGCAAACATGTTCACCCAGTCAACCACGTTCATCGGGTCGCTGGAGAGTTTGTCGCTGGACACCAGCATGCGGCGCAGAGCGGAAGCACGGCGAGGCACACGCAGCGGGCCGGGCAGCACGCCTTCCGTATTCATCCCGCGATCGATACAGGCGCGCATCGTCTGCCAGATATTGGCGAAGTAATCTTCGACTTCCTGACGGCTGTGCAGCGCCAGTTCGTTCTGCATCACCATGCCGGAGACGGAAAGCCCGGTATCTTTACAGTGCTGCAGCATCTCCTGGGCGGAATGGAACGGGTAAGGTACGGACACTTCGTTTACCGAATCTTTCCCAAAATGTTCCTCGTCAACGATAAAACCGCCGCCGATGGAGTAGTAGGTTTTGCTGTAGATCTCTTTGTCGCCGTTAAAAGCGTGGATCTGCATGCCGTTTTCGTGCAGCGGCAGGTTGTCGCTACGAAAACGCATGCCGTTATCCTGCGGGAAATCAACCTCATGGCGGCCCTGAGCGATAAGCAGGCGACCCCGGGTTTCGACATCGCGGATAAAGGCAGGAATAGCGTCGATATCCACGTTATCCGGCTGGTTGCCCGCCAGGCCCATGATAATTGCAATATCGGTATGGTGGCCTTTCCCCGTCAGGGAAAGGGAGCCATAGACATCCACCGCAATGCGGGTGGTGCTGTCCAGCAGCCCTTGTTCGATCAGTGCGTCGACAAATTGTTTCCCGGCCTTCATTGGGCCGACGGTATGGGAGCTTGATGGCCCGATGCCGACCTTGAACATGTCGAATATGCTAATCACTCTAAAACTCCTCTGATAGCACCCTGTTTCATGGAACATGATGCTTTGAAATGGCTAAGCGCTAGTTTAAAAATTTATTGCTTCCCCGAGGAAACTATTCACATGAATTAAACTAATGCTTAACCATAAACCACCTAATAGCAGATGATTTATGGCCTTAATGGTTCCTGAATATAGCCATTTTTAGCGTTTTAAACTGTCGTCTGGATCGCTATCTACCTGCAAAGAAAGTTCCCGAATAATGCCCGCCGTCATGCCCCAGACAAAATAACGCTGATACCAGGAGAGCCAGACGCGATGCGCGTTGCCCCGACGATGAATGTCTAAAGGATGGTAGCGTCCGAGACTCAACGCTTCAGCCAGCGGCATCTCAAAGACCGCCGACACTTCGTCTTCGCTGGCGCGCCAGGGTAAATCTGGCGGAATAATGCCGACAATCGGCGTCACCCGGAACCCGGTCACGCTGTCCACCGGGGGAAGGGTACCAATCACTTCGACGGATTCCGGCGGAATAGCGATCTCTTCCTGAGCCTCACGGAGCGCCGCGGCAATCAACGAACCGTCGGTATCGTCCACTGCGCCGCCGGGGAAGGCCACCTGACCCGCATGTTTACGCAACATAATCGAGCGTTGGGTGAGCAAAAGGCCCGGCTGAGGACGGCGCACGATAGGCACCAGCACCGCCGCCTGACGCTGGTTGCCGACAGGCCCGCTCTCCGTCGGGCGCAGCAACTGAAAGCGGGTGAGGAAATCATTCAGCGTCAGGGACGAACCGGCCATGCATTAACTCTCCAGTAGGGGCAAAATACGATTAATTTTATCAAAAGTTTCCTGATATTCCGCCGCTTCGTTGCTGTCGGCGACGATACCGCCGCCCGCAGAGCAATACAGTTTTCCGCCCTCTGCGGTCAGCGTGCGGATGGTGATGCTCGTATCCATATTTCCGCAGAAACTAATGTAGCCGATGCTGCCACACCATGCGTTACGCCTGTGCGGCTCCAGCTCCTCGATAATCTCCATTGCCCGCACCTTAGGCGCGCCGGTGATAGAACCGCCGGGGAAGGTCGCCTGCAGGAGATCGCAGGCGCTGAGCGCTTCGGGGAGTTCAGCGGTAATGGTGCTGACCAGATGGTGAACCGCCGGGAAAGGCTCAACCACGAACAGCTCCGGCACTCTGACGCTGCCGGGCACCGCCACGCGGCCAATGTCGTTACGCAGTAAATCAACAATCATCAGGTTTTCGGCGCGATCTTTGGCGGAGTTTGCCAGCCGATTTGCCTGCACGGCATCGGCTTCAGGATCGGCAAGACGCGGCAAGGTTCCCTTAATCGGGCGAGTCTGGATTTGCTTGTTTTCAAGCAGGACAAAGCGTTCCGGTGAAAGACTCAGAATGCAGCTTTCAGGCAGACGAAGGAAGGCGCTGAAAGGCGCACGGTTGGCCCGGTTTAACTTCTCAAATGCCTGCCATTCATCACCTTCATAGCCGGCGCTGAAGCGCTGGGCAAGATTGACCTGGTAGCAGTCCCCGCTTCTCAAATAGGCCTGAATCTGGCGGAATTTCTCGCCGTATGCCTCGCGCGACATATTGGAGTGCCATTCGCTGGTGAGCCGGAAAGGCGGGGTGGGCTCCTGCGGTTTCAGCGCATTGAGCCAGGCGAGGCGGGCCTCGATATCTCCGTAGCAGAGCAGCGTCACGCGCTTAAGCTGATGGTCGGCAACCAGCGCCCAGTCATAAATCCCCACGGCCATGTCGGGCGTGGTTAAATCCTGCTCCGCCGTAGCGGGCAATTTTTCAAACCATCGGCCTAAATCGTAGCCGAATAACCCCAGCGCACCTCCGCAGAAGGGAAGATCTGAATGCGGTTTAGGTGCAAGGCCAACGCTGTCCAGCGTCTTTTGCAGCAGCTCAAGCGGGGACTCCACGTGATGCGTCACCTGGCCGTCGCGCTCGATAACCGTTTCCCGCCCACGCGTGACGAGCGTAGCCAGCGGGTCGGCAACCATAATATCGAAGCGGTTATGGGGATGCTCGGCAAACCCGGAATGGAGAAGCATGGCCCAGGGCTGGCTGGAAAACGGTTGGAAAGCGCGCTGAACGGCATCAGGGTGCCAGCTGAGTTCGTAAAAATCGGGGGTGGTTATAACATTCATCTTGGTGGCATCGTCTGGGGCAGAGTAAAATAGCGGCTTCAGCACTGTAACAGGAGTTCAATATGATTTCAGGATTACCGGCACTCAGCCACGAGCAGCAGCAGCAGGCCGTAGAACGGATTCACGAACTGATGGCCGACGGCATGAGCAGCGGCGAAGCTATCGCCCTGGTGGCCAGCGAGATCCGTGCCTCGCACACCGGTGGTAACGTCGCCGTACGCTTTGAAGATGAGGACGACGAGGAAGAAGACCCGCAGGGCTAGCCGGGCCTCGGCGGCTTTGCGTTACACGGCGGCGATGATTTTGATTTCCACTTTGTAACGCGGGTTCATCAATTTAGCCTGTACGGTGCAGCGTACCGGCGCTTTACCTGCCACAACCCACTCATCCCACGCTTTATTCATCGCCGCAAAATCTTCGCCGTCCGGCAGGAAAATGGTCGCATCCAGAATATGGGTCTTATCGCTGCCCAGCTCGGCCAGCAGGGTGTCAATTTGCTTAAGGGTATTTGCCGTCTGCTGGTAGGCATCGGCATCCAGGTTTTCAGGCACGCCGGTGTAGTACACGGTCTGGTTATGGATCACAGCATCAGACCAGCGAGCTTCAGGTTTTATACGCGCAATACTCATGACAACTCCTTAACAACAAACGATATGTGCGGCACAGACTGCCACAATCTGATGCCCGCTTCCACCGGCTTGCTGGATAAACCTGGCCGGGGCTGACATAATCACTGGCAATTTAACCAGGGGGTAACGTGACGGACGATTTTGCAGCAGACGGCCAGCTGGCTCAGGTCATTCCCGGTTTCAGGCCGCGTGAGGCGCAGCGTGAAATGGCGGAGGCGGTCACCCGGGCCATTAAAGCCGGCAGCGAGCTGGTGGTAGAGGCCGGAACCGGCACGGGGAAAACCTATGCCTACCTTGCACCCGCGCTCCGTTCGGGCAAAAAGGTCATTATTTCTACCGGCTCTAAGGCGCTGCAGGATCAGCTGTTCTCCCGCGATCTGCCGACTATCTCTCGTGCGCTGAAGTTCACCGGGCGGGTGGCGCTGCTGAAGGGGCGTTCTAACTACCTTTGTCTGGAAAGGCTTGAACAGCAGTCGCTGGCCGGCGGGGATTTGCCCGTGCAGGCGCTCAGCGATGTCGTGCATCTGCGCGGCTGGGCCAGCGAAACCGTCGACGGCGATATCAGCACCTGCGGTACGGTAGCGGAAGATTCTACCGTCTGGCCAATGGTCACCAGCACCAATGACAACTGCCTGGGACAGGATTGCCCGCAGTACCAGGACTGCTTCGTGGTGAAGGCGCGTAAAAAGGCGATGGATGCTGACGTGGTGGTGGTAAACCATCATCTGTATCTGGCGGATATGGTGGTCAAAGAGAGCGGTTTTGCGGAGCTGATCCCCGAGGCGGAAGTGACGATATTCGATGAAGCACACCAGGTTCCGGATATTGCCAGCCAGTATTTTGGTCAATCGATCTCCAGCCGTCAGCTTCTCGATCTCGCCAAAGACATTTCTATTGCCTACCGAACCGAAGTCCGGGATGCGCAGCAGCTGCAAAAAAGCGCTGACAGCCTGGCCCAGCGCACGCAGGATTTTCGCCTGCAAATAGGTGACCCGGGCTATCGCGGTAACCTGCGTGAGCTGCTTGCCGACGCAAATATCCAGCGCTCGCTGCTGCTGCTCGATGACGCGCTGGAGCTCTGTTATGACGTGGCTAAGCTATCGCTTGGGCGCTCTGCGCTGCTGGACGCCGCTTTTGAACGCGCGGTGATCTACCGTGGGCGCATCAAGCGGCTGAAAGAGATCAATCAGCCGGGGTACAGCTACTGGTATGAATGCAACGCCCGGCATTTTACGCTGGCCCTGACGCCGCTTTCCGTGGCCGACAAATTTAAGGAAGCCATTCGTGAAAAGGCAGGCTGCTGGGTCTTTACCTCGGCAACGCTTTCGGTGAATGACAAGCTAAGCCATTTCACCGAGCGTCTGGGCATCGAAGAGGCAGAAACCCTGCTGCTGGCAAGCCCGTTCGACTACGCTAAGCAGGCGCTGCTCTGTGTGCCTCGAGGGTTGCCAACGCCAAATCAGCCGCACGCTGGTCGTCATCTGGCCAACTTGCTGCGCCCGCTCATCGAAGCCAACAACGGGCGCTGCTTTATGCTTTGCACCTCCCACGCCATGATGCGTGACCTCGCGGAACAGTTCCGGGCGACCATGACGTTGCCCGTGTTGCTGCAGGGAGAGACCAGCAAAGGCCAGCTTCTGCAGCAGTTTGTTGAGGCAGGTAACGCCCTGCTGGTGGCGACCAGTAGCTTCTGGGAAGGCGTAGATGTGCGTGGCGACACGTTATCCCTGGTTATCATCGACAAGCTGCCCTTTACCTCACCGGACGATCCGCTGCTCAAAGCCCGAATGGAAGATTGCCGTATTCGCGGCGGCGATCCGTTTGATGACGTACAGCTGCCGGATGCGGTCATTACCCTCAAGCAGGGCGTGGGCCGACTCATTCGCGATGTGGAAGACAGGGGAGTTCTGGTTATCTGCGATAACCGGCTGGTGATGCGGCCTTATGGCGCGGTTTTCCTTAACAGTCTGCCACCCACGCCGCGTACCCGGGATATAAATCGGGCAGTTGAGTTCCTGAGTGCCTCAGGCGCGCAGTAATTTGTGCCAGGCTATGGTATGATGCGCGCCGTTTTTTGACCTTATCTCCGCCAGAGGTTGGCAAGCCCATGCGAATTTTAGCCATCGATACCGCAACTGAAGCCTGTTCTGTTGCCCTGCAAAATGATGCGGCGTTCTACGCCCATTTCGAACTCTGCCCGCGCGAGCATACGCAAAGAATTTTGCCCATGGTGAAGGAGATCCTGAACCAGGGTGAAATTACTTTGTCTGATGTGAACGCACTAGCCTACGGGCGCGGGCCGGGCAGTTTCACCGGCGTGCGAATCGGCATTGGCATTGCGCAAGGGCTGGCGCTGGGCGCTGAGCTGCCGATGATTGGCGTCTCAACGCTTGCGACGATGGCGCAGGGAGCGTGGCGTCGTACCGGAGCAACGCGAGTTCTGGCCGCCATAGATGCCCGCATGGGCGAAGTCTACTGGGCCGAATATCAGCGTGACGAACAGGGCGAGTGGCAGGGCGAAGAGAGTGAGGCCGTACTTAAGCCAGAAGATGTTGCCGAACGGTTGAAACAATTGAACGGCAGCTGGGCTACAGTCGGCACAGGCTGGCAGGCCTGGCCCGACATGGCGGAGAGGAGCGGACTTCAGCTGCAGGACGGGGAAACCACGCTGCCCGAAGCAGAAGATATGCTGCCGCTGGCGCTGCAGGCTTTTAACGCCGGAAAAAGCGTCGCCGTAGAACACGCTGAACCGGTCTACCTGCGCAATGAAGTGACCTGGAAAAAGCTTCCTGGCAGAGAGTAATACCCACCGCTCAAAACGGAGTGGAGATTAAGGAGATGAGGTATGGCTGTTTGTAATGTCAAAAAATGCAGCTGGCTGCTTGCAGCCGCCGCAGCGTTGGTCCTGAGCGGCTGCGTGAGCGTGCCGGATGCCATCAAAGGGAGTACGGCGACGCCGCAGCAGGATCTGTCGGTCGTCATGAATGCTCCGCAGCTTTACGTGGGGCAGGAAGCGCGTTTTGGCGGTCGCGTGGTGAATGTGGATAATCTGAAGGGGAAAACCCGTCTCGAGATTGCCACCGTTAGCCTGGACGAAGGCGCCAGACCGGCGCTGAATGAGCCCTCTCACGGGCGTATTTATGCCGACGTGAACGGCTTCCTGGATCCGGTCGACTTCCGTAACCAGCTCGTCACGGTGGTGGGGCCGATTACCGGCACGGCAGAGGGCAAAATTGGCCAGACGCCTTATAAATTTATGACGATGCAGGCGACAGGCTATAAGCGCTGGAACGTGGTTCAGCAGGTCGTGATGCCGCCACAGCCTATAGACCCATGGTTCTGGGGCGGTCCGTACCCATACCGTCATCATTATGATATGTGGGGTGGCTGGTATAATCCGGGGCCAGCACAGGTGCAAACCGTCGTAACCGAATAATCTGTTGTTTTTAAATATTTTCAAACAGCGGCCTGGCCGCTGTTTGTTTTTGTCCAGGACGGATAAAAAAATTTAGTGATGCGCTTCGCAACCTTTCATCAGGCTAATTAATAAACTGGTACGCTGAGTTAATATTATGTTAACGAAATGTGTAGCCTGGGGTTGTGATGACGACAAATAATAATTTCAGAGGTGGATCCTTGAATAAGGTTTGGCTTAACCGCTACCCGGCCGACGTTGCGGCTGAAATAAATCCCGATCGCTATCAATCCCTGGTTGATATGTTTGAACAGGCCGTTACTCGCTATGCCGATAAGCCTGCGTTTATCAATATGGGGGAGGTGATGACCTTCCGTAAGCTGGAAGAGCGCAGCCGGGCTTTTGCCGCTTATCTCCAGCAGGGGCTTGGCCTGCAAAAAGGCGACCGCGTAGCGCTGATGATGCCAAACCTGCTGCAGTACCCGGTGGCGCTTTTTGGCATCTTGCGCGCCGGAATGGTGGTGGTGAACGTTAACCCGCTTTATACCCCACGCGAGCTGGAGCACCAGCTGAACGACAGCGGTGCCAGCGCGATTGTTATTGTGTCGAACTTTGCCCACACGCTGGAAAAAGTGGTCGATAAAACGCAGGTGAAGCACGTGATCCTGACCCGCCTCGGCGATCAGATTGCCGGGCCAAAAGGCACGCTGGTTAACTTTGTCGTTAAGTACATCAAGCGGCTGGTGCCGAAATACCATTTACCTCACGCCATCTCCTTCCGCCGGGCGCTGCAAAGCGGCTACCGTATGCAGTACATCAAGCCTGAAATTCTTAACGGCGATTTGGCTTTCCTGCAGTACACCGGCGGCACGACAGGCGTGGCGAAGGGCGCAATGCTGACGCACCGTAACATGCTGGCTAACCTCGAGCAGGTAAGGGCGGCCTACAGCCCGCTGCTGCATGAGGGGAAAGAGCTGGTGGTCACGCCGCTGCCGCTGTACCACATTTTTGCCCTGACGATTAACTGCCTGCTGTTTATCGATATTGGTGGACAGAACCTGTTGATCACCAACCCGCGAGACATTCCCGGCCTGGTGAAAGAACTGGCGAAATATCCTTTCACCGCCATGACCGCCGTGAACACGCTGTTTAACGCCTTACTGAATAACAAAGAGTTCCAGCAGTTAGACTTCTCCAGCCTGCACCTCGCCGCGGGCGGCGGCATGCCGGTTCAGCACGCCGTTGCGGAACGCTGGGAGAAATTGACCGGGCGCTTCCTGCTTGAGGGCTATGGCCTGACGGAATGTGCGCCTCTGGTGAGCGCGAATCCGCATGATATGGATTACCACAGCGGCTCTATCGGGCTGCCGGTGCCTTCAACCGACGTGAAGCTGATCGATGATGAGGGCAATGAGGTTCCGCCGGGTGAACCGGGTGAACTTTGCGTGAAGGGGCCTCAGGTTATGCTGGGCTACTGGCAGCGCCCGAAAGAGACCGATGAAATTCTTAAGGACGGCTGGCTGCGAACCGGAGATATTGCGGTGATGAACGAGGAAGGCTTTATGAACATCGTCGATCGCAAAAAAGATATGATTCTGGTCTCCGGCTTTAACGTCTACCCCAATGAGATTGAAGACGTAGTGATGCAGAATGAGGGCGTGCTGGAAGTGGCTGCCGTGGGCGTGCCGGCCGGCGTGAGCGGCGAACAGGTAAAAATCTTTGTGGTGAAAAAAGACCCCGCGCTGACTGAAGAAGCGCTGATCACCTTCTGCCGTCGCCAGTTAACGGGCTACAAAGTGCCTAAATTGGTTGAGTTCCGTACGGAATTGCCAAAATCCAACGTGGGCAAAATTTTAAGACGAGAACTGCGTGACGAAGCGGGCAAGACAGGCAACAATAACGCCTGAGCTCCAAGTCACTCGTCCTGATGCCGGTTCGCCGGCATTTTTTATGGGCGCAACCTAAGAGAACTGAATTTGACTTACCAGATGATTACCACCGATGAAGGGCTGGCTGCCGTATGCCAGGCCGCTCGTCAGTTCCCCGCGCTGGCGCTGGATACTGAATTTGTCCGTACGCGCACCTATTATCCGCAATTAGGCCTGATCCAGCTTTATGACGGCCAGCAGGCTTCGCTGATCGATCCTCTCACCATCAGCGACTGGTCGCCATTCAAAGCGCTGCTGCAGGATCCTGACACCATAAAGTACCTTCACGCGGGCAGCGAGGATCTTGAAGTTTTCCTGAATGCCTTCGGCGTACTGCCCGAGCCGTTTATCGATACTCAGATCCTGGCTTCGTTTACCGGGCGTCCGCTCTCCTGTGGTTTTGCCACCCTCGTGGAGTCCTACACCGGTATTGCGCTGGATAAAAGTGAGTCCCGCACCGACTGGCTGGCGCGGCCCTTAACGGCGCGGCAGTGTGAGTATGCGGCGGCAGACGTGCTCTATCTGCTGCCTATTGCTGAGAAGCTGATGGCCGAAACGGAAGCGGCTGGCTGGATCAACGCCGCTCTCGATGAATGCCAGCTGATGTGCGCCCGCCGCCGTGAACAGCTTGACCCGGAAGAGGCCTGGCGTGAAATCGGCAATGCATGGCAGCTTCGCACCCGGCAGCTGGCCTGCCTCAGGAAGCTGGCCGCGTGGCGCCTGCGCAAAGCGCGTGAGCGGGATATGGCGGTGAACTTTGTCGTTCGCGAAGAGCACCTCTGGCAGGTGGCTCGCTATATGCCAGGGTCGCTCGGGGAGCTTGACTCGCTTGGCCTGAGCGGCAGTGAAATCCGTTTCCACGGTAAAACCCTTGTCGCGCTGGTGGCGGAGGCCCAGGTCCTGCCAGAGAGCGAGCTGCCGCAGCCGCTGCAGAACCTGGTGGATATGCCCGGTTACCGCAAAGTCTTTAAGGCGATTAAGGCGCTGGTGCAGGAGATAAGTGAGGCAAAAGGGCTGAGTGCAGAATTGCTGGCCTCCCGTCGCCAAATAAACCAGCTGCTCAACTGGCACTGGAAATTGAAACCCCAAAGCGTTGAGCCGGAATTAATAAGCGGCTGGCGTGCCGAATTAATGGCCGAGGCGCTGACTAAACTGCTGACGGAATACTAATCGCGTTTAGCGGCCTGGGAATAATTACAGTGTTATTCTCAGGTCAAAAATATATTCTCGGGCCGTTAACGAGAAAAAACTTAATAAACGTTAAGACCTGCAGCAAAAATAAAACCCCCTGACATTATGCAGGGGGTTATTATTCACGCAGACTTGCTGGCTTCTTCCGCTTCCGGGAGGGTGACGTTCAGCTCCAGAATCGAAATATCCCCATCTCGCTGCTCCAGTTGAACGCTGACCATTTCCGGGTCGATTTGCACGTACTTGCAAATCACGTCGAGAATGTCTTTGCGCAGCTGAGGCAGGTAGTGCGGTTCAGCATCGCTACGGCGACGCTCAGCAACGATAATCTGTAAACGCTCTTTCGCGATGTTGGCGGTGTTCTTTTTTCGTGACAGAAAAAAGTCGAGTAATGCCATAACTTATCCTCCGAACAGGCGTTTCAGGAAACCCTTCTTCTCTTCCTCAATGAAGCGGAAAGGGCGTTCTTCTCCGAGCAGGCGTTCCACGGTATCGGCGTAGGCTTTGCCCGCGTCAGATTCACCGTCAAGAATAACCGGCTCGCCCTGGTTGGACGCGCGCAGCACAGACTGGTCCTCAGGGATAACCCCGACCAGAGGAATGCGCAGAATTTCCAGCACGTCTTCCATGCTCAGCATATCGCCCTTATTGACGCGGCCAGGGTTGTAGCGGGTGAGCAGTAAATGCTCTTTGATAGGATCTTCGCCGTTTTCGGCACGACGTGACTTCGACGACAGAATGCCGAGAATACGGTCTGAGTCACGCACCGAGGAGACTTCCGGGTTGGTGGTGATAACCGCTTCGTCAGCGAAATAGAGCGCCATTAGCGCGCCGGTTTCAATCCCGGCCGGGGAGTCGCAGACGATAAACTCGAAGTCCATGTTTTTCAGGTCTTCCAGCACTTTGGCCACGCCTTCACGGGTCAGGGCGTCTTTATCGCGAGTTTGCGACGCGGGCAGGATATAGAGCTGCTCGGTGCGTTTATCGCGGATCAGCGCCTGATTCAGCGTGGCATCGCCCTGAATAACGTTGACGAAATCGTACACGACGCGGCGCTCGCAGCCCATAATCAGGTCAAGGTTACGCAGGCCGATGTCGAAATCGATAACGACGGTTTTTCTTCCCTTTTGGGCCAGACCCGTGGCGATGGCCGCGCTGGACGTGGTCTTACCAACGCCCCCTTTACCCGATGTAACAACAATAATGCGTGCCATAAAGGATTTCCTTGTTAAAAGGGCTTAATTCAAAGATTGAACGGAGAGCGCACCACCCGCCAGATTAAGGCGAGCCGCTTTTCCATAATAATCGGCTGGGATCTGCTCACTCAGCCAGTACTCACCCGCTATAGAGACCAGCTCCGCTACCAGGTTAGTACAAAATATTTGTGCATCACGATCGCCACTTGCACCAGCCAGCGCACGGCCACGCATCATGCCGTAAATATGAATATTACCATCTGCTATCAGTTCTGCACCGGCACTGACGTGATTGGTCACAATCAAGTCACAGTTTGGCGCATAAATGCGCTGGCCGGAACGCACCGGCGCATCAATTAAACGCGTTTTTGTGACGGATGCAACATCCGGGGCGGCGATGACCACCGGCTCGGCGGGCGCAGCCTTTGGCGTTCGGGTAACCTTTTCTTTCCCTTCTGTCAGCAAGGGCAGGCCAGCACGCTCGATGTCGGCTTTAAGCGCCTCATCTTTGCAGCCACTGATGCCCACAACGCGCAGGCCGGTTGCGGTGACGGCCTGTTGTACTTTCTTCCAGTTGACGGAACCATCGAGACTGGCGACGTTAACGACCACCGGGGCATTTTTTAAGAATGCGGGAGCCTGAGCGATTTTATCTTCCAGTGCCTGGCGAATAACCTCAGGGTGTGCATCATGCAAATGAACCACAGATAAGGTAAAACTGCTGCCCTTTAACTCGATTGGCGTGTTTGACATCCTGGCCTTACTCAATTCAGTTTCAATCCCCACAAGGGTGGGACGATATTCCGAAGTACATAAGGCATGTTATAGTCCAGCTTATATTCAGGCAAGCCACTCGCTGGCGAAAATAGAGTAAAAAAAATGTTTTGTGTGATCTACAGAAGTACCAAACGCGATCAGACTTATCTTTATGTCGAAAAAAAAGACGATTTCTCCCGGGTGCCGGAAGAGCTGATGAAAGGCTTTGGTAAACCGGTGCTGTCGATGCTGTTGCCGCTCGACGGCACGAAAAAACTGGCCAATGCCGATCTGGATAAAGTTAAACAGGCACTGGAAAATGAGGGGTATTATTTACAGATCCCACCTCCGGTCGAAAGTTTGCTGACAATGCATCTGGAAAAAAGTCCTAAAAAATAATTTTCGGACTGGCGGTAAATCTTTTCCGGGCATTAAACCTGAAGATGTGCAAAACACATTATTGCGGGAAAGACGATGAAATATTCAGCATTAAGTTTGACCTTCAGCGCCTTAATACTCGCCCCTTTTACCGGCTATACCTCCCAGGCAGCGGCGGCCAATCCGACGGCCGCTGCGCCTCAGCCCGAGCGTTCTCACCTGACGACGCTGGCTGAGCAAGGACGCGATCCCGCCGAATTTCCCGCCTACGTCGAAAAATTAAAGCAACAGGCCAGAACAAAAGGCATCAGCAACGCTACGCTGGCAAAGGCGTTTGCCAACATTCATTTTGTCGATCGGGTTATTAAATCTGACCGCAACCAGCTGGAAAATAAAATTACGCTTGATGACTATTTAAACCGCGTCATCACTCCGGAGAAAATAAAACAGGCCCGCCTCCTTGCAAAACAGCACCGGGCTGAACTGGATAAGGTCAGCGCAAAAAGCGGTGTCCAGAGTCGCTATATCGTCGCTCTGTGGGCCATGGAGAGCAATTTTGGCAAGCTTCAGGGCAAAGAGGATGTGGTCTCTGCGCTGGCGACGCTGGCTTTTGAGGGACGACGCGAGGCCTTCTTTACCGCTGAGCTGATGGCGGCGCTAAAAATCATTCAGCGAGGGGACGTCAGCGCCGCGCAGATGAAGGGCTCATGGGCGGGGGCGATGGGGCAAAACCAGTTTATGCCAAGTTCGCTGCTGCGCTACGGCAAAGATGGCGACGGCGACGGGAAAATTGATATCTGGAACAACACCAGCGATGTTTTTGCCTCAACGGCAAACTATCTGGCGAGGGAGGGGTGGCAGACCGGCGGTGCCTGGGGCAAAGAGGTCAAGCTGCCTGCCGGCTTTGATGCTTCGCTTTTGGGGACAAGCCCCGGGCAGGGCAAGCCTGTTGCGCAGTGGAAAAAACTGGGTGTCACCTTGCCCAATGGGTTATCCCTCCCTGTATCGCCACAAAAGGCCTGGCTGGTGAAGCCAGATGATGGTCTGGAACGTTCGTTCCTGGTTTACAGCAACTTTCGGACCCTGATGCACTGGAACCGTTCGTACTATTTTGCCATCAGCATCGGCAAGATGGCGGACGCCGTGGCTGTAAAATAAGGCATGCCTGGAAACACTTCCCCGGTATTCAGCGCGGATTTTTTTATCTACTATCAATGGCAGTTAACACAAACGACACAGAGGAAAGGCATGTATCAACATCATAACTGGCAGGGTGCACTGCTGGATTTTCCGGTGAACAAGGTAGTCTGTGTTGGCAGTAACTATGCCAAACATATTAAAGAGATGGGCAGCGCGACGCCGGACGAGCCGGTCGTGTTTATCAAGCCCGAGAGCGCATTATGCGATATCCGCCAGCCGCTGGCGCTGCCGCAGGAGTTTGGCTCGGTCCACCATGAAGTGGAGCTGGCGATCCTGATTGGCGCAACCCTTAAGCAGGCCAGCGAAGATCATGTCTTTAAGGCGATTGCCGGTTACGGCGTTGCGCTGGATCTGACGCTGCGTGACCTGCAGGCAAAACTGAAAAAAGCAGGTCAGCCGTGGGAAAAAGCGAAGGGTTTCGACAACTCCTGCCCGATCTCCGGGTTTATCCCTGCGGCTCAGTTTACTGACGATCCGCAAAATACGCCCCTTGAGCTGAAGATCAACGGTGAAGTTCGCCAGCAGGGCAATACCGAAGAGATGATCCACAAGATCGTGCCGCTGATTGCGTATATGAGCAAATTCTTCACCCTGCGTGCGGGAGACGTGATCCTGACCGGGACTCCCGAAGGCGTAGGCCCGCTGCACAGCGGCGATGAGCTGGAAGTGAGTTTTGCAGGCCACAGCCTGAGCACGCGCGTTTTATAAACAATTTGCCGCTTCCGGGCGGCAAAACTTGCATCCGGGTGTCAGACTGTTTATAAGGTGCAGCTTAATTTTAAATGCAGGAACCGCTATGACTCCCACTCCTTTTTGGCAAAGTAAAACTCTCGACGAAATGAGCGACGCTGAGTGGGAATCGCTGTGCGACGGCTGCGGCCAGTGCTGCCTGCATAAGCTGATGGACGAAGATACCGACGAGATCTACTTCACCAACGTCGCGTGTAAGCAGCTTAATATTAAAACCTGTCAGTGTAAGAACTACGCTCGTCGCTTTGAATACGAGCCGGACTGCATCAAGCTCACCCGCGACAATCTGCCTACCTTTGAGTGGCTGCCGCATACCTGCGCTTATCGTCTGCTTGCCGAAGGCAAACCTCTGCCGGAATGGCACCCGCTGATGACCGGTTCAAAAGCCGCTATGCACGGTGAACGTATTTCCGTGCGCCATATCGCAGTGAAAGAGTCCGAGGTACGCGACTGGCAGGACCATATCCTCAACAAGCCTGAGTGGGCTGATTGAATTATTGATTTGAAAGGATATTTGTACTATTGGTTTTGTGCTTGGGGCATCATTGGGACATCTTCACTGAAATTAGCATTCAATATGCTCATCTGATCCCCGTTGTTGTCACTCATCCATTTCCCGTAAACGTTGTAAACCATCTGTGCCGAAGTGTGCCCCATTTGCGCCGCTATAAAGTTCGGGTTTGCTCCCGCACTCAATGCCCAGCATGCAAATGTGTGTCTTGACTCGTAGGCTTTTCGATGTCGTATTCCAGATCTCTTAAGCATCAAGTTCCACGTTGCGCCGAACGAACCTGGTGCATACCAATCCCCTCCAATTCCATTTCTCGCCGTCAACTTCGGAACAAAGACAAAGGTACATTCATCTGTGCGCGTTCTGCCAAACTCGCGCAGGTGAACCTTTATCTCATGCTGCCTTCCCATCCTTGTAAATGCCATCTGGCTCTTTATCGCCGCAATGGCTGGTTGAGTAAGAAGTATTGTCCTGTTTCCTGATTCAGTTTTAGGTGGCGTAAAGTGATCCTTAATCGCTATATTCCTTCTGACGGCTATCGTCCAGTTTCTGGTGTCTATGTCCTCCCATGCCAGGGCACAAATCTCCCCATGCCTCATGCCTGTATTGATGGCAAGAATCCACAGATTTTTTATTTGCTCTGCTGGCGCGGCATCAAGAAGCCTACGGTATTCCTCTCTGGAAAGCGGGTCAGGGTCTGACCTTGACTTGCGAAGTGGGTCGATGCCAACAAATGGCGATTTTTCGATGTACCCGTTATTTACAGCAAACTCCAGCATGCCGGAAAGGCACGTTAGATAAACGTTAACCGTCCTGACAGTCCGGCCTTTTTTGGCTGCCCTGTTAGCCTGGAACTTTCCGTTAATCTGGTAACCGGTCAGCAATTCCTTCCTGATTGTCAGTATGTCCTCATGGGTGATCGACTCTAACAACCGATCGCTGCCAAGCATCTCCAGGCATATCTTTATGTATGACTGATACCGCCGAAAGGCATTCTCTGTGATTTCCATCCTCTTCAGCTCAAGCCACCGCGATGCTAATGTGGAAAGTGTGATGCCTTGTTGTTTAAGGCCAAACTTTCTTAGGTTGGGTGATTGTGGGAACTGAGCTGCGTAGTTGAATGTTCCCGTCTTGATGGCAAAGCCAATTGACGCTCGCAATTCCCCGGCTATCTTCCTGTTCTTTGGCGTATCCTCTACACCAAGAGACTCCCTGACTCTTTTGCCTTTGTAGATGAACCACAGGCGCAAAGTACCCCCATGATTCTCCACACCTGTTGGATATTTAGACATTTATGATTCCTCTTTGTTGAAAGGAGGGGGTATTTAAGCAGATTTCTTGCGCGGGATCGCCGGTCGTTGCCTCTCAACCCAATTGTCTACTTCATGCCGGTTATACATGATCGGGCTGTTATCCAGTGGATTGCAGTCCCCTGTGTAGTGACGGTACTCTTTTCCTTCAAGCCATGACTTTTCCCTTGCAGCCTTAATGGCGTTCTTTGACAAGCCAGTGATAGCCATTAGCACTTCTACGGTTACCCACTTATTAGGCACCAGTTGAATCACTTCACTCATAACTTCCTCCCAATAAAAAACCGGCTCAGTGGCCGGCGTTATTCGCATAAAAATAAACCCGCCGTAGCGGGTCGTTATCAGACTATCTCAGGTTCATCAGACGCTCTGTTTATCCAGTGCGTCACGACGCCTTGAACATTAACATCGTTGAGGGCTTCACCTTCAATGGCTTCTCCGTCCTGAGTGATGAGCGCCGGGCCCATCAATCGAGCAAACCCGACCTTTCCGCAGAACTCAATGAGCACATGGTCACCCTGAACGGGTCGGCGAGAGACGCGAATCACTGCGTAGCCATCATCGGTCTCTGCGAGTCGGCAGTTAGCATCGAAGTTAACAATCACATCAATGGTCAGTCGAGAGGCCACATAATCGGCAGCGGGATTCCCATATGAACTCATTCTGCCCATATCTTGTCAGTCCTAGAGAAAATAAAGCTGTTTTGGGTTATAGAAGCAGCGCTGTAGCGAGTCTTGTGCATGATTGATCATCACATAAATTTAACTGTGTTTATGTACAGTATTTAGGATTTTAGACATGGATCAAGAAGTTTTTCTGAGAGCAGCCCAAACGCGTTGAAGTTCGGAGGAATTTAGTGGACGGGGTTAGAAAAAGGTGGGGTTCTTTTCTGAATGTTTGTTTGAGTTTCAGAGAAGCCTGCGTTCACTCTTCGGACACAAAATGAATAAACCGAACTATGAAAGATCAGCAACTCAAATGATTAAACATTGCCCATTGAAACAGACTAGTACTTGCATAACCCGAGCAGAGTGAAAACCTCCTCCGATTTCTTCACAGTGATACTATGAAAGGTATAGAGAATCTTGCTCCCCCGCTTGTCACTCGACTTTAAGCGTTCTTGTTAACTCACTTCAAGAACGCTGTGCTTACAGTACTGCTGCTGTATTCCTTCCGGTCAGTTACGGTGTCCAGAGTACTTAATGAGCAGTAAAACGACTTGATTTGCTTTTGTGTGATTTTTTAGATAATTTAGCTAAATTATCTAGTGACATATATTGTAAAGGCTAATGATGAACGAAATTGAGATCTATACGCGTATTAAGCAAGTCTTGGACGACGCACCTCGCAATCAATATACCGTTGAGATGCACCTACAAATGATCAAATATGCTGATGAGCTGAATAGCATCACGTCAAAAGAGTTTTGTGAAGGGGTTGGTTTACGAAGTAGCTTTGGTACGGAGTTCAGTAAAATGCGCAACTTAACCCAGCGCTTGAAAGCTGCAGGACTTGATACTGCCAAGCTTTAACTATTTATATAAAAATATATCAAACTCAGGCTAGTCTCTGGCACAGTAAGGAATAATAATGATCATTAAAAAAAACGAACTTTACACCTCTCTCTGGAGTACTATCGATGAGTTGCTAGTTTGGACAATTTCTATTAATTCACAGGAGGGTGCCATATGAGTATCCAAATAGATATTGTTCGTATCAGCGGCTTTCGTGGCATATCTAATATCGAAATATCCTTGCCGAGAGTTACCGTATTACTTGGGCAAAATAATGCAGGTAAGACATCGATTATAAAAGCTGTACAGCTAGCAATTGGGGACTACTCGCGCTACTTAGCTGACGAAGATTTTCATATAGGAGAGGATGAAAAACGCCAAGAAATAATCACAGTCGATATTCGGTTTATAGCTGTTGATAATGATACGAGAGCGAGAGAATTTTCAGAAAATTGGCAACAGGCATTTGGTGATAAAATTCAGTCAGAGCCTGATGGGAAGCAATTCGTAGTGTTACGAACTGTTGCAAAACCAGATCGAGTAAAGGGCGGCTATACAGTTGATCGGTTTCATTTAGATATGTGGCCAGAACTTAGCGAGTGGCAAGATGCCCGGGTTATCAACAAAAACAGATTGGGTAAACGACTGGAGGCTGTACCGTTCATTTCGATTGATGCTCAAAGAGACATACATAATGAACTGAAAGAAAAATCATCTTTCGTTGGTCGTGTTCTATCTAGTGTTGAGTATAACGATAAAGATGTTGCTGAACTGGAGCGGATGGTGGCCGAAGTTAATAAAGAGGCCATCGACAAAAGCGAACCTCTTAAGCGATTAAAGACTCATCTGGATAGTATGAATCAATCATTTGAAGGTTCAGGAAAAACAGAGCTTAGCCCGTTTCCAAAAAAAATTCGCGATCTGTCAAAGCGTTTTAGTGTGAATTTCGGTGAATCTGATAAAAGCTCATTTTCTATGGAATACCATGGTATGGGTACTCGCAGTTGGGCATCCATGTTGACAGTAAAAGCCTTTACTGAGTTGTTGGCCAAAAATCACGAAGAGGAAGTCGAACCATTTTTCCCAATTATGGCCGCCGAGGAACCAGAAGCACATCTTCATCCAAATGCGCAAAGAACATTATACAGACAACTTATAGATGTTCCTGGCCAAGTGATTATTAGTACTCACTCGCCATATATTGCTGGGTTGGCTGAGTTACATGAAGTTAGATATTTGAGCAAACCAGATAATTCTGTTCAGATAAGTCAGCTTAGAAATACATTTGAAGATGACGATCTGAGAAAATTGAAAAGAGAAGTGGTTCACTCCCGTGGCGAGCTCTTATTTTCCAAAGCGATAGTCCTCTCAGAAGGTGAAACTGAAGAGCAAGCCCTACCTGAGCTTTTTGAAGCCTATACTGGAAAACATCCTTTCTCACTCGGAGTAAATTTTGTGGGCGTCAATGGTTCCGGTGCAAAATACCGTCCTTTTCTTATTTTAGCGAAAGATCTAAATATTCCAGTATTTATATTTAGCGACGGTGAAGAACAAACAATTAAAGAGCTCAAGAAAAATTATGAAAAAATATTCGGAGCTACTGATATCGAAAAGGCAGATAACATCACCATACTTGAAGGGACAGATTTCGAAGGTTACCTATTAAGCCAAGGATTTAATGAACTGATAGAAAAAACCATCTGTGAAGTTGCTGGTGAGGGTAAAATTGATAACTGGATCAAGAAACGAAATGGCACGCCTTTGAAACCGACAAAATCCGATAAGCCTGCCTGCGAAACGTGTAAGCAGCCTATTTTTGAATCAGAACTTAGAGATTATAATGGGGCGGATGGTCGTATTCGAGCGATACTCGAAATCATTGACTTAAACAAGCCACTTTATGCAAAAGCAATTACAGACAATCTAATTAAATTGCCAGCTGAGAGTTTCCCAACTAAGATTATCGAATTATTCGAAAAAATTAAATCTGGAGTATGATATGAATCTATCAAATGCTCAACGTCAGATTGTTGAAGCTCCTTTGAATTCTGCTGTACAAGTGCTTGCATCAGCTGGCTCAGGTAAAACGCGTGTGTTAACAGAGCGTGTTCGTCATATTTTGGATAAAACTAAAAAAGAAGGGATCATAGCTCTTACCTTCACAAATAAAGCAGCGGAGGAAATGAGTGCACGTTTAGCAGACTTCGAGCAAGGAGAGGATAGGGTTTGGATCTCTACCATACATTCTGTCGCACAGCGTATTTTGGAGAAATACGGACACACTGTTGGTTTACCCACGGAATTGCACATATATGATAGAGATAAAGATCGAATGGAGGTCTTTATACAGTCTTTACGTGAAGATGGTATTAATATAGATGAGTATCTAAATATCACTGACACAAGAGAATTAAAAAGCAGAGAAAAAAATTTGCAATCCTTTATGGATATATTCTCAAAGATTAAGCGAGAGTTACTTACAGAGCTTGATGTGGCTGAGCTATATCCAGAAAGCAATATCTGGAAAATATATCAAGACTATCAGTCTGCACTGCTTAATAGTGGAGGAATTGATTATGACGATATTTTGGTATATGCCCATAAAATTCTACTAACACATGATTGGATCGCAAAAATATACCGAGCTCAGTATAAACATATTTGCGTTGATGAAGCTCAAGATCTTAATAAAGCGCAGTATGAGTTTATAAGGGTACTTTGCGGAAATGTTATAATAAGCATTTTAATGGTAGGTGATCCTAATCAAATGATTTATGGATTTAACGGGTCCTCGAAAGACTATCTCTGCACTAGATTTGTAGATGACTTCACCCCACAACGCTTTGAACTTAGAGAAAATTATCGTAGCACTAAAGCTGTTATACGTGCAGCAAACAAGTTGCGGCCAGGCTCACAAGCAGAAACTGATTATGCCTTAGAAGGTGGTGTATGGATTTCAGGATTTGATACGGAAGAAGATGAGGCTGCTGCGGTTGTTGACATTATTAAAAAACTTTTGGCTTTGAAAATTAACGATGAAATTGAAGGTGAAATTTCATTGAGTAATATGGTGATAATTGGCCGTAATCGTTTTGTTTTTGGAAAACTTGAAAGCTGCCTTAAAGAAAATTCAATACCATTCTCTTTGAGAAAAGGTGAACGACAACTAGAACCTTCAACTAGATTCGGTAAAGTATTAGACTATGCCATTCGCGTTAAACTGAATTCTAAAGATTGGGTGGATGGCAAAAAATTATGTCAGGTACTGAATATTTCCGAGCCAGAAAATTGGACGGCTAATGTATTAAAGGAAATGGAGGCTCAGATCTCATCATCAAATGATGAATACTCTGATATATTCGCAAATCTTCTTTCTGCTGTAGATTTATTGGATGTTGAAAACCCCAAAATCCCTAAATTTGTAAAATATTTTAACAGCCTACTAACATCATTGGTTGAAAAACATGACGGTATCTCAGATGAAAAAATTGAAGATATTAAGTTGAGCATTGAAGAGCTTGAGGAGTTTAATCGCACCTGGACACGCTTCAGACGGAAAGGAATTGGGGACTCCTTAGTTGCATTCCGTAATGCATTGGCTCTTGGGCAACTTTCGCAAGATATCTCTGAGGATGGCTTAACGTTAAGTACGGTTCATACCATGAAGGGTCTGGAAAAAGATATCGTATTTTTAATTGGTATGTGTGAAGGAGTTTTCCCAGACTACAGAGCTAATACTGCAAAAGAGTTGGATGAGGAGAGAAATAACGCATTTGTTGCAGTAACAAGAGCAAAGCGATGGCTCTATGTAACTTATCCTAAGCAACGAATGATGCCATGGGGCGACAGAAAGTTTCAGCGAAAATCTCGCTTTATAACGGAAATAGAATCATGAGCCATATAGGCCAGCAAAAAAGTGTACCCCAAAATATTATTATACATTTTTCAAACTAACTTAAGCTAATGCATTGTTGATCGTCCATTTCTAGAGTGCTGTGCTTGCAGCGCTCTAGACTGTACTTACGGTTACCTGTTTGAAACTAACAGTCGAATTGAGTCCCCATACAAAAAGCACATCATCGTTCGATAGTAGTTGAGACCCAACTCAATTCTTCTAATGCCGTCTTAACGTAATTATTTAATAGGATAGTAAGTTCAGAGGGGCTTCTTCCTTGGCTGAGTTCAAATACAACGTCCTTGAGATTGGACTGTAAAGATTCAACAACTAGCCTTGCTTTAATTAAATCCAAAGTGGCCCCAAAATTTGTCACTTCCTCGAATGCCAAATGTATATAGGGCTCAAGGCTGCTGATTGATGTATGCCCAGTGAACTCCTGGACTTTCCTTTTAAGCGTCTCACCATCCAATAATGCACGACGGAACTCGTCCCGATTCTCATATTCATGCTGTTCAATCAATGCTACAAAAAGCTTGGTGATGAATCTGTGACGGAACATATGTGCACATGCTTGCTCTTCAATTTTTGCTGTTTTAGCAAGCAACAGTAATTCATTCGTCAGAGTCTCAGGTGTGAGTCTTAGCCCAGTTGTTTCAGAGATCAGTAAATAGCCTAAATCCTCTTTGGAGCCCACTGTTTTCTTAATGATCCTGCTCCTGAATTTTTCGATGAAGTTTACGACTAGTTCAAGATCTATTTTAGAAATAGGTAAGTATCTGTACTCCTCCCTCCCTCCTGACCGTTTGGCTGTGAAGACCTTCAGGAGCGCTCTTGCTTCATCAACTTTGCATTATAAATATCTTCGACTCTGATGTTTGCGACTTCAATTCGCCTTGCCCCTGTAATTTCCAAAAGCTTGACTAGGATGAAGCGTCTTCTCCGCTGATAAGTCGTCCTGCTCCACATGTGGGATGGCCTCAATGAGCTTTGCGATATTCCTCGAGCTGATAGGTAAACGCCGTGTTTGAGGCTCGGGATGAGGAAAAGAATGGTGATACCAATAGGTACGGGTAACCTGCTTTCCTTGGTTTACTAGCTTGACTTCTTTGATCTCAGCTCTGATCGTGCCCGTAGACCCGATGAAGAATGGTTCAAGATAGAGTTCTCCAACGTAATCCAAAAAGCCAAGGCAGATCCTGCCAATGTTTGCTACGTGAGCTCCCTGCCGTTTTCGCTGCCCCGGTTTTCTTGGGTCCATTTCCCCCTGAAGTGTTCTGATGAATAATGAGAAAAGAGAGTCAGTAAGCTCAATAAAATTATGGTTATTGTTGAAGCAAAAGCGAATAAGAGGTGATAGAAGTTTGGCATATTGTGTGAGCGTGCCACCGTCTTCCTTACGGGACAGTCCGCGTTCAAAACAATACAGCAGATATAGATTACCTTCTGTACAAGGTCTACCATCAGGCCAACAGAGGAGAGGAATGTTATCCGCTTTAACACTCAAGACATGATTGTTACGATCAACCCCGAAAGGTAACCGTAACACGTTGCTTGTTAGATGATACAGTTTCTCATTGTTATTCAATGGATTGAGCCTCATGCGAGGATGTCAAAGACTGTTTGCTTATCGAGAGCATTGAAAGTAGCTCTCTGCGGCGTTTTTTGAAAAGGCTCAGCTCTGTCGGGTCATGGCATTTTTCGGCAAATTGCTCAGCGAGAATGATCGACTCCCTGAGAATATTCGTTACCAATGCAATTTCATCCCGGAGTTGGGTGATTACCTTGTCTTGAGCCTTAACCTTAGCTTTAAGAGCCTGCTTAGTCACTGAGGAAGGCTTTGCTATCTTGGCTGTACGGGAATCGTGAATGGCTTTAGAGGCCAAATGTCTCAGGTTATCAAATACAGAAAACCCTCCAGGAAGAAGGTCATTCGCCCTGTTTTTAAGCGTATTAAGCGACATAGGATAAATTAACGATTCGCTTATCGATAGCTTTGCAAGGCCACCTTGGCTCTTCAATGCGATTAAAATATCTGTGCTTTCATGATACATACTAGGTGTCTGAATAATCGACTCAAGGTATTTAATACGAGCAAGCACCGAGCGGTTGTTAATATCCAGCGGAGAGTTCGTTTGAGGTGAGTTTTTCTTCATGATTTATCGCCCATTATTTTAAAGAGAATTTCATAACGATTTCCATCAGGAGTATCGTAGAAGACTGGCTCGATATTTAATATCCCCTCAATGATTAGGTCTTCAATATAATCAGCAACTTCATCTGATTGCATGATTGAAAAAGATGAAACCCCATAGCGCTCTTCTAAAAGCGCCCCGAGACTCTTTGAATTACTCTGCCCTGAGACCAACGCTTCAGATGCATATTCGGCACTGACTCTCCGCAATACTTCGCCTGGTACAGTCTCAGTGATGTAGTGATAAACGTGTTCAAGGTTTGTATGGCCTAAAAACCACCGCAGAGTATCCAGACCGCCAAAACCACCGTTCCAAAAAAAAGTCATAGCGAAGAAACGTCTCATCTGGTGAGTGCGAATGTAATAGCGCCGTCCATCAGAGCTTAGTTGTGTTTCAAAATAATCAGAGAAGCGATTCAGTACTTTTGTCGCATCGACCAAACTCATCTCGGCCAGACCAACCTCGCGACACCGAGGTTTACTGAAAAGCCGATCTGAAACTCTAGCAGAACTAAGCAATGATAAATTTAGATGCAGATCTTTTAAACTCTGGATACAAAGAGCTGCGATATTAGGAATGGGGCGAAGGACTTGTTCTCGAAACTTGCCGAAATTTCGTTTTCGTAAGGCGAACTGTAAGTAATAACCATGATTTTTTTTAACCAAGCAGGTACTTGCCATAAGATCTCTTATCTCTCCTGAACGCCGGGCACTAAGAGCAGCAAGTATTATCCAGATAGCTCCATATAGCACCTCGATTAACTGAAGCAACCCTTCATTCGTCCTAAAGCGTTTAAAGAAAATAACACTTCCTCCACCCCGCTCCCTGCCACGAAAATCTGCCGAGAGATCCCAGACCTTTACTCCAATATCACTCAGCTTTTGGGGGATGAGCCGTTCTATATCAGTCGAACTTAAATCCGTGAGCGTACACTCGCGTGAATCAGCCTCTTGTGCCAATACAACATAGCCGTCGATGAGTAATTGGCCCACATCAAAATAGAACTCAACTGCATTCCTAAATGATGACAATATGACTTCCTGAGGCAAAGATCGATAGCGTCCTTTAGTTTTCATCTCCAACTGCCGAATAAAAGCTTTGTTATTCAGAGCTGAAAGCGAGTGATGACTAATATGGTCCAGCCCATTAAGCTTGAGAAACTCCATTCGCTTCAATCCTTGCAGGTAAGTATCAATCCCATTTTCAGAAGGCAGTGGATCGTCAATAAGAACCATAGACGAAACCATGGGGTATTCCCGAAAAGTTTTCTCAGATGGGCTGAAGTGCAGTTCGTCCAAGGACAGACCTCTAAATTTTAGGTGTTACTAAAGTTCGCTCATGGTAAATCTCAGAATAAATGCTATTCGGAGAAACCTGGTGCATAAAAATGAATGCCCATCACTACCCGCTTTAATCTGTACGCGCTTATAGTTTCCATTAATCCACAGGAAAATCCGTGCTGTAATAATCTCCGATTTACACAAACCAAGACTGTACTCATCTGAATTATCCAAAAAAAGCGATACCAGGGACCTTAGATATAACGCTCTTTTATCTGTTGTTCTGTGACTTGATGGATCTTAAGGCGAAGGAAATCCCGAAGTTCTTCACGAGCTGCAATAAATGTTATTCTTCAGATATTGGCTACTAGCCAACACTGCCATGAACTCAGTTATGTTATGAGGCGTTATTAATTTGAATCCATGAGATGCTAATTGAAAGCGCTCGGCTCGCAGTAGGAAGTAGTCGATAATACCGATAGTTGTATAAACTCTGCGCTCTATTGTGCTTGGGGAAAGCTGGATACCTCTAGCCGTCAGCGAATGGGAGGAAAGGCATAAGTAAAGATTTTATGGACTCTAGGAGACCCCGATGTTTTGGATGTGTGAGTAATAAACCATCATCCAGCCTAACTCTGAAATCAATAACAGTATCTCTCTTGCCATTTCGGCCAATGTGGGTGACCCATACTGGTTCATCAAATTTTGAATTGAACCATTCAGTACTGCGGAAAAAATCAGAGCAGGAATCAAAAGGGGCCATAATAAAGTCTAGTTCATGAGGAAATTGGTTATTATCAGACATAGACCAGACTCTCAAATTGTTGAGGGTTTGCTCCCCTTCTGGCCTTAACCAGACAGCTACGGAGGTATGGATCGGGGAAATTATGAGATTCAATATGAGACTCAACCCTTATAATGAAACTCACTCCAATATATGGCTGCCCCCGAAGCACATGGGCCAGCATTTTCAACTGCCAGCCTGAGAGAGATAAGTATTCTAAGGATCTCTTCATCAAGAGAGATTATAATCTCTGAGCCGGATGCACCTAATTCTGGTTCAGCGGAATGATTAAGTGGTTCTGTTACCTCAGGGAGCGCCCGAAGAGCATATTTTTCAAGGAACTTATTAAGCTCAGTCATGCTGTCGAAATCAGTCGCTTTGAGCAAAAAATGGGAATCCCTCATAGCATAGACAATCACAGCATTTTGGAATATTCGAACCCAACGTTCTTGGAAAAATTGCATGATAGTGGGCGGCAGGTAATGATTCATAGCCACGCGTTTCGAATTACCAAGTGATTCGGCCATTTTGTCGATACTTAGTGTGTTGAGGTAAACGATAACTCCTGCCGTTGCACGTATCCTGGCGAGTGACAATGTGCTGATTAATTCCCCTAACTTAGCAGAGTGAGCTTGAACAAATTCTTTTTGCCTCAGAATCTTGGCGAAACTAATTTGGTTTGTAAAAACATAGGGCTCCTGAAAACCTTGACCACCTGCGACAATAAATAGCCGCCGCCACCCATCATCGTTTTTCTTTTTAAGGTAGTTTCTGAGAGGGGTTGTAATTTGGATAAGCAGCTCAACGACAGAGATTGCTTCCGAGCTTAATACAACCTCCTGCTGACTTCCTTTGCGATTTTTCTTTACTACAAGCACAGACCCTGAGTCGGTCGAGACAAAACCACTTCGTTTGCCATTTCGGTCGAAAAGCTCACATCCAAGCAGAGATGCGTCGGTCAGAATGGGATGCTGCGCTACGAGCCAAATAGCGATAGGAGCAATCATATATTTAGTAGGTAATACCAGCCTCTCGGCTAACGCCATTGTTGAGAAACTGCTTCCCGTAGCACCCACCAAACGGGCACGCATAGAGTGATCAATAACTATAAATCCTCTATGGCTCTCAACTATTGTTTTGATAAGGCAGTTCATCACCATGTGAGGCTGGCCGAATGATTTAGAGGATATTCGCACCTTTTGCTTTATCAATTCTCCTTTTTCGCAGGCTGATAAAACCGTGCATAACCGATAATTAATGAGATCGATTTGATTCCGAGCCCATAGAACAACTTTGTTAAAATCACCTTTAATTTTCTTGAAAAGAAGTTCAGTCGCCTCTTTGTCACTGGCTGACAGCGGAATCTGAGTCAGAAGTTTCTGGATACAAGCGCGTTACCATCGGCATATCTATGATGGCCGATTTCGTAAAGAGGCCGGGTGAGTTTTTTGCTTCCCTCAGGCCATACATCTCCTGGCGGTGGTTGCATGAGTCTGCTGTTGATAAGAACATTTTTCGCCCAAGAAATGATTCTTATCCATTGACGCTGAAGATTTGCAAGGACTCGCCCTTTTGGCTGATTTTGGTTCCTTTTGGCGTAACTTTCAAAATGCCAGCGCTGGAAGTTCCAGAAAAACTGATAAACAAATATTGGCTCTTGAAATAGTTCTGGGCATAGTGGAGGTCTGTCCTTCGAATCTTTGTCGTACAGATACAGAAAATCATCTAGTCGAGAGACTATATTTGCGTAATTGCCATAATGACTTTGAGTTAAAGCATGTCTCCGGCTTTCTTGATAGAGGGCTGTGGTAAAATCATGTCCCAAAACGTCGAATATCGCTCTCATCTTTAATCGATATGAACCTGAATTTCGATCGACAACATGCCATCCTGCTAGCCTTGATACGCGCCGAGGATCAATATACATCTCCTCAAATTGTATAATACATTGTTTTGTTTGA
Source organism: Cedecea lapagei (assembly GCF_900635955.1). GTDB lineage: Bacteria > Pseudomonadota > Gammaproteobacteria > Enterobacterales > Enterobacteriaceae > Cedecea > Cedecea lapagei. The sequence continues at coordinate 1,865,872 of NZ_LR134201.1, forward strand.
TCATCTGTAATGTCTGAATATACAAAAACATTGACAGGAAAAGATTCAGACAGCTTATTGAGCAACTTAAAAAAACACTGAGCAATCTTCTTTCTGCTGGAGTACTTAATCTCAGCAGATAAAAAAGCTGTTTGAGTAAAGAGCTCCATAGAAAAGACGCTGAATATCCCGGAAGATGCAATTTTGAAGATCTAGAACTGTTGCTATGGGAGAATGATGGGTTATCCACAAAAAGCATTCGAAGTAAAACAAAGCGCGATTTGCACTTCGGCGTTGGATAGAGGGAGATGGGGAAGCTGAGCTTGAATCGTCCCCAAAGCGCTACCCGATAGCGTGTTGAATTTAAAATCTTTTTCGATGTGGCCTTTAGCTATTATACCTTGAGGATAATTGTTTGAAGACACCTGACTCATCAAGATACCTCATTCTGCTTGATTTGATAGAGGGAATAACGTCAAGCACATATATGGCTACGAATTAAGTAATCACTTATGATTATTGCCACAGTTACAAAAGCAGTCGCATAGGAAACTATTGTCTTTGGTTCCATCACCAAAATCACTGATAGCCCTTATTGACACTGACATAGAAAATGCTCCTGTCATAACCAAGGATAACCGGCCTCATATTGGCTACATATTTTGGTAACCGGCAGACTTTCAGCAAATTCGTACGACGTCATCCATTCCCGCGTAGAATGAGGGCGTCTCTCGTTATAGTGTATGCGTCCGGCCTCGATTTTGCACGGTGTATCCACCGAGAACATGAACCAGTTTTCGTTCAGGCACTCCTGCCTCAATGTAAGCACACTCGCTTATGTCGTTGGATTCTCATAAAAATATAATTTACTAGTGTCGTAAGTGCTATTAAGGATATCCGGTGATCCTATGGAAAAGGCCCCGCCGGGGCCTTAGTTCGAAGTGTTGAAATAAACAAGCTCTCAGACGTGTCATCAATCCGGCTAAAAATGGTTTCTCCTGACAGACTGCTCGACCTGATCAACGAGCTCCGCGAAATGACCAGACTCTCTGATCCGGGTGATACGTTCAGTGATCACGTCACTATCCCCAAGAAATTCTGTCAGGTCTGCTAGGTTCAGCGCACGATAGCGCCCATCCACCGAACTGGTGCCAAGATACCGGAGCTGTAGTAGTAGCCGCAGAAAAGCGCCATCATCTAGGGTCTGGCGCTTTATCCATTTCTGTAAGACTTCACTTCCGCTGATATCCCGCCATGCCCAGATGTAGGCGTTTAGCAAAGCAAAACCTCCCAGCTTGTCGGTGACCTCTGGACTGTTCAGCCGGTCTGCAAGGGCCTTTCGAATTGCGTCTACATTATCGCGTTCCATCCATGCTTCCTGCTGATTGAAGGTACGATTTCCCACAATCCCGTGCTGCCAGAGCAGATGACGAACATATTCCGCGATCCAGTACCAAGCTTGGCCGTTGTTAACCTTTTCTGTCAGAAAGACCATCATATCTTCAGGGGACTCCTGTAGCATCCGTTGGATGAGCCGATCAGCTACGCTGTAGGTATCTAGGTCATGCAGCGCAAACCATTCGTTGTCAGCCCGGTAGCGTTCCAGCATGTTATCGCCGTAGTCAAAGAAGAATGCCAGAAGACCACGACACTCTGCCGGAGTTCGGGTATCAATCAGGGGGGATGTCAGTTGGGCCAGAATGTGTTCAAACCACGTCTGAGAGGATAACTGTTTACTCTGGATATACCCGAGCAGACGTTCCGCGAGTTCCTGCTGCTTTTCAGGCTGGGCGGCGCTCCCGAAGAGTTCCCCGAAAACCTCCGGTGACAGAACATTTTGGGGGGCGGAGAAGGCAAAGTAGTAGCGCCAGTATGCCTGGCTACCCAGCCGCTTACCCGCAGTCATCATGGCACTTTGCTGTGCACCTGTCACTCCGAACAAACTGAAGGGAAGGTTTGCCAGCCCGCCTGAGATCCCCGGCACCCAGCGGCCCAAGACATAAACAGAATGCGCTTCTGCAGGAAAATACTGCTTCAAGTTAGCCTTAAGGCTGTCGGCCAGGACTTTTTGTTCATCTTCACTGACATGGCCATCTCCGGCTTCCACCACGGCCCGTTCAGACAGGTATTCCTCCACCCAGTCATAGAGGCCTGAATTCGTCGTGCGGAGCAGCTGCAGGAAGCACAAATCCGGGAAATACACATAGTCCCGCATGCTTGCATAACGAAACCTCAGGGCATTGAGGACTAGCTGCACTTCCCGGGGCGTTTTCAGCGCTGCACCATAAACATCAGCAACTTTTGCCAAGTCATCCATCACGTCAGTCCCTGGCCGCTGGTCATTCACCGTAAGGTATAACTCAGCTGCCGCATCACGAAATTCCCGACGCAACACAAAGGATTCTGGGCGTGGGAGGCCGAATGAGATCTGTACAATTTTCTGTAAATACAGGCCGCCGTCTGCGACCCCAAGCCCCTGGCTGATAGCCTGTGACAACACTGATTTGTCATAACAGAGCAAGTACCGGAAGCGGGGAAAATCAGCTACCGATTTCACCAACCGGATCACCTCCACGGCCTGAGCTGGTTCGAGGCGGTCAAGATCATCCAGCAGAACAATGAAGCTCAGATCCAGCTCTGTGATTTTCTGTGCAATCTCGGCGCGCATTTCTGCCGCGGTTTTTTCTTTTTCTTTCAGCCAGCGCGACTCTGACAGGGCTTTCAGGGCGCCACTAGTGTCGGGAACACCGGGAATAACGCTGGCCATCTGAGCGAGAGGCAACAGGTTCCTGGCGGTTGCCCGGGTGTAGTCCATTACCGTCCGGGCGGTACGGTCAGCGCTTCATTCTGTTTGAGTTCCACCAGTTCCTCATCTGTAAGCCGACGTTCTTCTTCCGCAGCAATAAGGCCCGCGACCGGCAGCAGTAAAGATGCAACCAGAGGGGTATCACTGCCGTCGAGCCAGGGGGAAATATTCAGCACATAAGTTCGGTCTTCCTGCTGTTCCTCCAGCGCAATGCGCAGCAGATTGAGCAGACTAGTCTTCCCTGTTCCCCCAGGCTCCTTCGATACCGATCACTGCACTACCTTCCCGGCCTATCCCCTGAATGGCGAGTGCTAGCTGGGTGGCAATGTGTGTGAAACCATATCGGTCTTCGTCCTTATGGCAGACGGCGCGATCTGGATGTTGCCGCTTCTGTTTTTCTTCCGGTGAGAGCATCATGATCACAGAGCTCCGTATCCGTATAGGCCACGCAGGCTGTTCAGAGCGTCGAGCTCAACCAGCGCGTTCACGGAGGTGCTTTCGTGGCGGGTGCGGATTTTCAGCACCTCAATGAGTTTTTTGTAAATGCACAGAGTCAATTGGCTCAGCATGGTCTCTCCTTCAGAAAATATTCACTCTGTGAAGAAATGAATATTGAGTGTATGTGTCTGAGATGAAGTTAATCAGAAATATTTAATTCAGTTAAATAAATGATATGGTGTCATTTTCAATGATGTGAGACAACGACACTCTTCTTTGTTACACTAAGTTCCAATTTCTATGACTTTCGGATCCTCTTATCAATTCCACACATCGCCGCGACGCGTAGACACGAAAAGATAGCGGTAAGGACAAATTAGCGTATAATAGCCGAGTTATGATAGGTGGCACACGCACTTTCAATCCCGGAGGCTATCATTATGGGAATATTTAATCCGCCTCACCCTGGCGGTCTAATTACTGAATATATTGAAGATAATAATATATGTTTGCTCTGTCTAGCTAGAGAACTGGATCTATCGATAAATGTACTCAATAAAGTAGTCTCAGGTAAGATTTCCATTAATTCTGAAATAGCTTTTCGCCTAGAAGTGGGGCTGGGAATCGCAGCACCTTTGTGGTTATCAATGCAGGCCGCCCACGATAGTTGGCAGCAATAATGAAAATTGTCGCTTGAGAGAATAAAGTCTATCGATCAGTTATCGTTAAGTGCTTCAAACAGTGCCGAGTTGCACACAGGCAGACGTTGCTTTCCCTTACGGCGATAATTTAGTTTTAACAGGCAGTAAACTCGCTTATGATTCCATGTATGACACTGTCTGCATAGCACCTGAATTAGTTTATTAAGCCCATAACGAGGATGGCGCTCAACTACGATGGGACCGCCGGTTCATCACGTCCGTTATCTGGACGATAAAAATATACTAGCCCGCTCAGCGACAACGCCCTACATACCTAGCTTACACTCATCGAGCATATCTCTTTCAGATAATTGACGAGTTCACACTTTATCGCTGGTTTTAAAACTTTTTTCGATAACATCTTTTAACGCGCAACTTTCCAGACGACGGATTCTCATCCGCAAGGTTTTTTTAATATCAGTCGCTTCCATCCTGCCATAATTTTCTTTCCAGCTATAATAGCTGGCTTCAGATATGGTGGCCTCACAACACACACCTGACGGTACGTCCAACTTAAACGGAGTTGAGGGCTGCTATTATTTAGTGTTAAGTCATTCGGGTCTTACGCATGGTGCTCTCCTCCTGGGACATAATCAGTATGTTGCAAAATCTCTAAAAGTAAGTGATCCGGTTTATCGGCATGCTTACAGACATGCCTTAATGTTTATGGCTTCATTTAGCCTGGTTTCAAGCTTTGATAATTGTCAGCATAAAAATCCATTTAACTCATTCTAATAAATAAAATATCATAATGATTTATTGAGATTTTTTAATACTTAGATGCATATTGACAATAATAATCAGATGGGAAAACTGCAGGTGACGGAAAACCACACTGCACAAGGTCGCCAAAGAGGGGGAAAGCGGCCTCAGAGCACTGCGCCGCAGGTTTTAAAAGGTTCATGATATCACCCAATACAGATACTGTTTATATATACAGTATACAGGTAAAAAACGCAGTTCAAGCGGGAAAGAACAGGCTTTTGCTAAGCCCTTCGTTTTGCGAGTGAAAAAAGCTCGCACGTACCGGCAGAACCCCATAAGCCTTCAGGTGTACTGGAAATCAGCATAGTGATATGGTCAGCAGCAGGCCCGTACCCAACAAAAGGACGCGTGATGACACAGCCAGAGATTCAGGATTTACTTAACCAGCTTGAAACCCCGCAGGATGCAGCGGCGCTGAGCTGGGTGGAAAAGCAAAACCAGCGCACCATGGAGAGATTCGCCAAAGGAGAGCGTTTTCAGCAGATGCGAGGCGCCATTCTGAGAGCGCTTGACGATAAAACCAACATTCCCTGGGGTAGCCATTACCGCGAGAAGGTCTATAACTTCTGGCAGGATGATGAGCACCCACGAGGTATCTGGCGGCGCACCTCTGAAGCCTCTTATTTTACCGCTGAACCAGAATGGGAGACGGTGCTGGACATCGATCGTCTGAACCAGGACGAAGATGCTAACTGGAGCTACCATGGCGCAGAGCTGCTGCATCCTGACTACTCGCGGGCGCTGATCTTTTTATCCAGCGGTGGCGACGCCTGCGAAATTCGTGAATTCGACCTGGTGAAGAAAGCGTTTATCCGCGACGGATTTTTCCTGCCGGAAAGCAAAAGCCTGGTAAGCTGGGTGGATGAGAATACCCTTCTGCTGGCGCTGGACGCCGGTAAAGACACGCTTACCGCCTCTGGCTATCCGCGTCGCGCTCATCGCTGGAGCCGCGGCACCTCGCCTCAGGAGGCACCGCTGATTTACGCAGGCGAAGCAACGGATATGGGCGTTTCAGCCTGGCATGACGATACCCCCGGCTTTGAGCGAGATCTGGTGCACTGCAGCAAAGATTTTTACCGAGGGCAAACCTGGCTGCTAACCGGCCAGAACACGCTGACGCTTATCGAGATCCCCGAAGATGCCTCCTGCGGATTTTTTAAAGACTGGCTGCTGGTCACGCTGACCTCCGACTGGCAGACAGAAAATGACACCTGGCCGGCCGGGGCTTTACTGGCCATTGATTTTGTTGATTTTCAGCGGGGCAAACGCGATTTTATTCCGTTATTCACGCCGAATTCGCGCACCACGCTGCAGGGCTACAGCACGACCCGTGATTACCTTCTGCTTAACCTGAGTCAGGATGCCGTCGAAAAAGTCGATATTGTGAAAATTAATGACGGCCAACGTCACTGTGTGAAAACGCTGGAGCTGCCCGATTTTACCGGTGTCTCCGCCAACGGCATTGACGATGAAAGCAACCGCTATCGCCTGGTGAGCCACGGTTTTCTCCAGCCCAATAGTCTCAGCTATGGCAATCTGGACAACGATACGCTCAGCCTTGTTAAGCAAGCCCCAGCCTGCTTTGACCCTGCGGCATTTAACGTAACTCAGCATTTCGCCCTGTCTCAGGACGGCACGCGCGTCCCCTATTTCCAGGTTGCGGCAAAAGCGCTAACGCTCTCCGGCGATAACCCGACCTTACTCTATGGCTACGGCGGATTTGAGGTCTCTTTAACCCCCCATTATCTCGGTTCAAAAGGGGCAACCTGGCTGCAAAAAGGCGGCGTCTACGTCGTCGCCAATATACGCGGCGGCGGCGAATATGGTCCCGCATGGCACCAGGCTGCGCTCAAACAGCATCGGCACCGGGCCTGGGAAGATTTTACCGCCGTCGCAACCGATCTCGAGGCACGTAAAATCACCCGCCCTGCCAGGCTTGCGGCCCGAGGCGGCAGCAACGGCGGCCTGCTGATTGGCAATATGCTCACCGACTATCCAGCGCTCTTCGGTGCGCTGGTGTGCGAAGTCCCGCTTCTGGATATGCTGAACTACCATCGCTGGCTGGCGGGAGCCTCATGGATTGCCGAATATGGCGATCCGGACGTTGCCGAAGAGCGAGAGTGGCTGCTGCGCTACTCCCCGTTCGACAAAGTGACCGCAGGCGTGGATTATCCGCCAACGCTATTTACTACCGGTACCCAGGATGACCGGGTCAGCCCGGCGCATGCCCGCAAGATGGTGGCGCGTATGCAGCAGCAAGGGCACGACAATGTCTGGCTGTATGAGGAAACGGATGCCGGCCACGGTAGTGCGCCGGAAAATAGCCAGGTAGCCTCTCAACAGGCGATGGTCGAGGAGTTTCTCTGGCAGATGTTGAGCGGAGAGTAAGCATGGGCGGTGCGTAAAGGGCGCACCGCCTTTTTATTAGAAGTTCTAATCCATCAGCATATTTTTTAATTTTTATTTATCGCTTAAACGCTATGTAATCCCTCTTGAATCATTCAAAGGAGACCGAAACATGGCTGGTGAAAATAACCTTGAAATCCTGCTCAGCAATGCCGCTCCCGAGCTTAACCCGGGAAAATATGTTTTTTGCACTTTAGTCACCCCGTCTGCGGAATTAAAAGATGCCGCCGTTGTGGCCGTTCGCGAGGCGGAAGGCGTCACGCTGGTGCTTCCTCAGGATCTGGCGGATAAACACGCCGTGAGCTATGACTATGTCGCCAGCTGGATCACCCTGAAAATTCACTCATCCCTCGCCGCCGTTGGTCTCACCGCCGCGTTTTCTCGTGCACTGGCAAATGAAGGCATCAGCTGTAACGTAGTAGCGGGTTACTACCACGACCATATTTTTGTTGCCCATAAAGATACCGAATCGGCGATGGCGGTATTATCGTCTCTGGCAACGGAACTATAAGCAGGTAAAGGCAAAGAAATAAGGGGTGACTTTCGTCTCCCCTTATCGCGCTCTATCAGCTACGGATAAATTTCAGGATATCCGCATTGATGGTGTCGGCGTGCGTAGTGTGCATCCCGTGTGGGTAGCCAGGGTAAATATGCAGCGTGCTGTTAACGAGCAGTTTATCCTGCAGGATGGCGGCGTTTTTGTAAGGCACAACCTGATCGTCATCGCCCTGCAGCACCAGGACGGGAACGGTGATAGCCTTCAGATCGTCCGTCTGATCGGTTTCTGAAAACGCTTTAATGCCTTCATAGTGTGCTTTGGCGCTGCCGGCCATGCCCTGCCGCCACCAGTTACGAACGGTGCCTTCAGATACCTCCGCGCCCTGACGGTTAAAGCCATAAAATGGGCCAGAAGCCACATCGAGGTAAAATTGCGCGCGATTTGCAGCCAGCGCCTTGCGGAAGCCATCGAAAACGTCAATCGGCGTCCCGTCCGGGTTGCCTGCCGTTTTCACCATCAGCGGCGGAACGGCACTGACTAAAACGGCTTTTGCCACGCGCCCCTGAGGCTGCCCATATTTTGCCACATAGCGAGCCACCTGGCCGCCGCCGGTGGAATGCCCTACGTGTACGGCGTTTTTCAGATCAAGGTGCTCCGCTACGGCAGAGGCATCGGCCGCATAATGATCCATATCATGCCCTTCGCTGACCTGATCGGAACGGCCATGTCCGCGACGGTCAAAGGCGATAACCCGAAAACCTTGCGCCAGGAAGAACAGCATCTGGTTGTCCCAGTCATCGGCACTTAGCGGCCAACCGTGATGAAAAACAATCGGCTGGGCCTCTTTTGGCCCCCAGTCTTTATAGAAGATATTGACGTCATCTTTTGTTTTTACGAAGGTCATAAACCTCACTCCTTGTCGCTATGAATTGCTTTTACCCAATAAAGCATAGCCCACGAGCAAGGTTTTGTTTTTACACCGGGCGAAGCGGCGCGGCTTTACTTTTAGTTTATTTATTGATCAATTATCCTCCAGCCTGAAAAAAGGGGCAGGAAAGCATAGCTAAAATAAAAAATATCCAGCGTGAGTTAAGGAATAGTCCTATAATTGCAGGAAACTAAATTTTAAGATATTGGTATGAAAACATTCCATATTGCTGCGTTCCTGATTTCCAATAAAAGCAATGTCCTTAAGCAGTATTGGCGTGATGAAATCACTCCCAAATGCAAACTTACACCGCATCGACTCTTCGTTGCGCATCGCTGTCGTACCCGGCATTTTTTGCTTTGGTGGCGGCTTGCCAGCCAGATGTTTATGAAAGGCAATAAGCGGCAAAAGCGGGTGGCCAGAAAAATCAGTTGGGCATTGCAGCGCAAATACGCCTCCGAGATAGGGCTGGCGGCAAACATCGGAACAAACCCCAAATTTATACACCTGACCGGCGTAGTGATCTCAGACAAAGTTGAAATAGGTCATAATGCCGTCATCCATCAGAACATTACTATCGGTGTCCGGGACAACGACGACCACTCCGTAGCCAGGATTGGCAATAATGTCAGTATTGGTGCCGGGGTGTGTATTCTTGGTGGCGTAAACATTGGGGACAACGTAAAGATTGGCGCGACGGCCTTAGTGCTTGCCGATATACCGCAAAATTCGACATACACCTGCAGGATCACTCCCCTTATTACTGCCCATAGCCGCGCCTGATTTAATTCAGCCCCTGCCGAAAATTGGGTGGGGGTGAAGTTTGAAGACCTCTCGATGCCAGACTTTTTACCATCCTCTGTAGTAGCACGTGGATATACACCCCTGCTTTCCAGCCGGGCAATAGAGATCCGTTTGTATTTTAGACAGCGGTTTGTAAAACAAATGCTGATAATTTACATAATACTTCTGGATGTCACTGTAATCTGCTTTCTGGTGCCCCAGACAGGGATACAAGCCAAGCCAATTACCGTCCGGCATAAATTTTGTCCAGTATGAATCAATTGCATAACGCTGCTCAGCTTTAGTATCGAGTAGACTGACCGCCTCCGCCAATATCTCAATGAGCTTCGCTCTGTAATTGCGATTGACCAGATAGGCACAGGCACAAAAGGCATGGATAATTTTAAGCAATATACGATTGCATTTCAGAGGCTGGACATTAAAATAATTCCCCGCCAGCATAGCGACGTCCCAGTCACGGTTCTGCAGCATGGCGATAAACTCATTGGCCTTTGAGATATGCTCAAAATCACAATTGAATTCCATATCATCCTCTATTATAAGTATATCTCCCATGCCTCCTGCTCAGCTAGTTTTAATATTTTAAGATGAGAAAGCGTACAGCCGATATAGCCTTTAGCCGATTCAATTGCTTCAAAACGAATAATTTTACTTTCCGGGACACCCAGCCGCCTGAGCTCATTTGTAATGCTTTCCCGTCTATCCTCTCTTGATTTAAGATTGATATAGATTACTTTATCAACGCCTGATAAATTAATTTTCAACACCGCCCCTTAAAATTCACGCCATCATAAACCTGACGCTTATATTAGCCGCCACCCTGAGTTAACAATATGAAAACAACAACCTCTGTTATTATTTAGGAAACCAGACCGGGCTTTTCTCTTGTGCGGTGGCAGCGGCTGCAGGCAACAGACTGAAGGAGGGATCCCATTGACAGGCATTCAACATCTGAACCTTATGTTCATCTGATCATGGAGTTCCCCTGTAGTGGGTAAGGATGAGCAAAAAACGCATTACATCGTAATGAGCAGCAGGGACCCGTGCGGTGCCGCTGTAAAACATACTGGAATTCGCCGCCGGAATCCGTACCATACACGCCACACTTACGCATGCTGGCTGCTATCGGCCGGTGCGAACCCCTCTTTTATTGCAAGTCAGATGGGGCATGAAAACGCGCAAAGGGTGTATGACGTCTGCGCCGCATCGAGTGAACATGCTTAACGGCAAGCTGTCGCTTTGAAAAAGTTTGCCCCTTATATGCCCCTTTTGGTTTCAGAGACAGTAAATAATGCAATCGAATCAAGAAGCTACAAAGAAAGAGCAGTACAACCTGAACAAGTTGCAGAAACGCCTGCGCCGAAACGTGGGTGAAGCAATTGCCGATTACAACATGATTGAAGACGGCGACCGCATCATGGTTTGCCTTTCCGGCGGCAAAGACAGCTACACCATGCTGGAGATCCTGCGTAACCTTCAGCAAAGCGCACCGATCAGCTTCAGCCTCGTAGCGGTGAACCTCGACCAAAAACAGCCGGGCTTCCCTGAGCATGTGCTTCCCGCCTATCTGGAAGGCATCGGCGTTGAGTACAAGATTGTCGAAGAGAACACCTACGGTATCGTTAAAGAGAAGATTCCGGAAGGTAAAACAACCTGTTCCCTGTGCTCGCGCCTGCGTCGCGGCATTCTCTATCGCACAGCCACCGAGCTGGGTTGTACTAAATCGCGCTGGGCCACCACCGCGACGATATCTTGCAAACGCTGTTCCTGAACATGTTCTACGGCGGCAAGATGAAAGGGATGCCGCCGAAGCTGATGAGCGACGACGGCAAACATATCGTTATCCGTCCGCTGGCCTACTGCCGCGAGAAGGATATCGAGCGTTTTGCCATTGCCCGCGAATACCCGATTATTCCGTGTAACCTGTGCGGCTCGCAGCCAAACCTGCAGCGCCAGGTGATCGCCGACATGCTGCGCGACTGGGATAAACGCTATCCGGGCCGCATCGAAACCATGTTCAGCGCGATGCAAAACGTGGTGCCGTCGCACCTGTGCGATACCGCGCTGTTTGACTTTGCAGGCATTACCCACGGTTCAGAAGTGGTGAACGGCGGCGACCTGGCGTTCGATCGCGAAGAGATTCCGATGCAGCCGGTTGGCTGGCAGCCGGAAGAGGAAGGCGCGGATGCCTCTCTGCAGCGTCTGGATATTCTGGAAATCAAATAATCCTGCTTCCCTCTCCGTCCGGAGAGGGAAAACTTCAGTGATGCGCCGGGGGGTCGATTATCGGCCTCGGGTCCGGGTCAGTCGGCGGGTCCGGAATGGGCTGCGGCTTTGGGATCGGGTCAGGCACCGGTACGGGTTCGGTTGGAAAAGCCGGGTCGCTCATCATCAGGCTGTTGCGATACAGCATCGTCATCTCCTGGTCAGTGAATTGCCCTTTAAAGCATAGTCGACAAATGACGGACAAAAAAAAGCCGACTGTTTAAAGTCGGCATGGTATGAATCAATTGTGCTATGCAGTAATTCTAAAAAAGGAAGTAAGACAATATGGAGCGCAACGCCCATCGCTTGACGTTGCATTCACCTGCGAGAGAGAGTTTGCCTCTATGCGACGCCAGGTTTCTTGATTTTGCTCAATAACAACGCCGTTTTCGTCGGCTAATTCGGCTGGAATTACGCAATTTTACAGCCATTTACTGCGATGTAACCACCAGGCAACACCACCTATCAGAACCACCAACATAATGCAGAACAGGGCAAAGCCAAACGCCCAGCCGCCGCCGGGAATACCGCCCAGGTTAACGCCGAACAGCCCGGTTAAAAACGTACTGGGCAAAAACACCATGGCCATCAGCGACATGGTGTATGTCCGGCGATTTAAGGATTCCTGCATAACCTGGGAAATCTCATCGGTCATCACTCCCGTGCGGGCGATGCAGGCGTCGATTTCGTCGAGCCCCCTGCCCAGCCGGTCGGCAATGTCCTGCATGCGGCGGCGCTGATCGTCATTCATCCAGCTAAGCCGCTCGCTGGACAGGCGCGCGTAGACATCCCGCTGAGGAGACATATAGCGACGCATCACAATCAGCTGTTTACGCAGCAGCGCCAGCGCGCCACGGGGCGGAACCTGCTGGTCGAGCAGATTGTCTTCCAGATCGATAATTTTATCGTGCATTTGCTCGATAAATTCGCTGGCGTGATCGGTGAGCGCATCGCAGGCATCCACCAGCCAGCTGCCGCAGTCGGTCGGGCCGGTTCCTTCATTGAGATCGTTAACCACATCGTCCAGCGCCAGCACCTGCCGCCTGCGGGTCGAAACAATCAGCCTCTCGTCGATGTAAAGCCGCACGGCCACCAGCTGGTCCGGACGCTCGTCGGTGCTGCCGTTAATGCAGCGCAGGGTAATCAGCGTTCCCTCTCCGACGCGTGACACGCGCGGGCGCATACTCTCGCCGGCTAAGGCGTCTCTGACATAGTTGGGCAGCAGCGGCGTATTAGCCAGCCAGTCAGCGCTGTCAGCGTTGGTATAATTGAGATGCAGCCAGCAGGGATGCTCGCTGTCGATAATTTCGTTGCTGTCGATGGGCCTTACTCCACCTTTACCGTCCAGTTGCCAGGCAAACACCGCGTCCGGCACGTGAAGCTCGCTGCCTTTAATTACATCCACCGCACAATCCTCAGGCTGAATCAGTTCTTTCTGTCAGTCTAGCCATCTCTGATACGAAGGCAACCGCCAGAGGTTGTCAAACGCGCTGAATTTGCAGAGAAAAGAGTAAATAAACCTTAACCGCAGGCACAAAAAAACCGGGCATTTGCCCGGTTTTGACTAGCGCAGCTGGCTGTCTTTCGATCCGCGTCGATTATAGCCAGAGAAGGTTGCCCGATGGGTGTCCTCGGCTTGCTGACATCTGATGCACAATCTCACCCCCTGAATGGCGCTGCGCCGGGCTTCCGGAATGCGCTCTCCGCACGCCTCACAGTACAACAGACTTTCGCCTTTCGGCAGTTCACTGCGCGCTCTGGCAACGGCGTCGTCCACGGTGCTGTCGATTTGCTCCTGAACGGCGTCGTCATTGGCCCAACCTGATGCCATCTCGTCACCTCCGCAATCGCTATGCCTGAGATGATAATAATAACACTTTTAGCGCACAAATTTTAGCCAGCGCTAGTGTTTGATGATGTACATCGTGCGGCTGTAGGCCACGTCTTCCGGGTTATTGATTGGATAACCCTTCAACCACGGTTTGATCAGGCGGCCATTCGTGTACTGATAGATTGGCGCAATGGGCGCTTTGTCCTGAATGATTTTTTCCGCAGCATTGTAATCCGCATTGCGCGCTTTATCGGTAGTTTCCAGCGCGGCCTGGGACAGCAGCTTGTCGTATTCCGGCGAGTTGAAGCGTGAAATATTGCCGCTGTGGGTCGAGGTTAACAGCGACAGGAAGGTCGAAGGCTCATTGTAGTCGCCCACCCACGACGCACGGATCACGTCAAAATTGCCGGTATTGCGGCTATCAATGTACGTTTTCCACTCCTGGTTTTGCAGCTTCACGTCAACGCCCAGATTTTTCTTCCACATTGAAGCGACGGCAATCGCTATCTTTTGGTGGTTTTCGGAGGTGTTGTACAGCAGCGTCAGCTTCAGCGGCTTAGCCTCGCCGTAGCCTGCGGCCTGCAGCAGCATTTTCGCCTGCGCGTTCAGCTCCTGCTGGCTCATCTCTTCAAACTGCGAGGGGTCCGGCTTAAAGCCAGCGGTGACATCCGGCGTGAAGCGCCAGGCCGGTTTTTCTCCCGTTCCCAGCACTTTGTCCGTCATCAGACGGCGATCGATGGTCATGCTCAATGCCAGACGCACTCGCGGGTCCGCAGTCGGCCCCTTTTGTGTGTTGAACGCGTAGTAATAGGTACCAAGCTGCGGCGGCGTGTAGACCTGCCCCGGAATATCTTTCAGCAGCTTTTGATAGAGGTTTTTGGGGAACGACTCCGTGATGTCGATATCACCGGCCAGATAACGCTTGGTGGCCGCAGACTCCTGGTTGATCGGAATAAAGGTCACTTTGGTCAGCACCGTTTTCCCGTTATCCCAGTAATACTTATTCGGCACCGCGACCAGCTTCTCGTTAACCACGCGGTCCTGCAGCATAAAGGCGCCGTTGCCCACGAGGTTGCCGGGCCTGGTCCACTCGTTCCCTGACTTCTCAACGGTCGCTTTAGGCGTTGGATAGAAGGAGAAGTTTGCCGTCAGGCTTGGGAAGAACGGCACCGGCTTATCCAGCTGCACGCGCAGCGTTCTGGCATCCACGGCCGTCACGCCGAGCTTATCAGCAGACATTTTTCCGTCGATAATGGCCTGGGCGTTAGCGATGCCCGCAAGCGCGGCAAACCAGGCAAAGGGAGAGGTGTTTTTCGGGTCAACGAGGCGCTGCCAGCTATAAACAAAGTCCTGTGCCGTGACCGGCGAACCGTCAGACCAGCGGGCATTGTCCCGCAGCGTAAACGTCCAGACACGGTTGTCGTTGCTTTGCCATTTGGTGGCTACGCCCGGGACCAGCTCACCTTTTTCATTCTGGTTAACCAGCCCTTCAAAAAGATCGCGAATGACCTGAATTTCCGGCAGGCCAACCGCCTTAATCGGGTCGAGGCTCGCGGGCTCGTCTTTAATATGTCTGACCAACTCCTGACTGCTCGCAAGCTTTGTCCCCGCAGGAACATCCGCCGCCCAGGCGCTTTGCAGCATGGCGGCAACGGCCAACGCACAACAGCTAAAACTGAGGCTTTTTTTCATCGCTTTCCTTCCGTGTCTTTGCATTCAGGAGATTTGTGTAAGTTACTGTAGCGTAATTTATTCTTTCGATTCCAGGAAAAAGGTCACATCTGCGGATTAAGGTGAGTTTTCCCTAAAACATTGCTATTAATGATGTTACTAGCCGTCTTATTCAGTGAGAGGAATATCATGCCTGTGACCCGCCCTCGCCCCCAGCGCGGCCATCTGCCACCGGGCTGTGAACGCTACGGAAAATCGGCATTAGGCGCGCCGCTGCTCTATTTTCCGGCTACAAAAACGGTAGAACGCAGCGGGCTGATCATTGCCGGCACGCACGGCGATGAGAACGCCGCGATGGTGACGCTTTCCTGCGCCCTGAGAACGCTCGAACCGCAATTCCGGCGTCATCATGTGGTGCTGGCGGTGAACCCGGACGGCTGCCAGCTGGGCCTGCGCGCAAACGCGCACGGCGTGGATCTGAACCGTAACTTCCCGGCGGCAAACTGGAAGGCTGGTGACACGGTATACCGCTGGAACAGCAGCGCGGATAAACGTGACGTGGTGTTGTCTACCGGCCAGACGCCGGGCTCTGAGCCGGAAACCACCGCGCTGTGCCAGCTTATTCATAAGCTGCAGCCTGCCTGGATCATCTCTTTTCACGATCCGCTTGGCTGCATTGAAGATCCTCATAGCTCTGCGCTGGGACACTGGCTGGCCGAGGCTTTTGCACTCCCCCTGGTCACCAGCGTTGGCTATGAAACGCCGGGCTCATTCGGCAGCTGGTGCGCTGATTTAGGCCTGCCCTGCATCACCGCTGAGTTCCCGCCAATATCAGCTGATGAGGCCAGCGAGCGTTATCTGAGCGCAATGACGGACCTGCTGCACTGGCACAAACAAGATTAAGGGTAAAGTTTTCCCGTTGCGAAATGCAGGGCTGGCTCCACGTCCACGGCAAGCCAGGTGGGGCCGTCAAGATCGGCAAAACGCACTCTGGCCGCCAGCGGCAGGGCGGCGGCAATCGCCCGTGATGTGCAGAGCATACAGCCGAGCATAACGTCAAACCCCTGTTGGCGAGCGGCCTGAGCCAGCATCAGCGCCTCTGTCAGGCCACCGGTTTTATCAAGCTTAACGTTAATCATCTCGTAGCGCCCGACAAGCGCCGGCAGACTGCTGCGGGTATGGCAGCTTTCGTCGGCGCAAATCGGCAGCGGATGAATAAAATTGGCCAGGGCGCCATCATCGCCTGCCGGCAGCGGCTGCTCAAGCATCGCCACGTTGAGATCGGCCAGCAGCTGGCAGCGCGCGGCAAGACCGTCGCTGCGCCAGGACTCGTTGGCATCAACAATCAAGATGGCTTCCGGCACCGCTGCCCTGATGGCCACCATGCGTTCGGTTATAAGACGATCGTCAAGTTTGACCTTGAGCAGGCGAGCGCCCTTCTCCCAAAGCAAAGCCGCAGAGGCGGCCATCTGCTCCGGCGCAGCAATCGTGACTGTTTGAGCCGTCGTCACCATCTCGGGTAATTCTACTGCGTTCAGGGCCGATATCGTCGTGTGTTTAAGGCGGGCTTCCAGGTCCCAAAGTGCACTGTCAATGGCGTTGCGCGCTGCGCCGGGCGGCAGGGCCTGCTGTAGCTCAGCGCGCGTCATACCGCGCTCAAGCTGTGAAAGTACCGTGGTGATTTGAGCAAGAACCGAAGCCTCGCTTTCGCCATAGCGCGGGTATGGCGTACATTCACCAACGCCTTTTACACCCTCTTCTTCAAGCTCAACCACCACAACGACCGCTTCGCTGCGCGTTCCCCTCGCTATCACAAAGGGCGTATGGAGCGGCCAGGCCTCCTGGTAAACTTTCACTGTTCTCATCGTCAGTCTCCCCTGGGGTTATCGCCTGAGTATAGCGAGCCCACGCTTTTACGTGCACTTTCAGTTTTTTATGTTCATCACGGATTTCCTGGAATACACTGTCCCGGGCGTTAATTTTATGTAAAAGGAAGATTAAACATGTCACAAACCGTTCATTTCCAGGGCAACCCGGTCAAAGTTGCAGGTCAGCTCCCTCAGGCTGGCAGCAAGGCCGCCGCATTCTCTCTGGTCGCTAAAGATCTTTCTGACGTTGCGCTAAGCCAGTTTGCCGGCAAACGTAAAGTGCTGAATATTTTCCCAAGCATCGATACCGGCGTGTGCGCCGCATCCGTGCGTAAATTCAACCAGCTGGCTGCCGATCTGGATAACACCGTAGTGCTGTGCATCTCTGCGGACCTTCCGTTCGCTCAGTCCCGTTTCTGTGGCGCTGAAGGCCTGAACAACGTTGTCACCCTGTCCACCCTGCGTAACCCTGAGTTCCAGCAGGCATATGGCGTCAGCATTGCCGAAGGTGCGCTGAAAGGCCTGACCGCCCGTGCGGTAGTGGTTATCAATGAGAACGATGAAGTGGTGTTCAGCGAGCTGGTGAATGAAATCACCAACGAGCCGGACTACGCTGCAGCGCTGGAAGTGCTGAAAGCTTAAGCCTCAGGCCTGCATCAAAAGAAAACCCCGGGAGACCGGGGTTTTTTATTTCTACTCTTCGCTTTTTTTCTGGCTCAGGCCATATTCGCGCAGCTTGTTGGCAATCGCGGTATGGGAAACTCCCAGGCGCTTCGCCAGCTTGCGGGTACTTGGATAGCTGCGATAAAGCTGCGTTAATACTGAACGCTCAAAGCGGCTGGTAATGTCATCCAGCGATCCTTCCATCGCCTCTTCCCCTACCGCCAGGCTTGCCGAGTCGAAGTCCGGCAGCAGGATGTCCTGCGGACGCAGCTCATAGCCTTCCAGCTGGGTTAAAGCGCGGTAAATGGCGTTTTTCAACTGGCGAACGTTGCCCGGCCAGCCGTAGCGGGTCAGCACGCTGCTTAAATCGTGAGAGAGCTTAGGCCGCGGCACGCCCTGCTCGTCGGCAAATCGCGCCACGAACAGTTCGGCCAGCGGCATGATGTCCTGCGGACGATCGCGCAGCGGCGGCAGGTTCAGGGTCAGTACGTTGAGGCGATAATAGAGATCTTCGCGGAACTCGCCTTTCTGCACCAGCTCGACCAGATTTTTCTGCGTCGCGCAAATCACGCGGACATCAACATGCACCTCATGCTCTTCACCAACGCGACGGAAAGTCCCGTCGTTAAGGAAGCGCAGCAGTTTAGTTTGCATGCGCGGAGACATTTCGCCGATTTCGTCCAGCAGAACCGAACCACCGTTAGCCTGCTCGAAGAAGCCTTTTTTCCCTTCAACGGCGTTTGCATAGGCGCCGGCCGCATGGCCAAACAGCTCGCTTTCAATAACGTCATCGGGAATGGAGCCACAGTTCAGCGCCAGATAGGGTTTCTGCGCGCGCTGGCTGCTCAGGTGGCAGGCGTTCGCCAGCAAATCTTTGCCGGTGCCGGTATCGCCGACGATCAGCAATGGCGCATTAAGCTGCGCCAGCTTGCGGGCCTGCTCAACCACGTGACGCATTTTCGGGCTAACGGCAACAATCTGGTCAAAAGCGCTGAAATCGCTGCTGGAGAGGTTTTGCAGCTGGCGCCCCATGCGAACGGTAGAGCGCAGCATGACAACCGCGCCAACCAGCAGCGGCTGATTATCTTCGCCGTCGAGATGAACGGGCGTAATCTCCAGCAGGAAGTTTTGCCCGTGGATCACGACATGTTCGGTATGCGAATCGTGAGGCTCGCTCTCCAGCCAGCGGGTGAAGTTAAAACCGCTAATCAGCGTGCCAGCGTTGTGATTACGCAGCCGATCTTCACTCTGCCCGAATAGCACGCAGCTTGCCGGGTTAGCCAGCTCAACTTTGCTGCGCATATCCAGCGACAGTACCGGTTCCGGCAGCGCTTCAAGCAGCGCGCTCAAGGCCCGATGCTCACGTTCGGAAGGCATCCACGGCACTTTACGCACGTCGGTCACGTCGGGGATGCGGCGAATTTCAGCCATCAGGCTGCTGAAGGATTCAAAATCAAGGGAGGAGAAATTAAGGTAAATACGCCCAATCGGGTCAATTTCGATACCACGCAAATCAATCCCGCGCAGCACTAACAGATCGAGTAGTTCACGAGTGAGACCAAGGCGGTCCTGACAAAAGACTTCCAGACGCATGCAGGTGACCTTATTTTACGGTAAACGGCCTATATGACCTCCAGCCAGGCTGAAGATCTTCATAGAGTTGAAGCGATAATAACTCAGTTAACCGTTGGCAAGAAGAGACCTGTCATGAAATGTTGACACTAAAAGGCAAACCTCCGGTCAACAGGCGCGAAATTTATACGCACGCTGTAAACAACAAAGGGCAGCCGAAGCTGCCGTTATCAGCTTAACTAGCCGGTTTATTTTTCCCGGAGGCCAGAGTTTCTTTAAGCTGCACCAGAAGCTGTTTGCGGAAATCGCCCAGCCGGGGCTTGTCTCCCTCCAGCCACGGCAGCGGACGGCAAAGCTCCATCGCCTTGATGCCCAGACGCGCGGTGAGTAAACCGGCGCCGATGCCCTGGGCGGCACGAGCCGAAAGCCTGGCGGCGATATCCTGTGACATCCAGTCCATCCCCACTTCGCGCACCAGCTCGCTGGCCCCGGCGAAGGCGATATTCAGCAACACCAGGCGGAACAGGCGGATGCGGCTGAAGTAGCCCAGTTCAATGCCGTACAGCGTGGCGATGCGCTTAATCAGGCGCAGGTTACGCCAGGCGATAAACGCCATGTCTACCAGCGCCAGCGGGCTGACGGCTATCATCAGCGTGGATTCGGCGGCCGAGCGGCTGATTTCGCGCCTTGCCTGCGCATCCAGCACCGGCTGAACCAGCTGGGCGTAGAGCGCCACCACTTCGCGATCATTATGGGTTTCGTGGATGGAAGCGTACCAGCGCTGCAGCGCCGGATGGCCTTTATCCAGCCCCGCCTGGGCGGCCAGTTTTTCGCAGAACGCTCGCCCTCGCCCCGTACCGTGACTGGCAAGCAGCTCGCGGGCCTCATCACGCTCTTCCGCGCGCTGGCGCAATCGCCATAAACGCCGCCATTCGCTGGCAATCGAGCCGACGCCTGCCGCAACGATCAGTCCGCCGGCCACGCCGCCGCCGAGGGCTATCCAGTCCTGATGAATAAAAGCGTTATGGGTCCACTGCACACCCTGCGCCACAACGCTGACGCCAAACAGCGCCAGCCCGGCGGTGACCATTTTGCGCCACAGGCTGCGTTTTGGCCTCAGCGCAGCGTCAATAACCGCCTCAGCCTGCCCTTCTTCTTCGGCAAGCGTTTCGGTGCTGGTCGCCACCGGCGTAAATTTTTGCGCTTCCGGTTCACTGAACGCATGCGCTGCTTTCCAGTCCTGCTCTTTCTCCGCCTCCAGCGGCTGCGCAAAATCGATGCGCGGTTTAATAGGATCGCTCATCGTAATTTATCTCCAATCAGGAACTCCAGCGCCGCGTCCAGTCGAATGTGCGGCAGCGGACGGTCGACGTCCATCACCTGCGGGCGGAATTGTTCAAACTGAAAACCCTGGCTCTGCCAGAAAGCATTGCCGGGCAGGCGCGAAGGGACCTCGCCAGGATAGACCGTCAGCGGCGCACCGTCGCTAAGGCGGTTGCCACGCAGCGCCGGGATTTGCTCCCCCTGCACTTCAACCATGCCGCTTTGCGTGGCCTGAACGGAGGCCAGCCCCATGCAGTCCATGGTGATACCCTCGAAGGCGGCATTTTGCCAGGCGTCCTGAACCAGCTGCTGCAGCAGGGAAACCATATTGGCGTGCTGATCGACGGTAACGTGGTCAGCTTTGGTCGCGGCAAACAGTAGCTTATCGATAACCGGAGAAAAAAGACGGCGGAATAGCGTCCGCTGCCCGTAATGGAAGCTTTGCATCAGTTGGGTTAACGCCAGCCGCATATCGTTGAACGCCTGCGGGCCGCTGTTCAGCGGCTGCAGACAGTCAACCAGCACAATCTGGCGGTCAAAGCGCAGGAAGTGGTTCTTATAAAAACCTTTCACTACCTTTTCGCAGTAGTAGTCAAAACGGGCACGCAGCATACCGATATTGCTGCTCTTATCCGCCTGGGCAAGTTTCGACTCGCCGAAGCCATCAACATCCGGCCAGGGGAAGAACTGCAGCGCGGGCGCGCCCGCCATATCTCCGGGGAGGACAAAACGTCCCGGCTGAATAAAGTGCAGCCCCTCTTTCTTGCAGCGCATCAGGTAATCGGTCCACGCTTCAGAAATTGCCGCCAGGCGGTTTTCATCGGCAGGAGCAAGCGGATCCAGACCTTCACACAGGCGCCGCCATTCCGCTGACCACTCAGCGCGCTGCCCCTGCAGCAGACCCGTCATCTGGCGGGACCAGCTCAGGTAATCCTGAGCCAGCATCGGCAGGTCGAGGAGCCACTCTCCCGGGTAATCCACGATTTCCAGATACAGCGTAGAAGTGTCTTTAAAGTGCCGCAGCAGCGAGTCGTTTGAACGATAGCGCAGCGCCAGGCGCATTTCGCTTACTCCGCGAGTGGGCGTCGGCCAGGCCGGAGGCGTGCCAAACAGCTGCGCCATACCTTCATCATAGGTGAAGCGCTGAATGCCGAGATCGCGCTGGGGTACGCGCTTAACGCCAAGCAGTCGCTCTTCACGCGCGGCGCTCAGCATCGGCAGGCGAGCGCCGGTGTGAATACCCAGCAGCTGGTTGACCATTGCGGTAATAAACGCCGTTTTACCACTGCGGCTCAGCCCGGTCACCGCAAGGCGTAAATGACGATCGACGCCCCGGTTCACCAGGGCGTTAAGTTCGTTTTTGATTCGGCTCATAAGCGTCCTGATTGCCTTCCGTTTCGGGAAATACCTTCATTGATAATATCAGATGGGGCTAACTGCCACGAATCAAAGCGTTATGCCGAGAAAACTCGCTCCGGAGAGCGGTTATTTTGCCATACGGCGATCGTAACGGTCGGAGACGTTACGGAGGATGCGGGTCAGCAACGGTTCCAGCACCACGGCCAGCACCATTTTCAGCGGGCGGCGAGCAACGGACTTTATCGCCCATGCAGCAAAACCGGCCGGGCCGAATCGCAGTGCGGCCAGCAGAGCCAGCTTCCCGGCGAGTTTCAGGCCAGGTTTAGCTTTTTGCGAGACGGACTGAAACTTAGTCATATTAACTCCTCACAATGGCGGGATTGCTCCCGCCTGATTTCGAATTACAACTGACGGAAACGGCTGCGCAGCGTGAAGGTGTCAGAGGTGATGTAACGTTCCATAGAACGCAAACGTTGTTCACCCGCTGCCAGCTCCGCATCCACCGCGTTCAGCAAGTCGCGGCTGGTGGGCTGCTCGTTTTTTTCATCTGCGCCGTAGGGCATCGGATCCAGTACAAAAGTCATCACGATGTAGGCCACCAGCACAAAGAACGACAGGCCAAAAAATATCGATAAAATCGCAATGGCGCGTACCAGTTTGACCGGCACATCAAGGTATTGCGCAATACCCGCGCATACCCCTTTCACCATCCCTTTTTCTGGGATGCGCCACAGCTTACGACCGGAAAATGAATTGACCATTAGTTGTTTCTCCAGTTCGGGTGTTCGGCATCAAGGATCTGCTCCAGAGACTGAATGCGCTCCCGCATCTGTCGCGCCTCATCGGTCAACCGGGCAAGTCGCTGCTGTTCACTTTGTGAAAGCTGCTCGCCATTAGAACGGTTGCTGTAGTGAAGCCAAAGCCAAATCGGCGCCACAAACAGCACAAAGATGGTCAGCGGGATAGCAAGAAAAAGCGCGCTCATGTGTACTCCTTACTGGTCAGGCTTGAGTCGCGGTACGCTCTGCGCACCGCGGCCTGGATTATTATTGACGATCCTGGTTCATTTTTGCTTTCAGCGCAGCTATCTGGGCGCTGATTTCATCATCGGCTTTCAGTTCGGCAAACTGGGCGTCCAGTGACTTCTGTTTGCCAAAGCCGTGGCTTTCCGCCTCGGACTCCATCTGGTCGATGCGGCGTTCGAAGGATTCGAAACGCGCCATCGCTTCATCCAGCTTACCGCTGTCGAGCTGGCGGCGAACGTCGCGGGAAGAAGATGCGGCCTGGTGGCGAAGCGTCAGCGCCTGCTGGCGGGCACGAGTTTCGCTCAGCTTGTTTTCCAGCTCGCCAATCTCTTTTTTCATGCGCGCCAGCGTTTCATCGACGTGAATCGCTTCGTTTTCCAGCGTCACAATCAGGTCGGTGAGCTTCTGCTTTTCAATCAGCGCGGCGCGAGCCAGATCTTCTTTCTCTTTACGCAGCGCCAGTTCGGCTTTTTCCTGCCATTCGGCCTGCTGCGCGGTAGCTTGTTCAACGCGGCGGCTCAGCTGTTTCTTCTCGGCCAGCGCGCGGGCTGAAGTGGAACGAACTTCCACCAGCGTGTCTTCCATTTCCTGAATCATCAGACGGACCAGCTTCTGCGGATCTTCCGCTTTCTCCAGCAGTGAGTTGATGTTCGCGTTCACGATGTCGGCAAAACGAGAAAAAATACCCATCATTCAATCCTCTTAAGTCATTATTTCAGGTGCCAGGCACTCTGCTCGCAGTAGACATTGCAGCATCCATGCCAACTTTTCATTTCGTTGTTTTATAAGGATTCGTCGAGATTTGACCTGCCAGCAAAAGCCGCTATAGTGGTTAAATTGACTAACCATTAGGGAATTTAACCATGCTGGAAAATAAGGACAGCCTTATCGGAGAGGCCAACAGCTTCCTGGAGGTGATGGAGCAGGTTTCCCGCCTGGCGCCGCTGAACAAGCCGGTGCTGGTGATCGGCGAGCGCGGTACCGGTAAAGAGCTGATAGCCAACCGCCTGCATTTCCTGTCGCAGCGCTGGCAAGGGCCTTTTATCTCCCTCAACTGCGCGGCGCTTAACGAAAATCTGCTGGACAGCGAACTGTTTGGCCACGAAGCAGGCGCGTTTACCGGGGCGCAGAAGCGCCATCAGGGACGTTTTGAGCGCGCGGAAGGCGGCACGCTGTTCCTGGATGAGCTGGCAACGGCCCCGATGCTGGTGCAGGAGAAGCTGCTGCGCGTGGTGGAATACGGCGAACTCGAACGCGTTGGCGGCAGCCAGCCGCTGCAGGTGAATACTCGTCTCGTCTGCGCAACCAATGCCGATTTGCCGGCGCTCGCCGAGCAGGGCAAATTTAGAGCCGACCTGCTCGACAGGCTGGCGTTTGACGTTGTCATGCTGCCGCCACTGCGCGAGCGGCGCTCGGATATCCTGCTGCTCGCGGATCACTTTGCGATTCAGATGTGCCGGGAGCTTAATTTGCCGCTCTTTCCCGGCTTTACCGGGAGGGCCTGCGAGACGCTGCTTAACTATGGCTGGCCGGGCAACATTCGTGAGCTGAAAAACGTGGTCGAACGCTCTGTTTATCGCCACGGATCCAGCGATGAAGCGCTGGACAACATCATTCTGAATCCCTTTACCCACAGGCCAGCGCCGCTGTATCAGCCCCTGAAAGAAGCAACACCCGGTTTACCCGCCCTGCCGCTCGATCTACGAAGCTGGCAGAACGAGCAGGAAAAAGGTCTGCTGGAGCAAAGCCTGAAACAGGCGGCCTATAACCAGCGGCGGGCTGCAGAACTGTTAGGCGTGAGTTATCATCAGCTGCGGGCGATGCTGAAAAAGCATCAGTTGAACGGCCCAACGCCGGAGTGAACGGCGTTTTTTTCACCGTCCTGCGCAGAAAATTGCCGATCGTCACCAGTAATTTTGGGGAGAAGGCAAGAGTGCGATACACTTTGCCCATCACCTGAGATAACTCAAAAACTTATGCGCGGAATGCTCTCCTCCCTGTTACTGGGTTTATGCTGCCTGAGCGGCGCGGCGCGTGCCGCAACGCCTGATGAAAAACCGGCAGACATTCGCCGTAGCGGGTTCGTCTATTGCGTCAACGGGCAGGTCAATACCTTTAACCCGCAGATGACCAGCGGCGGTCTGACCGTCGACACTCTGGCGGCGCAGCTTTACGATCGCCTGCTGGACGTCGATCCTTATACCTACCGACTGGTGCCGAGCTTGCAGAGAGCTGGGAGGTGCTGGATAACGGCGCGACCTACCGCTTCCACCTGCGCCGCAATGTTCAGTTCCAGACTACCGCCTGGTTTAAACCCAGCCGCTCGCTGAACGCCGATGACGTGGTCTTTACCTTTGAACGAATTTTTGACCGCAACCACCCGTGGCATAACGTCAACGGCGGCAGCTATCCCTACTTCGACAGTCTTCAGTTCCCGGAAACCGTAAAAAGCGTCCGCAAGCTGGATGAGAATACCGTGGAGTTCCGCCTCAACAAGCCGGACGCCTCATTCCTCTGGCATCTGGCTACCCACTACGCCTCGGTGATGTCCGCCGAATACGCCGCGCAGCTGACCAAAGCCGACCATCAGGAACAGATGGACCGGCAGCCTGTCGGCACTGGCCCGTTCCTGCTTAGCGAATACCGCGCCGGGCAGTACATTCGGCTGGCGCGTAACCAGCACTTCTGGCGTGGCGTACCGCTGATGCCGCAGGTGGTGGTTGATCTCGGCTCCGGCGGCACGGGACGTCTGTCTAAGCTGCTCACCGGGGAGTGCGACGTGCTGGCCTGGCCTGCGGCAAGCCAGCTGACTATCCTGCGTGACGATCCGCGTTTACGCCTGACGCTGCGCCCTGGCATGAACATCGCTTATCTGGCGTTTAATACTAACAAACCGCCGCTGAATAACCCGGCCGTTCGTCATGCGCTCGCGCTCGCTATTAATAACCAGCGCCTGATGCAGTCTATTTATTACGGTACCGCAGAGACCGCCGCGTCGATTCTGCCTCGTGCGTCATGGGCTTATGATAACGACGCCAAAATTACCGAATACAGTCCGGCCAAAGCCCGCGAGCAGTTGGAAGCGCTGGGAGTGAAAAACCTGGAGCTGCGCCTGTGGGTGCCAACCACCTCTCAGGCCTGGAACCCAAGCCCGCTGAAAACCGCCGAACTTATCCAGGCCGACATGGCGCAGATCGGCGTGAAGGTGATCATTGTGCCGATGGAAGGCCGTTTCCAGGAAGCACGTCTGATGGACATGAACCACGATCTGACGCTCGCCGGCTGGGCCACGGACAGTAACGATCCGGACAGCTTCTTCCGCCCAATGCTGAGCTGCGCGGCGATCAGCTCGCAAACCAACTATGCACGCTGGTGCAATCCTCAGTTCGACAGCGTGCTGCAAAAAGCGCTTGCTTCCCAGCAGCTCTCCGCCCGCATTGAGGCCTATAACGAAGCGCAGGATATCCTCTCCGCCGAGCTTCCGGTGCTGCCGCTGGCCTCTTCATTAAGGCTGCAGGCCTACCGCTATGATATGAAAGGTCTGGTGCTTAGTCCGTTCGGCAACGCCTCGTTTGCGGGCGTCTCCAGAGAAAATGAAGAGGCGAAAAAATAATGATCATCTTTACCTTGCGCCGCCTCTTGCTGCTGCTGATCACCCTGCTGTTCCTGGCGATGGTTGGCTTTAGCCTCAACTATTTTACCCCGCACGCCCCGCTGCAGGGCGCCTCAATCTGGAACGCCTGGGTGTTCTGGTTTGAAAGCCTGCTGCACTGGGACTTTGGCGTGTCCAGCATTAACGGTCAGTCGATCAACGAGCAGCTACGCGACGTGTTCCCGGCAACCATGGAGCTGTGCATTCTGGCCTTTGGCCTGGCGCTGCTGATTGGTATTCCGGTCGGCATGCTGGCGGGCATCATGCGCAATAAGTGGCAGGATAAGCTGATCAGCGCCCTGGCGCTGGTGGGTTTTTCGATTCCGGTATTCTGGCTGGCTCTACTGCTGACGCTGTTCTTCTCGCTGACCCTGGGCTGGTTCCCCGTTTCCGGGCGCTTTGATTTGCTTTACGAAGTGAAGTCCGTCACCGGGTTTGCGCTGGTGGATGCGTGGCTTTCAGATTCCCCGTACCGCAGCGAAATGATCGTCAGCGCTCTGCGCCATATGGTCCTCCCTGTGGCCGCGCTCTCCGTCGCGCCGACCACCGAAGTGATTCGCCTGATGCGCATCAGCACCATCGAAGTGTTCGACCAAAACTATGTGAAGGCGGCGGCCACGCGCGGGCTTTCCCGCTTCACCATTTTACATCGCCACGTGCTGCATAACGCGCTGCCGCCGGTGATCCCTCGGCTGGGCCTGCAGTTTTCAACCATGCTGACGCTGGCGATGATCACCGAAGTGGTCTTCAGCTGGCCGGGCCTTGGCCGCTGGCTGATCAACGCTATTCGTCAGCAGGACTACATGGCCATTTCTGCCGGTGTAATGGTGATTGGCTCGTTGGTGATAATTGTTAATGTGCTTTCCGATATTTTGGGCGCCATGGCCAACCCACTGAAGCATAAGGAATGGTATGCCTTACGATAGCGTCTACCGCGAAAAGCGACCGCCAAGCACGCTACGGCTGACGTGGCGAAAATTTTATGGCGACACCACCGCGATGATAGGCCTCTACGGCTGCGGCGGTCTGGCGCTGTTGTGCCTGTTTGGTAGCCTTTTTGCCCCTTACCAGATTGACCAGCAGTTCCTCGGCTATCAGCTCCTGCCGCCGTCCTGGTCCCGCTACGGCGAGGTTTCGTTCTTCCTCGGTACCGACGATTTGGGGCGTGATGTCCTGAGCCGTCTGCTCAGCGGCGCCGCACCTACCGTAGGCGGGGCGTTTGTGGTCACGCTTGGAGCCACAATCTGCGGCATCGTGCTCGGCGTAATCGCGGGATCGACCCACGGCCTGCGCTCGGCGGTGCTGAACCATATTCTTGATACTTTGCTTTCTATCCCCTCGCTGCTGCTGGCGATTATTGTTGTGGCTTTTGCCGGCCCGCACCTGAGCCACGCAATGTTCGCCGTCTGGCTGGCGCTGCTGCCGCGCATGGTGCGCTCGGTTTACAGCGCCGTGCACGACGAGCTGGAGAAAGAGTACGTGGTTGCTGCTCGCCTTGACGGCGCCTCTACGCTCAACATCCTTTGGTTTGCCGTCATGCCGAACATCACCGCCACGCTGGTCACCGAAACCACGCGTGCGCTGTCTATGGCTATTCTGGATATTGCCGCGCTGGGCTTCCTCGATCTCGGCGCGCAGCTTCCCTCTCCGGAATGGGGCGCGATGCTGGGCGACGCGCTTGAGCTGATTTACGTTGCCCGTGGACGGTTATGCTGCCCGGTGCCGCCATCATGATTAGCGTCCTGCTGGTTAACCTGCTTGGCGACGGCCTGCGCCGCGCAATTAATGCCGGGGTGCAATAATGCCGTTACTTGATATCCGTAATCTGACCATCGAATTTATGACCTCCGAAGGCTGGGTGAAAGCCGTCGACCGCGTAAGCATGACGCTTGGCGAAGGGGAAATTCGCGGGCTGGTCGGTGAGTCCGGCTCGGGAAAAAGCCTCATCGCTAAGGCTATCTGCGGCGTCACCAAAGATAACTGGCGCGTGACCGCCGACCGCATGCGCTTCGATGATATCGACCTGCTCCGGCTCTCTCCACGGGAACGCCGCCGCCTCGTTGGCCATAACGTGTCGATGATATTCCAGGAGCCGCAGTCCTGCCTGGATCCCTCAGAGAGAATTGGCCGCCAGCTCACCCAGAACATCCCAGGCTGGACCTACAAAGGCCGCTGGTGGCAGCGCTTTGGCTGGCGCAAACGCCGCGCCATTGAGCTGCTGCACCGCGTGGGGATTAAAGATCATAAAGACGCCATGAGCAGCTATCCCTACGAGCTGACGGAAGGCGAATGTCAGAAGGTGATGATCGCCATTGCGCTGGCAAACCAGCCTCGCCTGCTGATTGCGGACGAGCCGACCAACGCCATGGAGCCAACAACGCAGTCGCAAATCTTCCGCCTGTTGACCCGGCTGAACCAGAATAACAACACCACCATCCTGCTGATTAGCCACGACCTGCAGATGCTCAGCCAGTGGGCGGATAAAATTAACGTCATGTACTGCGGGCAAACCGTGGAGAGCGCGACCAGCGAAGAGCTGGTGACCGTTCCCCATCACCCCTATACCCAGGCGCTAATCCGGGCGATCCCCGATTTTGGTAGCCCGATGCCGCACAAAAGCCGGTTAAATACCATGCCGGGGGCCATTCCTTTGCTGGAGCAATTGCCGATGGGCTGCCGTCTCGGTCCTCGCTGCCCCTACGCGCAGCGAAAATGCATTGAAGCGCCAAGGCTTGAAGGGGCGAAAAATCATCTTTATGCCTGTCACTTCCCGCTGAATATGGAGAGTCAGTAATGGTCGAAACGCTGCTGGAAGTTCGCAATTTAAGTAAGACGTTTCGCTACCGTACCGGGCTGTTCCGCCGCCAGCACGTTGAGGCGGTTAAACCGCTCAACTTTACGCTGCGCGAGAAGCAGACGCTCGCCATTATCGGGGAAAACGGGTCGGGCAAATCTACGCTGGCAAAGATGCTGGCGGGGATGATTGAGCCCACCACCGGTGAGCTGGTGATTGACGACCACCCGCTTCATTTCGGCGATTACTCCTGGCGCAGCCAGCGGATCCGCATGATATTTCAGGATCCGAGCACCTCGCTTAACCCGCGCCAGCGTATCTCGCAGATTCTGGACTTTCCGCTGCGCCTGAATACAGAACTGGAGCCAGAGCTTCGGCAGAAACGTATTCTGGAAACGTTGCGCATGGTTGGCCTGCTGCCGGACCACGCCAGCTATTACCCGCATATGCTGGCTCCAGGGCAAAAACAGCGCCTTGGCCTGGCCCGCGCGCTGATTCTGCGGCCAAAGGTGATTATTGCCGATGAGGCGCTGGCCTCGCTGGATATGTCCATGCGTTCGCAGCTGATAAACCTGATGCTTGAGCTGCAGGAAAAACATGGGATTTCTTATATTTACGTGACTCAGCACATTGG
This sequence comes from Cedecea lapagei, assembly GCF_900635955.1. Lineage (GTDB taxonomy): Bacteria > Pseudomonadota > Gammaproteobacteria > Enterobacterales > Enterobacteriaceae > Cedecea > Cedecea lapagei. Next base: position 1,895,855 of record NZ_LR134201.1, read on the forward strand.
CATGATGAAGCACATCAGCGACCAGGTGATGGTGATGCACGAAGGCGAAGTGGTGGAGCGCGGCAGTACGGCTGACGTGCTGGCCTCCCCGCTTCATGAATTGACTAAGCGGCTGATCAACAGCCACTTCGGCGAAGCTTTAACCGCTGATGCCTGGCGCAAGGATCGCTAATTCATACTTTTCCTCACGGAAAAGTGGTCGGATTAACGCTTGCGCGGGAGTCATGTTAGAATCGCCCGGTCTTAACGTCGGCCTGCCTGTTTTTTCACCTGCTGGCCGCAACAACAATGACTATTAAGGATTAAAGCTATGGGTTTTCTTACCGGTAAACGCATTCTGATCACTGGCGTCGCCAGTAAACTCTCCATTGCCTACGGTATCGCACAGGCGATGCACCGCGAAGGTGCCGAGCTGGCTTTCACCTACCAGAACGAGAAGCTGAAAGGCCGTGTGGAAGGTTTTGCTGCCGAGCTGGGCTCAAGCATCGTGCTGCCTTGCGATGTGGCTGAAGATGAGAGCATCGAAGCGCTGTTTACCGAACTGGCGAAAAGCTGGCCGAAATTTGACGGTTTCGTTCACTCCATCGGCTTCGCCCCTGGCGACCAGCTGGATGGCGACTATGTGAACGCCGTGACCCGTGAAGGCTTTAAAATTGCCCACGACATCAGTGCCTACAGCTTCGTGGCAATGGCAAAAGTGTGCCGCGAAATGCTGAACCCAGGCTCCGCCCTGCTGACCCTCTCCTACCTGGGCGCAGAGCGTGCTATCCCTAACTACAACGTTATGGGCCTGGCAAAAGCGTCTCTGGAAGCCAACGTTCGCTACATGGCTAACGCGATGGGGCCTGAAGGCGTGCGCGTAAACGCTATCTCCGCAGGTCCAATCCGTACCCTGGCTGCCTCCGGCATCAAAGACTTCCGTAAAATGCTGGCCCACTGCGAAGCGGTAACCCCAATTCGTCGTACCGTGACCATTGAAGATGTGGGTAACTCCGCAGCCTTCCTGTGTTCCGACCTCTCCGCCGGGATCTCCGGTGAAGTGGTTCACGTTGACGGCGGCTTCAGCATCGCTGCAATGAACGAGCTGGAACTGAAAGACTAATTTCAGTTTCAGGGTGAAGCGGGCTACGGCCCGTTTCGCTCTTCCCCTCTCTATTCCCCGCCCGACTTCAGATTAGTTATATCTTTCCGATATTTATTATCACCGATCATTCTTTTGTCACCTCCCGTGCTTGCGCCAGGATAAAACAGCGAACCAGGCCCGGCATCGACGTTGTATCCGGGTCTGCAAACTTTTTTGACCAAGGAACGACCATGGAACAACGCCGCTTTTCTGGTAAAAGCCACTGGTATCATGAAACCCAGTCCAGTCTGTGCCCGGCGGATGTGCTGCCTTTAGTTCCCGAAGCGGCGCAGGTTGAAGACCGCTTTCTGCTTGATTTAGCGCCCCCTGAAGCGCAGCTGATTGTCGAAGCCCCCTGGCTTGATGCAGCCCGAGCCGCCTCTGAAGTGCTGCTCCCGGACAATATCCACGTGACGCGTTTGCATACCCTCAGCAGCTATGACCGCCTGAGCACGGCACTCACCGTCGCGCAGGTTTATGGCGTGCAGCGTCTTTGTAACCACTACGCCGCCCGTCTGGCGCCGCAGCCAGGCCCCGACTCCTCCCGCGAAAGCAACCGCCGCCTGACCCAAATCACCCAGTTTGCCCGCCAGCTTGCCAGCCACCCGACGCTTATTGACGACGCAGCGCTCGTAGAGCTGGACGAATGCGGCCTCTCGGTGGACGACATTGTTGCTTTCACCCAGATAATCGGCTTTGTTGGCTTCCAGGCGCGCGCAATCGCCGTCTGGCAAGCCCTTCAGGGCCTTCCCGTACGCTGGCTGCCGGGTATCAGCGGGCAGCAGGACGCCGATCCAGAGCTGTTTATGCCGCATCCCGTCAGCTGGCAGCCGGGGCTGCCGCCGGTTGAGATGAGATATGCCCGTCCGGAGCAGCTGGAGGTGCTGAGCATAAGCCAGCCGCTGCGCACACTGCGAGATATTGCCTGGCTGCTGGCCCATAACGACCGTGTTCTCTCTTATCTTAGCCAGCTGGCCCGTCTGTTCTGGCAAACCCCCTCGCCGCTTTCAGGCGACGCGCAGCTGGTGACGATGCTGACGGCACGTATTAACGGCAGCGCAGCCTGCTTCAGCGATGCGGTGACGTCCTGGCAAGGAGATGCTGGCCTGCCGGATGCGATGCGTAACGGCGAGCGTGCGCTGAATGCCTGGAGCCATAACCATCCTCGCGAAAAGGCGATCATTCAGGCCGTTCAGCTGTTGACCCGTGCGCCGGACCGGTTCAGCGCCGCCCAGCTTCAACCTTTGTATGAGCAGGGTTTTAGCGAACAAGAAGTGCTGAGACTGTTGGTCGGCTCCGGGCTGGCAGGCTGGATAAATCGCCTGAAAATCGGCCTCGGCAATACCGCTCAAGCGCTGGCTCCATAAGCCTTCGGGGCAATCAGCGCTTGCCGCAGAGTAAGGTTTCGCGTAAAACTGTCAGCCGCTCTTTAGGCCACGAAAACGAAACGATATGCTTCAGGATAACCCGCTGCTCGCGCAGCTAAAACAGCAACTGCATTCCCAGACTCCACGCGCTGAAGGTGTGGTAAAAGGTACGGAAAAAGGGTTCGGCTTCCTCGAAGTCGACGGCAATAAAAGCTACTTTATTCCGCCGCCGCAGATGAAAAAAGTGATGCACGGCGACCGTATCAGCGCCGTCATTCACACCGATAAGGACCGTGAGTCTGCCGAGCCGGAAACGCTTATCGAGCCTTTCCTGACGCGTTTTGTTGGCCGCGTTCAGAAGAAAGACGATCGTCTGTCAATTGTCCCGGATCATCCGCTGCTGAAAGATGCTATTCAGTGCCGTGCCGCACGTGACGTTGAACATGACTTCCAGCACGGCGACTGGGCGGTGGCTGAGATGCGCCGCCATCCGCTGAAAGGCGACCGTGGCTTCTACGCCGAGTTAACCCAATTTATCACCTTCGGCGACGATCACCTTGCGCCGTGGTGGGTGACACTGTCACGTCACAATCTGGAGCGTGAAGCGCCGGACGGCGTAGCCACCGAAATGCTCGATGATGGCCTGGTGCGGGAAGATTTAACCGCGCTGGATTTTGTCACCATCGACAGCGCCAGCACCGAAGATATGGATGATGCGCTGTATGTTGAAGCGCTGGCCGACGGCAAGCTGCAGCTGACCGTTGCCATCGCCGATCCAACGGCCTGGATTGCGGAAGGCAGCAAGCTCGACGGCATCGCTAAAATCCGCGCCTTCACCAACTATCTGCCTGGCTTCAACATTCCTATGCTGCCGCGTGAGCTGTCAGACGACCTCTGCTCCCTGCGCCCAAACGTTGTTCGCCCTGTTCTCGCCTGCCGTATGACCATTGAGCAGGACGGCGCCATTGCCAGCGACATCCATTTCTTCGCCGCAAATATCGAGTCCAAAGCCAAGCTGGTTTATGACGAAGTCTCTGACTGGCTGGAAGAGAAAGGTGACTGGAAGCCGCAAACCGAAGAAATTGCGAATCAAATTCGCCTGCTGCAGCGCATTTGCCTGGCCCGTAGCGAGTGGCGTCAGACCCATGCCCTGGTCTTCAAAGACCGCCCGGACTACCGCTTTATTCTGGGTGAAAAAGGCGAAGTGCTGAATATCGTAGCCGAGCCTCGCCGCATCGCAAACCGCATCGTTGAAGAGTCGATGATTGCGGCTAACGTCTGTGCCGCCATCGTGCTGCGCGAGAAGCTGGGCTTCGGGATTTATAACGTGCATACCGGCTTTGACCCGGCAAACACCGACCAGCTGGCGGCTATGCTGCAGACCCACGGCATCACCGTGGACGCGCAGGAAGTGCTGACCCTGGAAGGTTTCTGCAAGCTGCGTCGCGAACTGGATGCTCAGCCTACCGGGTTCCTGGACAGCCGCATTCGCCGTTATCAGTCGTTTGCCGAAATCAGCACCGAGCCTGGCCCGCACTTCGGCCTTGGCCTCGAGGCCTATGCCACCTGGACTTCACCGATTCGTAAGTTCGGCGATATGGTTAACCATCGCCTGCTGAAAGCGATCATCAAAGGTGAAACGGCCGCTCGTCCGGCTGAAGACACCACCGTCCAGATGGCGGAGCGCCGCCGTCTGAACCGTATGGCAGAACGCGACGTTGGCGACTGGCTGTATGCCCGTTACCTGAATCCGCAAGCCGGCACCGATACACGCTTCGCAGCAGAGATTATCGACGTCAGTCGTGGCGGGATGCGCGTGCGCCTCGTTGATAACGGTGCGGTAGCGTTTATTCCTGCGCCATTCATCCATGCGGTGCGTGACGAGCTGGTTTGCAGTCAGGAAAACGGCACCGTGCAGATTAAAGGCGAAGTCGTTTATAAGGTGACCGACGTTATCGACGTGACCATCGCGGAAGTGCGTATGGAAACCCGCAGCGTAATTGCTCGCCCCGCGGTCTGATCCTGAGGCACGCAGTGAAAGCCGGGCGCTCTGCCCGGCTTTTTTATGCCCGCGGCTCCCTGCGCCGACGTAAAGCACATCCTCTGCAAAAACAAGATCTTTTCCTCTTTACCGGGGCTTTAACATCAGCTTTCTGTTGCTACTATAAATAATAGATTTGGGTGATGATTTCCCTGAGGCTCAGGAGCAAGAATGAAAGACGATGCAGAGCAGAACCTGCTTTATCGTTATCTGGGGACGAGCAGCCCCTACTGGCGTTTACCGGCTGACAGTAACGCCCTACAACTGGCGGCCAGTGAAGATTCTGACACCGGTCGGGTCGTGGCGCTGGAACCTGCGCAGGCAGACGAAATTCGGCAGATGACGGTGATCACTTCCAGCCTGACCATGACGCTGTCGCTGTTCGGCACCGAGGTACCGGTGCATATGGTGGGCCGAAAAGTGTCAAAACGTGAATGGGCAGGCACCGCATCGGCCTGGCACGATACCCGTTCGGTGGCGCGAGATCTGGTGCAGGGCCTCTCTTTTGCAGAGCAGGTGGTCTCTGAAGCCAATTCCGTAATAGTGATCCTTGATAAACAGGGAAATATTCAGCGCTTCAACCGGCTAAGTGAAGAGTACACCGGGATGAAAGAGCACGAGGTCATCGGCCAGAACGTTTTCAGGCTGTTTATGAGCCGCAGCGAAGCCGCCGCCTCAAAGCGCAATATCAGCGGTTTTTTCCGCAACGGCAGCTCCTATGAGGTCGAACGGTGGGTAAAAACCCGAAAAGGCCAGCGGCTGTTTTTATTCCGCAATAAGTTTGTGCACAGCGGCAGCGGCAAAAACGAAATCTACCTGATTTGCTCCGGAACCGACATCACCGAAGAGCGCCGTGCTCAGGAGCGCCTGCGGGTGCTGGCGAATACGGATACGATCACCGGCTTGCCAAACCGCAACGCCATTTACGATCTGATCGCCGACGCCATAGAGAAGCGTGAAGAGGCCCAGGTTGGCATCGTCTATCTGGATCTCGATAACTTTAAAAAAGTGAACGATGCCTACGGCCACATGTTTGGCGATCAGCTGCTGCAGGCCGTTTCACTGGCGATTTTAAGCTGCCTTGAAGAGGGCCAGGTGCTGGCTCGCCTCGGCGGTGATGAATTTATCGTGCTGGCGACCAACACCTCGCAGGGCTCGCTGGAGGCGATGTCCTCCCGCATTTTAACCCGTCTGAAACAGCCCTTCCGAATCGGCCTGATTGAGGTCTATAGCGGCTGTTCGCTGGGCATTTCTCTTGCCCCGCAGCATGGCGAGGAGCGAGAGAACCTGATTCGCAATGCCGATACGGCCATGTACACGGCAAAAGAGAGCGGCCGCGGTAAGTTTTGTGTGTTTTCGCCGGAGATGAATCAGCGGGTCTTTGAGTATTTGTGGCTCGATACCAATCTGCGCAAAGCGCTGGATAACGACCAGCTGGTGATCCACTACCAGCCGAAGATAACCTGCCGAGGCGAAGTCCGTAGCCTGGAGGCGCTGGTACGCTGGCAGTCCCCGGAGCGCGGGCTGATCCCTCCTCTGGACTTTATCTCCTACGCCGAAGAGTCCGGCCTGATTGTGCCTCTGGGCCGCTGGGTGATGGTTAGCGTTGTGCAGCAGGTGGCGAAGTGGCGGAAGAGCGGCATCAATCTGCGCGTGGCGGTTAACGTTTCGGCTCGCCAGCTTGCCGACCAGACTCTCCTTAGCGACCTCAAACAGGCGCTGAAAGATCTGAATTTCGACTACTGCCCGATCGACGTTGAGCTGACCGAAAGCTGTCTTATTGAGAATGAAGAGCTGGCGCTCTCGGTCATTAAGCAGTTCAGCCAGTTGGGGGCGCAGGTCCATCTCGATGACTTCGGCACCGGCTATTCATCTCTATCGCAGCTGGCTCGCTTTCCTATCGATGCGATTAAGCTGGATCAGTCTTTTGTGCGCGACGTGCATAAGCATTCGGTCTCCCAGTCGCTGGTCAGGGCTATTGTAGCCGTTGCCCAGGCGCTCAATTTGCAGGTCATTGCTGAGGGAGTGGAAAATCAAAAAGAAGACGCCTTCCTTACCAGGAACGGCGTCAACGAACGGCAGGGTTTTTTATTCGCGAAACCTATGCCCGCAGCCGTATTCGAGCGATGGTTTAAACGCTACCGGGCCAGTACAAAAGGCTAGCTAGCTTTACGCAAAGCCGTCGAGGTATGGCGGTTTTGCAGCTGCACAAGCCGCTCCATGTAGGCGATGTCTTTGGCCTCCAGACAAAATGCGGCATCCACCCAGTCCTCGGTGATGTCCATCAGCTCCGAACGCGGTAGCTGCAGCACCCGCTGCCGCGCACGAAGCATCGCCTTTACGCCGTTTAATTTAGGCTGAAGGGTATCGATAAAGGTGCGCGTGGCCAGATAGCCTTGACCCGGCTCAAACAGCTGATCCACTAAACCATGCTGGTGATACCACTCCGCCGTGTGGGACTCCCCTTTATATATAAGCTCCTCCGCAAGCTTCATGCCGGAACGGCGAGCCACCAGCGAGTAAGCGCCCATGCCGGGAAACAGGTTAAATGCGATTTCAGGGAAGCCCAGCCTTGCGTCACGCTGTCCCAGAACGAAATGGTGCGCCAACGCGGCTTCAAACCCGCCGCCAAGGGCACTTCCTTCGACCATCGCCAGACTGATGGCCCCGCTATCAAAACCGCGCGATGCGGCATGAACGCAGTCAACGCACGCCCGTGCGTAGGCGCGGAGCGCTTCACGACGCCCGTTGCGAATAGTTTCAATAAAAAACCCCAAATCCCCGCCGGTATTGTACATGCCGGGGACCAGCGAACCGGTAACCCAGAAATCAACTTTGAATCCGGCCTTCTGGACGATATAGCCCAGGTTCATGATCTCCTCGATAAGCTCGTGATTAAAGCAGGGACGCGGGCGGGAGCGAAGCATCATCCAGACGGTACGTCGTTCTTCTTCGTAATATCCAGACAGTTGAGTGAAACGTGCAGTATCGGTAAAGAGTTTGCAGGTGGGTTGGTTGATAACTGTCATAGCCAGATCCTCATAAAATGAATGTGCGGTCATCGCAGGATCAGACTAATCCACGGCTATTGTTTGATGAATGTGGAGCAGAGATTAATAATTAATACTTATATGTTGTGCGATAATTTATTGCACAATAAGGTCAGGAATTCGCCGCTCACCCTTCTCTTTAGCGCCTATTTTTTGCATTATGGGTGCATGATTCATTCGCCATTACCGACAGGATTAATAATGCCAACCCTGGATCCGCAGCAGCTTGCCAAACGTATCGATACCGTGCTGGATATTTTGGTTGCCAAAGATTATGCCTCAGCGATAAACAACCTTGAGATCCTCAAGGCCGAATTACTGAGCGTAGATAACGACGGGAATAAACACGGCGGCGAGCCAAAAAAATCGCCGTGGGAAATTTAACGCCTTCTCTGACAAAAGCAGCCCAACAAAAAGGCTGCTTTTTCTTTATGCCTCTTCCCTGAACTGTATTAGTGACCCAGCCCGCCCCATCCCTGAATAGCCATATATAGTCCCATCGCAGCAATCAGAGCGCTTGAAAAGTATGGCGCTTTTCTGGCAAATGCGCTGAATCCACTCCAGCGCTTTGCCACCTGACGGACGCCCACCGCCGCGCTGACGCCGACCGTGACTAGCGTCAGCGCAAGGCCAAGGCTAAAACAAACCACCAGCGTGGCGCCCAAAGTCAGCGCTTTAAGCTGCATACAGATCAGCAATACCGTGATAGCGGCCGGGCATGGAATCAAACCGCCTGTCAGGCCAAACAGCAGAATTTGCCCGTTGGTCACCTCTTTATTGCTAAAACGCCGCTTAATATCATTGGCATGCGCCAGCTCATGCGCGTCCTGATACTCCTTCGACCCAACATCGAGACCTTCTGTTCCGGAATGATCGTGGTGATGTTCATGAAACTCCACTTCGTAATCATGACTGTGCCCGCGGTGGCCAAATGAGAGACGCACGTTAAAGTTATGAGGTTCAGGGATGGGCGAAGTCGACTCCATGTAACCTCCGCAATCCACAAACTTGAAAACCTGCGAACTCTCTCTTCCTTCGCGCTGAGTCTCCAGAGCGATATTTCCCGCCTCCAATTTTCTTCGGCTAAGGTTGCGTAAACGCCAGCGGGGAGCCTGCCCTTCTTCAAAGATGGAAAGCTCAACATAACCATGACCGGTATCAATCCGTTTTGTTTCATCATGATGGTGATGTCCGCTTTCCTGCGACTCTGCGAGCCAGTTTTTCTCTCCGCGCCAGGTGCGCCAGAACATCCAGAATGCCGTAGCGAGAATAATGACGGCGGAAATCAATTGCAGCCAGGGTTCGGCGGATTCCGCAGTGAAACGTTTACTGATGTACATCCCGCCAAACGCAATAAGCCAGACGATGGCCGTGTGGGATAGCGTCGCCGCCAGCCCAAGCATAGCCGCCTGCCTGGCGGTACCTTTAATAGCGATGATAAATGCGGCCATCATCGTTTTCGAATGCCCGGGTTCAAGGCCGTGCAGTGCGCCAAGCAGAATTGCGCTGGGGATAAAGAACCAGGCGTTGCCTTGTTGGAAAAGCGTTGTGAATTCAGTCATGAGGATCGTTCTTGCTGAGATGTGGGATCTAAATTCTACTCCCCCCCAGTATAAAATACTACCCCCCAGTAGATTTGTGTGAGTATCATTATAAAGATCTTCTTAGAGGGTAAACCGCATGTCACATACCATCCGCGATAAGCAAAAACTGAAAGCCCGTGCCAGCAAAATTCAGGGACAGGTGATTGCGCTAAAAAAGATGCTTGATGAGCCACATGAGTGCGCGGCCGTATTGCAGCAAATCGCCGCCATACGAGGTGCAGTTAATGGCTTAATGCGCGAGGTGATTAAGGGGCATCTTACGGAGCATATCGTGCATGAAGTGGATGAGGTGAAGCGTGAAGAGGATCTCGACGTGATCCTGAAGGTGCTGGACTCTTACATTAAATAAGCTTTGCGTGAAAGCCACCGCCGAACGGTGGCCGTAAAGACTAGAGCGTTAAGGATCCAAAAGCGCCCTGCCAGTCTTTTTCAAACCCGCCAATTGCCGCCGTTACCGCCGGGGTGACCAGGATTTGCTCGACCACATCAATGGGCAGCGTGATCGCTTCGCAGCCGGCCAGAAGGCACGACATCGCCTGATGCGGCGTGCGGAAACTTGCCGCCAGCACTTTAGCGTCAGGCGCGTGCAGCGTTAAAAGCTGCTGCAGATCCTGCACCATCTGAATTCCGTCCCCGCCCTGAGCATCCAGCCTGTTCACATAAGGCGCAACATATTCAGCGCCCGCCAGCGCGGCCAGCAGCCCTTGCGCTGCGCCATAAACCGCCGTACCCAGCGTCGGGATATCCATTAACTTAAGCTGCTTAAGCGCCGCAAGCCCTTCCGGAGTGGCAGGAACCTTCACAACCAGCCCCGGTACGCGTGCGGTTAACAGCTGCGCTTCTTTCACCATTTCATCCGCATGGCTGGCTATCACCTGGGCGAAAAGCTTGCCTTCTCCGCCAAGCGCATCCTGCAGCGCAGGGAGCACTTCCCACAGGGAAATACCGGCTTTAGCAACAATTGAAGGGTTGGTCGTGACGCCCTGCAGCGGCAGAACCCGGGCAAGACGCTTAACGGCGGCTACATCAGCGGTATCTAAATACAGTTCCATTACGCTCTCCAGAAGTTGAGTCAACTCTCATTGACGGCATCATAACCCGGCCGTCGATTGTTTAGCTGATCAATATCAATATAACTTTCATTCGAAAGTAATTTAATTTACGAAAGAAACACGGAGAGCTATATCATGCTGTTCAATATCCAGCGCTACTCTACCCATGATGGCCCGGGGATCCGCACGGTCGTCTTCCTGAAAGGCTGCTCCCTGGGCTGCCGGTGGTGCCAGAACCCGGAAAGCTGCTCCCGGGAATGCGATATCTTGCTGGACCGTCGCCTTTGTCTTGCCGGCTGCGATCTTTGTCAGCAGGCTGCGCCGGAGGTAGTTTCTCGTGCTGGAGATGAGCTGATCATCGCTCGCGGCAAACTTGACGAAGGCGCGATAAGTTCGCTCCGGGATTGCTGCCCGACGCAGGCGCTGACCGTCTGCGGTGAGGAAAAAACAGCGGACGCCATTATGACCGCCGTCCTTCGTGATAAACCTTTTTATCTCCGGAGCGGAGGAGGCATCACGCTGTCCGGCGGCGAGCCCTTTATGCAGCCCGAGCTGGCTAAAGAGTTGCTGCAACGAAGCAAAGATGCCGACCTGCACACTGCCGTGGAGTCCTGCCTGCACGTTCCCTGGAAATACCTGGAACCTTCGCTGCCCTTTTTAGATCTGCTGCTGGCCGACCTCAAGCATGTAGACAAGGCGCGTTTTCACGCGTGGACCGACGGCAGCGCCGAGCGGGTGATGGATAATTTTCGCAGGCTTGCCGCCTGCGGTGTAGCAATGACCCTCCGCGTACCGCTCATTCCCGATTTTAATGCTGATGAACGCTCCATTCGCGCCATCACCGATTTTGCCGCCGATGAGATCGGCGCAAAGTCGATCCATTTTCTGCCCTACCACACCCTGGGCATCCATAAATATCACCTGTTGGGGAAGCCCTATCTGGCCGCCAGCAAGCCGCTTGATGCGCCAGAACTTCTGCATTTTGCCGAACAGTACGCCAGCCAAAAAGGCATGACAGCCTGGATTAGAGGATAACCATCATGACCGAACTGAACCTGAATTTACTTAGCCCACGCATCAAGGCGCATAAAGAGGCGCTGATACATATCGTTAAACCCCCGGTCTGTACCGAACGCGCCCCGCCATTACACCAGCGTTTACCAGCAGCACCAGGACAAACCGCTGCCGGTTCGCCGTGCAATGGCGTTGGCCCATCACCTGGCCGAACGCACTATCTGGATTAAACACGATGAACTTATCGTCGGTAACCAGGCGAGCCACGTACGGGGAGCGCCCTTCTTTCCTGAGTACACCGTCGGCTGGATTGAGAGCGAGATAGACGAACTTGGCGATCGTCCCGGTGCCGGATTCTCAATTTCTGAGGCGGATAAAGCCGTCATGCATGAAATTTGCCCGTGGTGGCGAGGCCAGACGGTACAGGATCGCTGCTACGGCATGTTTACCGACGAGCAAAAAGCGCTTCTGGCTACCGGGATCATAAAAGCCGAAGGCAACATGACTTCGGGCGACGCTCATCTGGCGGTTAACTTCCCGCTGTTGCTGAGGCTGGGGATTAGCGGCCTGCGCGACAAGGTCGCCGAGCGCCGCGGGCGACTGCAGCTTACGGATTGGGAGGATCTGCATAAAGAGCAGTTCCTGAAGGCTATCGATATGACCTTTGCCGCCCTGAGCGATCATATCCTGCGCTATGCGCAGCTGGCGAAAAAAATGGCTGCGGAAGAGACGCGAGAGGCGCGCCGCGAAGAATTGCTGACGATCGCCGATAACTGCGAACATATTGCAAACCATCCGCCGGTAACGTTCTGGCAGGCGTTACAGCTGGGCTACTTTATTCAACTAGTGCTGCAGATTGAGTCCAACGGCCACTCCGTTTCCTTCGGCCGGCTGGATCAATACCTCTATCCGTGGTACCGCCGGGACGTTGAGCTCCAGCAAACGATCGGCCGGGAACAGGCGATTGAGCTGCTGCAAAGCTGTTGGCTGAAGTTGCTCGAGGTGAATAAGATTCGCTCCGGCTCGCACTCTAAAGCCTCTGCAGGTAGCCCGCTGTACCAGAACGTCACCATCGGCGGGCAAACTCTGGTCAACGGCGTGCCGGTAGATGCCGTTAACCCACTCTCCTATGCCATTCTTGAGTCCTGCGGTCGTTTGCGGTCAACGCAGCCGAACCTCAGCGTTCGCTATCACGCAGGCATGAGCAACGACTTCCTCGACGCTTGCGTTCAGGTGATTCGCTGCGGGTTCGGGATGCCGGCATTTAATAACGATGAAATTGTTATCGACGAATTCATTAAGATCGGCGTCAGCCGCGAAGATGCTTATGACTATGCGGCCATCGGCTGTATTGAAACCGCCGTCGGGGGAAAATGGGGCTACCGCTGCACCGGCATGAGCTTTATTAACTTTGCCCGCGTCATGCTCGCCAGCCTCGAACATGGCCGTGATGCCACCAGCGGCAAGGTATTTCTTCCGCAGCAAAAAGCGCTTTCCGCAGGTAACTTCACCTCGTTTGACGAGGTGCTGGAGGCCTGGGATCGGCAAATTCGCTACTACACGCAGAAATCAATTGAGATCGAGTGTGTTGTCGACACGGTTCTGGAAGAAAACGCCCACGACATTCTCTGTTCCGCGCTGGTGGACGACTGCATTGAACGAGGCAGAAGCATTAAGCAAGGCGGAGCAAAATATGACTGGGTTTCAGGGCTTCAGGTGGGTATTGCTAACCTCGGCAATAGCCTCTCTGCGGTGCGCAAGCTGGTCTTTGACCAGGGCATTATCGGCCAACAACAGCTGGCGGATGCGCTGGCCAACGACTTTGCAGATCTGAGCGGCGAACAGCTTCGCCAGCGGTTAATCAATGGCGCACCAAAGTATGGCAATGACGATGATGAAGTGGATATGCTGCTGGCGCGCGCTTACCAGACCTATATCGACGAACTGAAGCAGTACCACAACACGCGCTTTGGCCGCGGCCCGATTGGCGGGACTTACTACGCGGGAACATCTTCTATCTCAGCTAATGTGCCGTTTGGGGCAGCAACGATGGCGACTCCTGATGGCCGCAGGGCCAAAACGCCGCTGGCAGAAGGGGCGAGCCCGGCCTCAGGCACCGACCACCTTGGCCCAACGGCGGTAATCAGTTCCGTAGGCAAGCTGCCAACCCATAAAATACTCGGCGGCGTTTTACTTAACCAAAAGCTCAACCCTTCCACGCTGGATAATCCGCGCGATCGCGAAAAATTAATGTTTATGCTGCGCACCTTCTTCGAGGCGCATAAGGGCTGGCACGTTCAGTACAACATTGTTTCCCGTGAAACCCTGCTTGAGGCAAAACAAAACCCTGACAAATATCGTGATCTAGTGGTCAGGGTAGCAGGATACTCGGCCTTCTTTACTGCCTTATCTCCGGACGCTCAGGATGATATTATAGCCCGCACGGAACATACTCTTTGACGAGAAGGCGGCGGTTAACCCGCCGCCTGACTACTGGCTGACATGAACTCAAGACAACAAATTATTCTGCAGATGGTTATCGATCAGGGGCGGGTTAGCGTCGCCTCTCTGGCGAAAACAACCGGCGTTTCAGAAGTGACCATTCGGCAGGATTTAAACCTGCTGGAAAAAAAGAATTACCTGCGACGCACCCATGGTTTCGCCGTGCCGCTGGATAGCGATGACGTTGAAACCCGAATGATGAACAACTACACCCTCAAGCTGCAGCTTGCGCACCATGCTGCGTCGCTGGTGAGCGACGGGGAAACCGTGTTTATCGAGAACGGTAGCAGCAACGCGCTTCTCGCACGCACGCTGGCGGAGCAGAAAAAAATCACGCTGATCACCGTCAGCAGCTACATCGCCCATCTGCTGAAGGATACCGACTGCGAAGTGATTCTGGTCGGTGGTATCTATCAGAAGAAGAGCGAAAGTATGGTCGGCCCGCTCACCCGCCAGTTCATCCAGCAGCTGCATTTCAGTAAGGCCTTTATCGGCATCGACGGCTTCCTGCCGGAAACCGGCTTTACCGGACGAGATATGCTACGCACCGACGTGGTGAACTCCGTGCTGGAGAAAGGCAGTGAGGCGATTGTGCTTACGGACAGCAGCAAATTTGGCAGCGTGCATCCCTATACGCTAGGGCCAATTTCACGCTTCAGCCGCGTAATCACCGACGCGGCGCTGAGTCAGGAAACCCTTGAGCAGCTTAAAGCGGCCAATCTTCAGGTGGATATCGTCGATCCTTACGCCACGATCTAAGACTCTTTGCCCGTGCTTTGCGCGGGCCTCTTCTCTCTCAGAATATTCCCACGCTGTAATTAAGAGTTTTTACCTGTGTTAATCATACGGGAAAATTAGAATAGAATTTAGCGATATAACAGGGAGTAATAAACACACCTGCTGTTTTTTGAGCTTATATCGCGACATCGTTTCACGTGCCGTCCGGTAAAGTGGTGAATTGTTACTATACTTACCTGTGACTGGCTTCCGTGAATCAATTATTCTGGAGAAAGTATGATGACCTTAAATAACAAAAAAGTGGCCGCTGCAATGCTGGCTATTACCCTCGCAATGTCCTTAAGCGCATGTTCTAACTGGTCCAAGCGTGACCGCAACACGGCAATCGGCGCAGGTGCCGGTGCGCTGGGTGGCGCAGTGCTGACCGACGGCAGCACGCTTGGGACGCTTGGCGGTGCGGCAGTAGGCGGTATTATCGGTCACCAGGTGGGTAAATAAGGCAGGATGCCAGCAAAAGCTAACCCGCTTTGACGAATTCATTACGTGTTAATTTTTCAGGTCTGACTAACAGCAGTTAAAAATAAAAGGCCACGGTATTTACCGTGGCCCATTAATTAATATCTAAAACGGCTTAGCCGCCCGCGAGTTTAACCTTCATCCCTTTTGCTTCCAGTAATGATTTTATCAAATCACGCTTGTCGCCCTGGATTTCGATTACGCCGTCTTTTACCGCTCCGCCACAGCCGCACTTCTTTTTAAGCTCGGCCGCGATGCCTGCTAGCGTGGCATCATCGGCGTCGATACCGGTAATCAGGCACACGCCCTTCCCCTTGCGCCCGCTGGTTTGCTTCTGGATACGAACAATACCGTCGCCTTTTGGGCGCTGTACTTCAACTTTAGGTTCGTCAATGCGGCCGGTTTCGGTGGAATAGACCAGGCGGCTATTGTTATCTTTCATCACGCCTCCTGCGTCAGCGACGCACGGATATCACGCAGCGTTTTCGCCGGATCGGCAGATTGGGTAATTGGACG